>JBCDJX010000021.1:0-36655 GCA_038747355.1 Pseudomonadota bacterium | reverse complement strand
GTAGGAATTGGCTCTATTCACACCAAAGATAATGACACAGGCCCAGATGACGCTAACCACGCGCCTTTTGGCCTGATGATTTTTCACCAGCCGGGGGCCCTTTTTTTGTTTGCGGCCCAGTGGGGAACTTACCACCAGGGTGCCTTCGTCCGGCTCGCGCGGCATCCCCGGAAGACAGACACAATTTCACGTTGGCTCGGCTACCCCGCCCTGTTAGTTACGACGTCTGATCCGGAGCGCTGTCCTTCTCAATACGAAGTTCAAGTCCTCTTCTCGGCAACGTTTCCAGGCAGGCGCACTTCCCTGCTCGTGATTAGACGCTCGGACATCAGAACCCCTTTGGCGCGGACATCTTAGGGTCGCAATGAGTTTGACCACTTGCACCACCATTAGTCGTCGCAATCGCAAAAACTCGCTCTTATGGTCCGATTCGACTACATTTGCGCCTTGAGCTAGCGGCACTGTTCAGTTGCGGGTCGCATGGTCTCAAATCATCTTCGGGGCGCTATTGGACTTACATGCAGCTCGACGAACAAAACCTGGGCTCGAACCAGCTGTGGTCACTGCTCGAACTGGCGACCGAAGGCATTTGGCGATGGGACGTGGTCAACGACGACGTGCTCTGGTCTCCCAAGCTCCGTAAAACACTGGGCTACGACGACTCGAATCTCGCGCGGGCGGATGTCATTGAACTAACGCATCCTGACGATCGCGAACGCCACGTGACGGCGATCGAGGAACACCTCGCAAAAAACAACGACTACGTCATCGAGGTTCGGCTGCAGAGAGCCGACGGCCGTTACGCATGGTACCTGGCGCGTGGTCTCAGTGAGCGAGACGCCGAAGGTCGCGTTCTGGTCATGCTGGGCTATGTGGTCAGTATCGAGGCCCAGAAAAACAGCGAGCGGCGACTCGCCGACAGCGAAGCGCGATTTCGGGCTTTCATGGACAACGCGCCTGCCGGCGTTTTCCTGAAAGACGCCGACGGCGCGCATCTGTACGCCAACCGGGTAGCCGCGGAGCTCGCAGCCACCACGGTCGAAACCATGATGGGCAACACCTCGGCCGCGTTCTTTCCGGAGTCCACCGCCAAGGAGCTCATGGATATGGACCGCCGGGTCCTTGAATCCAATGCGCTCGAACGCTGGAACGGCTACATCACCCGATCAGACGGTTCGCGACGCTTTGTGCACAACGTCAAGTTCCCGGTGCAGATCAACGGCGACACGGTTGCCTTGGGCGGGTTTGGCCTCGATATCACCGAGCTGAGGGAGTCACAGGAAGCGCTCGAGAGCGTCAAACGCCTCGAGTCCGTAGGCCGGCTTGCCGGTGGTGTCGCGCACGATTTCAATAACATGCTCGGCGTCATCATCGGATTCGCCGAGCTAGCGATGGCCGGCATCGGCACCAACCACCCGGCCAGCCAGAGCGTCGAGGGCGTCATCGATGCCGCTCAGCGCTCTGCCAAGATCACCAAGCAGTTATTGGGCTACGCACGTCGACAGACGATCCGCCCGAAACGTCTTGACCTCGCGTACGAGGTGGAGCGACTACTCGGCATTCTCGATCGCATGATCGGCGAGCAAATCAGCTTGAGCCTCAACGTCAGCGACGACCTGTGGCGCGTCAAACTCGATCCGGCACAGTTGGACCAGGTGTTGACGAACCTGTGCATTAACGCGAAGGACGCGATCGGCGGCAAACCCGGATCCGTTCGAATTCAACTGAGCAACTTCGACGTCGAGGACGACGACCGGTTTTCGGCGCGGGACCTGCTGCCCGGGCAGTACGTGCGGCTGTCCGTGATCGACAGCGGCAAGGGCATCAGCCAGGACGATATTCCCCAGCTCTTCGAGCCGTTCTTTACAACCAAAGAGCAAGACGGTACCGGACTCGGTCTCGCGACCGTCTACGGGATCGTCATGCAAAACGGCGGTCTGATTTCGGTGGACAGTACACCGGGTAACGGCGCGTCGTTTCACATCCTCGTTCCGCGAGCGATAGACAGCGACGAGGAGTCCACGTGGAAGCATGAAAGTGAGATCACCGAAGGCGGAGGACGGTCGATACTCCTGGTCGAAGACGAGCCCCGTTTGCTGGAGGTCGTTCGGCAGATGCTTGAGAGCATGGACTATCGGGTGACGGCAACGACAAAATCGGATGACGCCTTGAAAGCGGCCGCCGAGGAGACCTTCGACCTGTTGCTCAGTGACCTTGTACTGACGGAGGGCAGTGGCGTCGATCTGGCAGAGCGTTTGTTGATGGTGACTCCGTCAACACGGGTCCTGTTTATGTCCGGTCATGCTGAAACAGCCTCGCAAAAGCGCTTGCTGGACAACGAAGACGTGCACTTCATCCAGAAGCCGTTTACGCGCGACGAGATTTCTGCCGCGATCGACGCGGCATTGTCCAACAGCGACTAGGCGCCGGCGGCTGCCTCTTCTTCCCGACGACGAGCGATCGCTGCTTGTACAGCGTTGAACAGCTCAGGTCGCAGCCCGGTGATCTTGAACAGCTCAACCACGGTGAAAAACGGCGCGGCCAGGTTGGCTTGAATCGGGTGCTTGACGAGAACCGGCATGGATCTCTCGACATAGTGGCCGACGAACTGCCCCAGGTATCCGCCGAAAAATGCAGCAGCAGCGATGCTGCCGGACACGGCAAGCGGCGCCTGTCCGACACGGGTTGCGAGTATCGTGAGAACAAAAGCCACAATCAGGAATACAACAGCAAACAATACGTCCAGGGTCAGGTAAAAGACGAAAAAGCCTGCCATAACCAAATGGGCGAGTGAGATTGACACGCCGGCAATGTCGAATGACAGCCAGGTCATCGGGATCAGTGCACCGAACATAATGGTCGGAATACCGACCATGTGCATAAAAACGTTAAACGGATGCTGATGGGCCGCCGCGTAGCCGGTGAGCATCTCCATGAGCTTCGAATCGCTGGTCATCGTGCGTTAATCCAGTGGTTTTGTGCATTCTCGATACGCGGGACGAGCTTGTCAAAAGCGGATAGGTAATTCCGCTTAGTGAAAAAATGGGCCGTTTTGGTCTAAAGTGACGACGGATGGGGTGAGTTTCAAATGACCGGATTTTTGCTGCTGTTGGCGTTAATCCTGCTGGCTGCGTGGCTTTTGCTGCGCCTGCGCCGGCCCGCGACTGCGCCCGCGAAAGCGCCAAAACCGCCCAGACCCTTTGCCGCAGTCGCTATCCGCGGGACGAACGCAGCGTGTTGTCGTGCGAAAGCGCTGGCCGGCGAGCGCTTCCTCGCCAGCAAACCACCCGAGCTGCCGCTACCCGGCTGCGATGCGTCCAGCTGTGAATGCTATTTCGTGCATTACGACGATCGGCGCAAGGATCATGATCGGCGCAGTCCCTACAACGTCAATACCGCCGGTGCCGGCACCGGCGTCTTCGAGGCCGAGCGGCGCCAGGGCATTGATCGACGCCGGGCTTCCTGAAGAATTTGACTAGTAGCCGTACTCGGCAATCGTGGCCCGGTAGTTTGCCAGTTCGACTTCGGCCGCTGCCCGGTCCGCAATCAGCGATTCGATTTCCGTCTCGATACTGCCTTTGCGCTCTGACAGATCCTTGAGTTCCGCCAGCAACAGCACGCGATCCTCGGTTGCTGTCTCCTTGGCGATGAGAGCCGCCTCGGCGTCGCGTATCTCGGTTTCGATGTAGGCGAGTTCGCCTTCGCGACTGGTCACCGCGTTGGCGGCATAACTGACCGCAGAGCGAAGATTGTAGAGCTCGCGCCCGATCCGGTAGGCCTCAACGAAACCCGCTTCCAGTGCAACGTCACAGACACCGCCGTACTGGCCGCCGCTCGCGCCGACCTGAAATCCCTTTGCCGGCTGGCAGTACTCGACCAGCCCTTCCCGACGACCTTCCTGGTAGGCGTCAAAATCAGCCACCACGCCGTGCTTGGCGCAGGCTTTGCGACGCCCACCGAACTGGGCGGTCGTGTAGCCCCGCGCGCCGTCTTCGTAGCCGACCGCTCGCCAGTCGCTCATCATGCATTCGTCGGCGCTCATCGATGCGCATCCTGACAAAACCACCATCGCGAGTCCCAGTAGGCTCGCGTTCACTCGTCGAATTGACACTGTCCCGTCCTCCGGCTGTTCATGCCGTCATCGTAGCGACAGGCTACGCAGACAGCGTGAATACCCACTGAACAAGGGACGTGGGTCGCGAGATTTCGCGCTTGCGTGTGAAACAGGTCACACCAGGGGTTCGAGGCGCTCCGCCAATCGACCCGTCTGCAACACATCGTTTTGCTCGTCGCCGAGCGCACGGCAGCGGTCGACCGCAATGCGCCAGTTCTTTTCCCGTTCATCCGGGGGATACGCAGTGAAGTCCTTGCGATCCGGTATTTTGGCGTTGGGCAGCGTCTTGACGAACTCGACGGACGGACTGATCAAAAGGGTGTTGTGCACGTTCGCGGGCGACGGACCGCGAGACTTAAACGGTTTGTCGAACCAACCCGGGACAATGCGATCGATGAAGTGCGGGTAGAAACACAGCTTGTCCGGATTCGAATGCGGGATATCCAGGTGGTAGTCGATGACACCGCCGTCGCGATAAGTGCCACGCGGCGCGCCGTGAATATCTCGAACGCCGTTAAGCACCATCGGAATCGATCCGGTCGCGAGTATTGACGGCTTCAGGTTTTGCTCATTCAGCGCAACCGTGTGCATGGGGAATCCGGACAGAGCGAAAAACGGAGGCCGATCGCGCGCATCGGAAAACAAGACACGCTCGAAAAACAAGCCGAGACTGCGACGACTGACCGCATTGGCCATCGCAGCGGCCAGCAAGGACGGAACCAGAACAGGTGCCGACTCGGCGGCACCGAGATGTTTCGCACGAACAGTCATGACATTGACGCGCAACACCGGGTTCGCAAGTATTTCTGCAACCCCGCTCGGACCCACGACGTGATCGAGAATATCCGCACTCTTTGCGGTGATCTCATCCCGGTCCGGCTTCTCCGAATACGTTTGCGACAGGTAGGCTTCTTCGAAACGTTCAATGGCAGACAGCGGATCGCGCTGGGCATAGCAGGCAAACCGCCAGGCACCGATCGAGGTGCCGATCGTGTACACCGGCGCCGACAGGCGCGGCAGAATCTCGCTGGCGATAACCCGGTCAAGCTGGCTCAATACCAGCCACTTGGCGCCGCCCGACGCGCCGGCGAGTGTGCCGATCATGTCCGCCGAGAAACCGTTCTCGCGAATCATCTGCATCGCGCCGGGCCCGGCACGGAAAGACAGGTTTTTCGTCAGCATACGACAGCACGTTCCGGCGAGCCGGTCTTCAGTGGTTCAGGGCGCCGACCTCGCCGGAACGACTGTCCAGCGATCAGGTCTCAGATTAAAGGCACGAAGGATAGTAACATGGGGACAATAACCAGCGTTCTCCGGGGGGCGCCATGAGAGTATTGAGTCTGTTGATGTTGCTGCTGGGGGCAACAGCAGCGTTTGCCCACAGTGATCTCGAAAAGCCGCTGTTCGTCGCCTTGAACGGTGAAGACAGCGGTAACTGCCAGGACGTCACTGCCGCTTGCGGCTCGATCGCTTACGCCCTGTCAAACGCCGGTAAAGGCGGCGTCATTCGGGTAACCGCCGGTCGCTACGCCATCGACAGTGAGAACACGCTGTTCTACCTCGTCAGCGGCGTTGTCGATGTTCGCGGTGGCTTCGACCCGGTCACCGGTGAGGCCAGCGGCGCAATGACCACGTTGACGGGTGTGCCCGCAGAGTACCGCGCCGAGCTGACCGCTCGAGGTTTTCACGTTGTCGCCGATCTGAAGGCTGATGCCACCGTCACGCAGGCGATGCTCGACAAACGCGAATCCATGCTCGCCGGTCTCAAGACAGCGCCTTGCCAGTCGGGCCAGGTCAACGGTCTGGACTGCCAGGGTGTCGATTTGCTGTCACACATTCCACTCGGCGACTTCAGTGCCGACCCCGGCGCCTCGGCTGACGTCTGGGGGTACATCGATCTGAATACCGGACGCGAGTACGCGTTTATCGGCTTCGACATCGGCGTTGCGGTTGTCGACGTCAGCGATCCGGAAACGCCGCGCGAAGTCGGCTTCATTGATGGACAGGAAACGGTCTGGCGCGACATCAAGATTCAACAGGATTTTAGTTCGAGCAGCGGCCGCTGGGAATCCTACGCCTATGTCACCACCGACGGCGTCGGCGACGGCCTGTTCGTGATCGATCTGACGGGACTGCCGCACACCATTCGCCGCATCAACTACGCCAGCGATTTCTCACAGGCGCATAACGTTTTTGCCGTCAACACGGACTACGCCACCGGCCTGCCGATCGAAAATGCTGAACAGGGTCTGGTGATTGCCGGGTCAAACGCCGGCACGGGCATCCTCCGAAACTACGGCCTTTCGGTGCCGGACGACCCCTTCCTGAGCGCCGCGCCCGGTCCGGCCGAGACCAGCTGCGGCTCCGCTGGTTGCTACATGCATGACGCAGCCTCGATGATCATCCGCGACAGTCGGATTTCGCAATGCCCGAACGCCACGGACTACTGCGAGGTGCTGTTCGACTTTAACGAATCGACGATCGACCTCTGGGATATCACGCGCCTCGACGCACCGGTGCAGCTCAGCCGCACGCCCTACCTCGGCTCCCGCTACACCCACTCAGGCTGGCCGTCGGAAGACAAGCAGTCGCTGTTCGTGCACGACGAACTCGACGAACGAGGACGTGGAATCCGCACCACGGTCTACAGCTTCTCACTTGCCAGCCTGACCGCGCCGGTACAGATCGGCAGCTGGGTAGGCCCGAATCCGGCCATCGATCACAACGGATTCGTTCGCGGCAACCGTTATTACATGTCGAACTACAGCGACGGCCTGACGGTGCTCGACATCACGGATCCCGCGGCGCCGACGCGAGCCGGCTTCCTGGACACCTACCCGTTCGGCACATCGGCGAACTTCGTCGGTGCCTGGGGTGCTTACCCGTACTTCCCCAGCGGCAACATCGCGATCAGTGACATCGACACCGGCTTTTACCTCGCCGATGACAAGACGCTGGATGTCCCGCAGGGCAACCTGTCCTTCAGTGCTGACAGTTACGGCGGCGACGAAGCGACGACACTTGCGCTGACGGTCAATCGCAGCGGTGGCACGACCGGTGCCGTGTCTGTCGACTACGAAGTGTTGTACGGGACGGCGAGCCGCGACGACGTCAACACCTCGACGGGTACTCTGAACTGGGCAGATGGCGACAGCACGTCACGCAATATCGACGTGGAATTGCTGGGCGACGGCAGCTCCGAAGGCCTGGAATTGCTGTTTGTCAGGCTTATCGCGCCGACCGGCGGCGCCACACTGGAAACGCCATCAACCGCGTCAGTGCATATTTCGGAACCGGGTGCTGCGTCAGCGCTGGCATTCGATTTTGCGTCCATCGACATTGCGGAGCGCGGATTCGGAACCGCGGTCGCCGTGGTCCGACGTGACGGTTCAGCGATTGGCAGCGCCAGTGTCGACTTCACCACCAGTGCCGTGTCTGCCGACGCAGGCAGCGACTTTGTCGGCCCGCAATCGGGCACGCTGTCCTGGGCCGACGGCGATGCGACGCCGCAATGGATCGAATTCGAGATCGTCGACGACGGCAATGCGGAGCCCTCCGAGACCTTCGAAATCACCCTGTCGAACGCAACCGGGGCATCGGTCGGCGGCGAGTCCGACCTGACCGTCACCATACTGGATGCCGACGGGGCCAACGCGGACCCGGTGGCCAACGCCGGTGCGTCATCGACCGTCACCGGCGGTAGCAGCGTAACTCTCGACGGATCCGCGTCCAGCGACCCGGACGGCGACACGCTGACCTATCGCTGGAGCCAGACCCTGGGTCCGACCGTCTCAATCGCGAGTGCCGACACCGCAACAGCAAGCTTCACCGCGCCAAGCGTTGCTGCCGACACCCTGTTGAACTTTGAACTCGAAGTCAGCGATCCGCGTGGTGCCTCTGACACCGCCAGCGTGTCGGTCACCGTGTCTGCGCCGTCCTCGCCTTCGACGGG
Source organism: Pseudomonadota bacterium (assembly GCA_038747355.1). Lineage (GTDB taxonomy): Bacteria > Pseudomonadota > Gammaproteobacteria > Steroidobacterales > Woeseiaceae > UBA1847. Next base: position 28,589 of record JBCDJX010000021.1, on the reverse strand, counting down.
CGGTGGCACGGGCGGCGGCGGTGGTGGCGCCGGACCCCTATGGCTGCTGGCGTTGCTGATGCTGACGTTGGGTCTGCGGCGGCGCTTGATCGAAGCCTGACAAAGCGCCTGCTTCAGCCGAACGGATGACGCTTGATGATCGTCTGTTCGCGATCCGGGCCGGTTGAGATGATATCCACCGGCACCTCGGCCAGCGCCTCGATGCGATCGAGGTAGGCACGTGCGTTGTCAGGCAGGTCCTCCACGCGAGTGACGCCGACGGTTGAGGACTGCCAACCGGGCAGCTCCTCATACACCGGTTTGCACTCCGCGAAACGATCTACCACCACCGGCACGCCCGATATAGCTTCGCCGTCGATCTCATAACCAACACACATCTGGATAGTCTCCAGCTCGTCGAGCACATCGAGCTTGGTGACACACAGGCCGGACACACTGCTGTTGACAATGGAGCGCCTCAGCGCCACCGCATCAAACCAGCCGACGCGCCGCGGACGACCGGTGGTCGCACCAAACTCGGCACCCACGTTGGCGATGTGTTCGCCCTGATCATCAAACAGCTCGGTCGGGAACGGACCGGCGCCCACGCGTGTCGTGTAGGCCTTGACGATACCGAGAATGTAATCGAGGTTTCGCGGCCCGACTCCTGTGCCCGTACTGGCTGCCGCCGCCACCGTGTTCGACGAGGTCACAAACGGGTACGTACCGTGGTCGATGTCGAGAAAGGTGCCCTGCGCGCCTTCGAACAGGACGCTCTCGCCACGGCTGGTGAGTTCATGCAGCGTCTGCGTGACGTCGGCTGTGATCGGTGCAATCCGTTCGGCAGCGTCCATGGCGTCGTCCAGCGTTTTGGCAAAATCCACGGTTGCCGCGCGGAAATAGTGCTTCAGGAGGAAGTTGTGATAATCGAGCACTTCGCCTAGCTTGGCGGCAAAATTCTCGCGTACGAACAGGTCGGACACGCGCAAGGCGCGACGCGACACTTTGTCTTCGTAGGCGGGGCCGATGCCTCGCCCAGTGGTGCCGATGGCTGCCGAGCCTTTGGCTTTTTCACGCGCCAGATCGAGCGCAACGTGTGAGGGCAGAATCAGCGGACAACCTGGACTGACGCGAAGCCGCTCAAAGACCGGCACGCCACTGTCGATCAGTGCACTGGCTTCCTTGATCAGCGCCTCCAGCGACAGCACGACGCCGTTGCCGATCAGGCACTGCACGCCATCGCGAAGAATGCCGGAGGGGATCAGATGCAGAACGGTTTTTTCACCGCCGATAACCAGCGTGTGCCCGGCGTTGTGCCCGCCCTGGAAACGGGCGACAGCCGCCGCGCGATCGGTCAGGAGATCAACAATTTTCCCTTTGCCTTCGTCACCCCATTGTGTGCCGACGACAACGACATTCTTACCCATCAGGAAGCCTCTTCTCGCAGCCGGTCAGCCGCGTACCAGGTATAACAACAGTAGGCCCGCGAGCATGCTGGCAAGCCCGACGGTGCGCAGCGCATTGTCACTGAGTTGAGCCATCTGTGCCACCAGTTGTCGGTAGCGCGACGGGCCGCTGAAGGGAATCAGGCCCTCGATGACGAGAACGAGCGCAACCGCCGTGAGGATTTCAGTCCACATGGCGGTCGCGCCGCAAGGTGCCTTACTGAGCCTGCGACTGGTTCAGGTATCGGAAAAACTCGTTATCCGGATCAAGCACTATCAGGTCGCCGGCTTTACCCACCGAGTTTCGGTAAGCCTCGATGCTGCGATAGAACGCGTAGAATTCCGGGTCCCGGTTGAAGGCATTGGCGTAGATCTCGGCGGCGCGAGCGTCGCCCTCACCGCGAATGATCTGGCTTTCCTTGTTGGCGTCGGCGCGGATGATCGTCACCTCGCGGTCAGCGCCGGCACGAATCTCCTCGGCAACCGCCTGCCCTTCGGAACGCAGCTCGGTCGCGACGCGCTGGCGTTCCGCGCGCATCTGCTCGTACACCGCGTTTTTCACCGCGTCCATCAACTCGACTTCCTTGACCCGGAAGTCGACGAGTTCGACACCCAGGTCCTCGGACGTCGCGGCTGCCGTGTTCAACATGTCGCGCATCAGGTCAGCGCGCTCTACTGAAATCGCCTCAGCGACCGTGCGCTTGCCGAATTCGGTCACGACTGCGTTCTTGATGATCTCGGACAAACGCTGATCGGCGATCAGCAATGAACCGCCGGTGGACGTGTAGAAACGCAGCGGGTCGATAATCCGGTACTTGACGAAAAAGTCGACGCGCAACGCACGTTTCTCAGCCGTGAACACACGCTCCGGCTGCGAGTCGATGGTCATCAGCAGGCTCGGGAACTTACGCACCGTCTCAACCAGTGGGAACTTCCATTTAAGACCCGGCTCGTTGTAGGACTCGACCACTTCACCGAGTCGAATCTTGATTGCCTGCTCACGCTCGTTGACGGTGAACAAGGTCAGGCCGGCGAGCACGATCAAGATGCCGCCGATGACGAAAAGTCTGAATACTCCGCTGCTCATTGGCGTCGGCTCCTGTCGCGCGACGTATCGCGTGCTTCAAGTCGTGAGTCGTTGCTGCTGCCGTTTGCCGGCGCTGCGTCCTGTCGGGTATCCGCTGCGGCCGGGCGGCGACCCTGGTTTTCCAGGATCTTGTCGATCGGCAGGTACAGCAGATTGCCGCTGCCCTGCGAATCCAGCAGGACCTTGTTGGAGCTGCCGTACACTTCTTCGATGGCTTCAATGTACAGACGATCACGCGTCACGCGCGGCGCCTTCTGATACTCGGCGAGCAGCTGCGAGAAACGGGATGCCTGACCTTCGGCGTCGCGAATGACCTTGTCCTGGTAGGCACGGGCGTCTTCGACAATACGCGCTGCCTCACCGCGCGCTCTCGGCACGATATTGTTGGCGTAGCGTTCGGCCTCGAGTTTGAAACGGTCACTGTCGTTGGCCGCTTTCTGCGTATCGTTTACCGCAGCCTGCACGGGTTCCGGGTAGTCGAGGCTGACGATCGAGATCGACGTCAGCTGCAGTCCGGTTTGGTAAATGTCGACGGTCTCCTGCAGAACCGCCCGGGTGCGCGACGCAATTTGCTCACGATCACCGGTGACCAGGGACTCGAGTGTGCTGGTACCGACGACTTCACGCAGGGCGCTTTCGGTCACGTCCTCCAGTGTGTCGTCCGGGTTGAAGACCCTGAACAGGTAATCCTCGACGTTTTCGCGACGATACTGCACGACGATATTGATTGAAACGTACTGCTGGTCAGCGGTCAGCATATCGGTGCGGTACTCGAAATCCTGTACCGCGTTGGCATTGACGAGGTCGACAACCTCGATCGGAAACGGCAAATGCCAGTGCAGACCCGGCATCGTGGTTTTCGTGTACGCGCCAAACCGCTGCACCACGCCGCGTTCCGCTTCATCGACCCGGTAAAAACCGGTGAACAGCCATGCAACCACCAGCAAGGCGATCAAGAAGAAGCCACCGCCGTTGCCGGCTGCGTTACCGCCGCCTCCGCCGCCGAAGATGCCGCCAAATCGCCGTTGCCATTCCTTCGCGATCTTGTCCAGATCGGCAGGCTGGTTGTCGTCTCGGCGCCAAGGGTCCTTACCGTTCCCAGAATCGTTCCAACTCATGTTGATTGTGTCTCAGTCAGAGAATGCCGCCGGCACCGGTGTATTGACCGGAGCCGGATCCAAAAATTGTTTGTCCAGATCTTCCTGCTTAGAAAGCCGAGTTAGGTCCCTCTCGGTAATTTTCAACGCCAGAATCCAGTGACCGTCATCGTCGACGGTCTCCTTCAGGACCGCGCCTAACTCAAAAAGTTTGGCGCGAAGCCGGCCCTGGTCTGGACGCAGACTGACGACACCTTCCAGCATCGCTGGTTGAAGGCGCTCGCCAATAGCTTGCAGAAGCAGGTCCGTTCCGTCGCCCCGCGTGGCGGAAATCCACACCGCACGGCTCTCGCCGGAGCGCTTTTTCGTCGCGCGCGGCGGTCGGTCCAGCCTATCTACCTTATTGTACACGCGAATTTGCGGAACCTGGTCGGCTTCCAGCTGCTTGAGCACAGAATTCACTTGCCGGACACGCTGCCAACGATTGGGATCACTGGCGTCGATCAGGTGCAGGATCAGGTCCGCTTCCCGGGCTTCCTGCAGCGTCGACTTGAACGCGGCCACGAGTTCATGCGGCAGATCACGCACAAAACCCACCGTGTCGGCCAGGACCACCGCCTGTCCGTTGGGCAGTTCCAGGCGACGCACCGTCGGGTCCAGCGTTGCAAACAAATGGTCCTGAACATAAACCCCAGCATCGGTCAGCGCGTTGAACAGCGTCGACTTGCCAGCGTTTGTGTAGCCGACCAGTGCGACAGTGGGGATCTCGGCGCGCATGCGATTGCGACGATTCATCGTTCGGCGATTATCGACGTGCTCGAGACGGGATTTCAGCTGCTTGATGCGGTCATTCAGCAGGCGTCGGTCCGTCTCCAGCTGGGTTTCACCCGGACCGCGAAGTCCAATGCCGCCTTTCTGGCGTTCGAGGTGAGTCCAGCCGCGAACCAGCCGTGTGGACAGATGCCGCAACTGCGCCAGCTCGACCTGCAGCTTGCCTTCGAAACTGCGCGCCCGCTGAGCAAAAATGTCGAGGATCAGGCCGGCGCGATCGAGCACCCGACATTTGAGCTTCGCCTCGAGATTGCGTTCCTGGCTCGGGCTCAACGGCGTCGATGAAATCACCAGCTCCGCCTTGTTTGAGTCCACCAGGGCTTTGAGCTCGTCGACTTTGCCTTTGCCGATAAAGTAGCGCGGCTCCGGCTGACGCCGGGCGCTGAGCAGCTCCGCAACCACGAGAGCGCCGGCCGAGGTCGCCAGCTCGGTGAACTCTTCCTGTTCGGATTTCTCAGGTGCGCCATCCGGGCCCGCTTGGAGCAGCACGGCGCGTTCCCCGCTTTGCGGACGCTCAAACAATGATGAAACCTCTGTTCAGTAGTTCAGATCCGATGCAGAGGTTCTTGCCAGAGCCTCCCGGCTCCGGGGCCAGTGCAGCGGTCTATTCCTCGACGTCGCCCGCGTCGTCAGGCAGCGGCAGCCGAACGTTGCGAGACGGGACGACCGTCGAGATCGCGTGTTTGTAGACCATTTGGTTGACGCTGTTTTTCAGCAGTACAACGAACTGGTCGAACGAATCGACCTGGCCCTGCAGCTTGATGCCGTTGACCAGGTAGATGGATACGGGGACCTTCTCTTTCCTCAGAATATTCAGGAAAGGGTCCTGCAAACTCTGCCCTTTAGCCATTGTTCGGGATCTCCTCTTGTTCTTCTTGTTCGATTCTTTGAACCCGCTTTCCGGTGGCCCCGGATGCCCGTGATGCGAAGTTCGTTCAAAGCGTCCAAAAATGGTATCACAGGCCCGTTTAAGGACCAGTCGTATTTGCGCCTGTTTCGGCCGCGATAGTCCTCGAAATAGCGTCGAATGTGCCGCTTTCAAGAGCATCGAAGGTCTGCAGCGACGTCTCTGAACGCAGCCATGTGATCTGGCGCTTGGCGAGCTGGCGGGTAGCGAACAGCGCCTTGTCGCTGGCGGTCTTCAAGTCGGTGCGGCCCGCAAGGTATGCCCAGAACTGCCGGTAGCCGACAGACCGCATCGACGGATGCTCGGCGGTGAGTGCATCACGTGTCATTAGAGTTTTAACTTCATCCTCCAAGCCATTGTTAATCATGATTTTTAGCCTTTCAGCGATTCGCTCGTGCAAGCGACGCCTGGGCTCGATGAGCAACCCCAGCTTGATAAACCGCAGCCCCTCTCCGGCCGGCTCCTGCGGCCCCCGGGACTGCCACTCCGACAATGGAATGCCGCTCTGCTCGAACACCTCCAGCGCCCGCTGGATGCGCTGGCCGTCGTTTTCACTGATGCGGCCGGCGAGGAGCGGATCGACCGCAGCCAACTGCGCATGCAGCGCGGGCCAGCCGCGCTCGCTGGCGTCGGCATCGATTCTGGCCCGTATGGCCGGGTTCGCGGCCGGCAGATCAGCGATTCCGCGAGTCAGTGCGCGGAAATACATCATGGTGCCGCCCGCGAGCAGCGGGATCCGTCCCTCAGCATGGCACCTGTCGATCGCTGCGCGCGCGTCGACCACGAATTCGCCGGCAGAGTAGCTGTCCTCGGGATCGAGGATATCCACAAGCTGGTGCGGGTGCTCGGCCAGTAGCTCGGTCGACGGCTTTGCCGTGCCGATGTCCATCCCCCGGTACACCAGCGCCGAATCGACGCTGATGATGTCGACCGGAAAACGGGCGCGCAGGCCGATGGCGATGTCTGTCTTGCCGGTCGCCGTCGCGCCCATCAGGCAAATCACGGGTTTGTTCACTGGCCTCTCAGGAACAGCCGGTCCAGTTCAGCCAGCGACAACGCCGTCCAGGTGGGTCTGCCGTGGTTGCATTGATCGGCCTTCTCGGTCTGTTCCATCTCGCGCAACAGAGCATTCATCTCGTGAATGCCCAACTGCCGGTTTGCCCGCACGGACCCGTGACAGGCCATCGTCGCCAGCGTCTCATGACTCAGGTTTTCAACGCGACTGGCATCGCCGGACTCGCGAAGGTCAGACAGCACATCACGCACCAGTGCCTCCGCGTCGCTGTCTCTGAGCAAGGCCGGCAACTCTCGAATCGTGAGTTGTGTCGGGCCGCTGCGATCGACAATCAGACCAACCTTCTCCAGCTCATCTTTTGATGACTCGAGAAGGTCAGCTTCGTGTTCGGCGACTCGAATGACAGAAGGCACGAGCATCGGCTGCCGGACCATCGCGTTGTTCTCAAAACTCGATTTCAGTTTTTCATAAACGATGCGCTCGTGAGCCGCGTGCATGTCGACGAGGATCAGGCCGTCGGCGTTCTCAGCGAGGATATAAACACCCGCCAACTGTGCGAGTGCGAAACCCATCGGTGGCACGTCTTCGCGACTCTGCGGCGGCGTCGCGGCCTGGGCCGGCGCGGCGGACGCGGCACTTGCGTACACAGCCAGTGTGTCGCGCACCTGCCCCGTCGAGCTCGACGCCGGAAAACGGAACGCTTGCGACGACGGCGGCACGCTAACCTCGTGCACGGTTGGCGCCTGCGCGATTCCGCCGGGACGAGTCTCGCGCAAAGCCGTTTCTACGGCCTGCGATACCAGTCCGTGGACCTGGCGGCCGTCCCGGAAACGCACTTCAAGCTTCGCCGGGTGCGCATTCGCGTCGACGAGCATCGGGTTGATCGCTAGGTACAGGACATAGGCCGGATAGCGGCCGTGGAACAGCACGTCACGGTAGGCATGACGGGCGGCATGCGCCAGCGTCTTGTCGCTGACACTCCGCCCGTTGACAAACCAGTACTGCAGGTCCGGCTGACTGCGACTGAACGTCGGCAGGCCGATCCAACCGGAAATGGCGATGTCACCCGCTTCGCGTTCAATGAACACACAGTGCTCGGCGAACGTGTCACCGCAGATCTTTGCGATGCGCTGCTGGCGGCCCGCCTCGTCAATGGCGGCGGTCAGCTTGAGCACGGTGCGGCGAGTGTGTGACAGCGTAAAACCGACGTCCGGTCTCGCCAGCGCCAGGCGACGGAGCCACTTCTCAATGTGGTTGAACTCCGTTCGTTCCGTGCGCAGGAATCGGCGCCTTGCCGGTGTGTTGTAAAACAGCTCGTGGACTTCCACGGTGGTGCCTGGGGGATGCGGCGCGGGCGCCGGTTCGCTGACCTCGCCCTGCTCGGACTCGATACTCATGGCCGCCGACATGTCGGCGGTTCTGGATGTCATAACCAGGCGCGACACCGACGCGATACTCGGCAGGGCTTCGCCGCGAAACCCCAGCGATACAACAGACTCGAGATCTTCCAGGCTGGCGATTTTGCTCGTGGCGTGTCGCGACAGCGCCAGTCGCAGCTGATCGGGCGGAATGCCGGCACCGTCATCGCGGATGCGAATCAACTTCTGACCACCCGCAAGAATGTCGATTTCGACGGTACGGGCGCCGGCATCGAGACTGTTCTCGACCAGTTCCTTGACCACGGAAGCCGGACGTTCGACGACTTCACCGGCGGCAATCTGGTTGACCAGGTGGCTGGGGAGTTGCTGGATGGACATGGCGCGGGTTCGGTGAAACCCGGCATTTTTTCAGAATGTCGCGGCTTTGTCAGGTGTCGCCGGGCACGCCGGCCACGTAAATTACCGGGTGCCGGCGTAAACCGGAATCTTCAGCGTCTGGCCAACCAGGATACGGTCACCACTCAGCTTGTTCGTGGAACGAATGGTCGCCGGACTGACGTTGTAGCGCTCAGCGATTTCGGACAGCGTGTCGCCCCGGGCGATGCGATGGCTGAGGAGCCGCTGCGGCTGCCGCCGCTGCTGCATGGCAATCTGCGTATCCGGCGGCGGGTTTCGGTAGAAGTAGTTGCGTACGCCGCTCAGAATCGCCTTGGTCAGGCGTTCCTGGTGGGCGACGCTCTTGAGCTTGCGCTCTTCTTCCGGATTCGAGATGAACGCGGTTTCGACCAGGATCGACGGCATGTCCGGTGATTTCAGTACCAGGAATCCGGCCTGCTGCACGGTCGAGCGGTGGGTTTTTGTCACCGCGCCAATTTCATCGATGACGTACTTGCCGACATCGAGACTCGCGCTGAGCGCCGCATTCTGCGACAGGCTGAACAGGACGCGAGCAATACCCATGTCCTTGTCGGCGAGCGACACGTCGCCGAGATAGGCATTTTCTCGCTTGGCCAGTTGGGCCGCTGCTTCGTCACTGGCTCCGTTGAGCGAGAGCGCGTACACGGACGCACCCTGAGGCCTGGGGTCGTTCACGGCATCAGCATGCACTGAAATAAACAGATCTGCGCCGTTTTTACGCGCGATCTCCATACGCATACGGTGATCCACGTAGACGTCGCGGTTGCGGGTCAGGATGGCACGCATTCCCGGTTCGGCATTGATCTTCGCAGCCAGGCGCTTGCTGATGGCAAGCACAATATCTTTCTCATAGGTGTTGCCGCGACCAATAGCACCGGGGTCACGGCCGCCGTGCCCCGGATCGATCGCGATGACGATGTCACGGCCGCGCTGGTAGCGATCAGACGCTCGCTTGACCGTGGTGATCGGTCCGGTTCGCTGCAGGTCAATTACCAGGCGATCGCCGTATTGGCCGCTCGGCTTTACGCTGAAGCTGCGCGAGCGCACAGCCGCGTTCAGGTCGAGCACCACTCGGAGCTTACCGTCCTGCTGGACAGCGCTACGAATTGACCGGACAGTCCCTGCGCCACTGGGCATGGTCGTCAGGGATCTGCCAAGTCGGCCCGCTTTCAGGTCCACGACCAGTCGGTCGGGGGCACGGAGAGTAAAAATTCGGTGGTCGACCTGGTTGCTCAGGTCGAGTACGACGCGGGTCTTGTCATTTTCCGCCCAGATTCGAATGTTCTCGACGGTCGTAGCGGCATGCACCGGCGCACACAGCCCCAGCAGAAGAAAAATCCCAATCGCTCGCAACATACCGGTCGAATCCCAACAATCCAGCGGATTATGTCCGGTCAGTATACGAAAAAACGACGGATTTCCAACTTTTTTCTATCAAAATTAGATAGATAAATAACTTATTTAAACTGGATAACTAAGTGTTGGGGCTGTCATCGAGCTGAGCCACAACATCCGCGGCGCGAGACGATAAAGCGGTCAATCGCGCTGTTCGTCCCGCGTCCCGGTAATCCAGTTGCAGGCGAATATCCGCGCCGTCGGCAACGCCGGGCACACGATCCGGCCACTCGATCAATCGGCAGCCCCGCGCGAAGTCTGACCAGCCGAGATAACGCAGTTCATCCGCCGAGGCAATACGGTACAGATCGGCATGGAACACGTCGCCGCGGGGGACCTGGTACGGCTCAACCAGGGTATAGGTCGGACTCGGGACGGTGCCCGAGTGCCCCAGGGCATGCAGAAAGGCCCGAGCGAATGTGGATTTTCCGGCACCCAACTCGCCTTCCAGCAAAACCGTCCAGCCGTTGATGTCCTGTGGCAGCGCGTCGGCGAATCGTCGCGCGAACGCCTGCGTCGCGGCCTCGTCGGCGAGAAACAGAGTCATGTATTGACGACCCGGCGGATTTCAGGAAACAGGTCGGAAGCGATCAAGCCGCGCTGACCGAACGCCGCAGCGCGATCGCCCGCCAGCGCGTGCACGAGCACACCGGTCCGTGCGGCTGCGGCCGCTGGCATTCCCTGCGACATCAGGCCGGCGATCACGCCGGTCAGCACGTCACCCATACCGGCCGTGGCCATGCCAGGATTACCGGCATCGCAAACCTGGACCCGGTCGCCATCACCGACCAGTGTTCGGGCGCCCTTCAGCACGACTGTTCCGGCAAAACGTTCCAGCAGCGACGTGAGGCTGCCCAGCCGGTCGCCCTGCACGTCCGCCGGGGTGGTGCCCAGCAGTCGGGCCGCTTCACCCGGGTGCGGTGTGAGGACGCGCACCGCGCCTTGCGACGGTCGCGCCGCGAGCCCGTTCAGGGCATCCGCATCCCAGACGGCGGGTACGTCGGCGTTCTCAAGCGCATCGAACAGACCGCGCGCCCACGCCGACTGCCCGAGGCCGGGTCCGAAAGCGATGACGTCGGCGGCCTCTGTGAGCACCGCCAGGTCCGCACCAGACTCGACACCGTGAACCATGATTTCCGGCCGTGATGCCACCGTGGCGGCCACGCTGTCCGGATGGGCCGCCACCGTGACCCGCCCGGCGCCCGTTCGCAACGCCGCTTCCGCACACAGCCCCGCCGCACCCGGCATGCCCGGCCCGCCGCCGACGACCAGCACGTGGCCAAAGTCGCCCTTGTGCGCGTCCGCGCGTCGCGGCGGCAACAGGCCCTCGGCATGCTCGCGACCGACTCGGTGCAGCACCGGCTTGTGCGAATCCCGGCAATGCGGCGGTATGTCGAGGCCGCTGTATCGGAGTTCGCCGCACAGCGCCGGCCCCTGACCCAGATAGAGTCCGGATTTCAGGCCGACAAAGGTCACCGTCATGTCCGCCGCGACCGCGCAGCCCATAACCTCGCCGGAGTCGCCGTGCAACCCGCTCGGCAGATCGATCGCGACGGTGGGTGCCTTGCTGGCATTGATCGCGGCCACGGCCTCGGCAAAGCGACCCTCGACGGCGCGCTCGAGCCCGCTGCCGAGCAGTGCATCAACGATGAGGTCGGCGTTGCCCGGCAAGTCGCCGTTCCAGTCGTCAACCCGGCCACCGTCGTTCACGTACGCTTCGTAGGCCGTCGCCGCATCACCGGTCAGCGACGCCGGATCTGACAACGCGATGACACGGCTCAGCCGCTGATCGGCCATCGCCAGGCGGGCAATGACGTAGCCATCACCGGCATTGTTACCCCCGCCGCACACGACGACGCAGGCTGAAACGTCCGGCCACGCGGCCAGCAGACTGCGGTACGCGTAGGCCCCTGCCCGCGACATCAAGGTGGCGCCCGCGATGCCCTCACGCTCGATCGCGCAACGATCGAAGTGCCGCACGGCGGAGACCGAATAGATCTTGGCAGGTAATTCACTCATCTTGCTGATTATACTGTGTATTCATTCCTGGTTTGGCGACGCAAGGTGACGCTGGAAAGCCTGAGGCAGTCAATCGATACGTGGGCACTGGAGCTTGGCTTCCAGCAAGTCGGTGTGAGCGATATCAACCTCGCCGACGCGGGCGTTCGCCTGCGTGCCTGGTTGAAGGACTCGATGCACGGCGAAATGGACTGGATGGAACGGCACGGCTCGAAACGCTACCAGCCCGAGGAACTCGTCCCTGGAACGGTGCGGGTCATTTCCCTGCGCATGGACTATCTGCCGCAAGCTCAGGGGGCGGCAATCGAGCAACTGGACGACGGCACGCGCGCGTATGTCTCGCGATATGCGCTGGGGCGCGACTATCACAAGCTGTTACGGCGTCGCCTGCAACAACTGGCCGACAGGATTCGCGACGCCGTCGGTGACTTCGGCTATCGCGCCTTCGTCGACAGCGCACCGGTGCTCGAAAAGCCGATCGCGGAGAAGGCCGGTCTGGGCTGGATCGGCAAGCACACCAATCTGATTAACCGCGACGCCGGCTCCTGGTTTTTTCTCGGCGAACTGTACACCGACCTGCCATTGCCCGTGGATTCTCCGGCGACGGAACACTGCGGCAGCTGCAGCGCCTGTATCGACGTCTGCCCTACCGATGCCATCGTGGCACCCTTCAAGCTCGATGCGCGACGTTGTATCTCCTACCTGACGATCGAACACGCCAGCGCGATTCCCGAAGAATTCCGCAAGCCGATGGGCAACCGGATCTACGGCTGCGACGATTGCCAGTTGTTCTGCCCGTGGAACAAGTTTGCCGCCGTCAGCGACCAGGGTGATTTCGCGCCGCGACATGGGCTGGACGACATCGAACTCAGCGAACTGGCTGACTGGAACGAAGACGCGTTTCTGAACAAGACGCAAGGCAGTGCGATACGCCGGATCGGCTTCGAACGCTGGCGTCGAAATCTCGCCGTCGCGCTCGGCAACGCCACACCATCGGCGGCCGTTGATCGTGCGCTCGAGCGTCTGAATCAGGATGCCTCGTCGCTGGTGCGAGAGCATGTTCAATGGGCACTGCAGGAGCAACAGAAAAAGCAGTCCCGCTAGTCCACACGCCCACGCCGCGTGGTCGAGCAACAACGACCGGGCGCCGCGGATCGCGGCGTAATTCTGTGTCACAGTCGTTACTTTTTTGCGGCGCTTTGCTGCACACTTTCGCGCCAATACCAAGAACCAGCCGGGTTGCGGGGAAGCTTTGAAACACGCTCTTTCATCGACTAGCAGACCGACATTGCTGGACACGCTTCCGCTGTTCAGCGGAGTGTCACCAGCGGATGTCGATGAACTCGTTTCTCGCTGCGAACGCCGTGACCTCGTTTGCGGTGAACAGCTTTTGTCGCCCGGCCATTCCAACGAACATGTGTATGTCGTACTCGCCGGCAGCCTGCGCGTACATGTCGGTGCTCCGAACACGGAGCCGCTGGCGATTATGGAAACCGGTGCCTGCGTCGGCGAGATGTCGATCATCGAGAGTCGTGATCCATCCGCGTTCGTCATCGCTGCCGAACAAACGCACGTACTCGTTATTCACCAGAAAGTGCTCTGGGAGATGGTGGACGCCTCGCACGCGTTCGCAAAAAATCTGCTGGTCGTGATGTCCGAGCGCGTGCGCAGCCACAACCACGTCATCGCCGAGAACTACGGCGAGCTGAAAAAAATTCGTGAACACGCGACGACCGACGCTCTGACGGAACTTGGCAATCGACACTCAATGCAGGCCGTGTTTCCTCGCGAGATCCGCGCCTGCCAGGATCGCGGGCAGCCGGTCTCCCTGATCATGATCGATGTCGACAACTTCAAGACCTTCAACGACCACTTTGGTCACATCGCTGGCGATCGGGCACTCAAGGCAGTGGCCGACATCCTGCGGCGCAAGTTTCGGCCCGGCGATACCATCGTTCGCTACGGTGGCGACGAGTTTGCCGTGCTGCTGCCGGGCGTTAATCGATGCGACGCCTCCGAAATTGCCGAGCGAGTTCGCCAGACCGTGTGCGGTTCGACAGCGGACGGTAGCGATTCGCTAATCCAGGTCCCACTGGAGATTTCAATGGGCGTTGCGGAGCTGGACGCTGGCGGCAGTCTCGACAGCCTGATCCGAGCGGCTGACAAGGCGCTTTACCGGGCCAAAGGATCCGGCCGAAACGCCGTCTCTGACTAGCTAGATCGTCACGATCATGTTGTCGATCAGCCGCGCCGAGCCGAGGGTCGCGGCGACCAGGACGACCAGCTCGTCGCTGTCCCGGTTCGGCTCCGCCAGGTCTTCCGCTCGACGGACAGCAACATAATCGACGTCGAGGCCAGCTGCCGACAGCTCGGCAGTACCTACCTCTTCCAGCTGCGCGTAATTTTCCTTGCCACTTTGCAGCTCGTTCGCGATCCGGCTGAGCGATTCGTATATGCGCGGCGCGATCGCGCGCTCCTCGTCACTGAGGAAGGTATTGCGCGAACTCATCGCAAGGCCATCGTCTTCGCGCACGGTCGGGCCGGTAATGATACGTGTCGGGAAGTTCAGGTCTTCCGTCATCCGGCGAATGATGAGCTGCTGCTGATAGTCCTTCTGCCCAAACACCGCAACGTCCGGCTGCACGAGGGCAAACAGTCTCGAAACCACCGAGGTCACCCCGTCGAAATGGCCGGGGCGGCTGGCGCCGCAGAAGTCATTGGCGAGATGCGGCACCGTCACCCGGGTCGCGTTGTTCATGCCGAACGGATAAACCTCGTCCACCGACGGCGCAAACACGGCATCGACGTTCAGCTTGCGCAAGCGTAGACAGTCTTTTTCCAGCGTTCGTGGATAGTTATCGAAGTCCTCGCCCTCGCCGAACTGCGTCGGGTTGACGAAAACCGAGACGATGACACGCTCGGCATGTTCACGCGCCAGTTCAACGAGGCTCAGATGACCGGCATGCAGATTGCCCATCGTCGGAACGAGCGCAACGTGGTCGCTGTGATGCAGCCAGTCCTCGATGATTTCGTGCAATTCGTCCTTATGCTCTACAACGTCCATGGTGGTTCCGGTCTTAAGATCAGGTTTCAGCTAAAGCAGTGCTCGGGAGCGGGATAGCTTCGGTCGCGGACTGCCGCGACATAGGCCTTCAACGCCTCAAGCGGTGAGTCGTGTCCCGACTGAAAATCGCGCACGAAGCGCGGCGTCGGGCCGAGCGTAATACCGAGGATGTCGTACAGCACGAGAATTTGTCCGTCCACGTCCGGTCCGGCACCGATGCCAATAACCGGAACATCGACCTCTTCACGTATCGATCGACCGACCTCGTTTGGCACACACTCGAGCAGCACGATGTCGGCGCCGGCGTCCTGCAGGCGTTTCGCAGAACGGATCATCGCCTGGGCGTGCTCACTGTCGCGACCCTGCACGCGGAATCCACCGAGCTTGTGGACCGACTGCGGTTTCAGCCCAAGATGGGCACAAACGGGAATGTCGTGGCGCGCGAGCTGCTCGACAATCTCGAGTTGTCCATCACCGCCTTCGAGCTTGATCATCATCGCACCGCCTTCCTGCATCATACGCACCGCGTTAGCGAGTGCCTGATCCGGCGTCGTGTAACTCATGAAGGGCATATCGGCGATCAAGAACGCATGGCGCAGTCCCTTTGCGACCGCGCGCGTGTGGTAGACGATGTCCTCGACCGTCACCGGCACGGTAGTATCGTGCCCCTGTATCACCATGCCGAGCGAATCTCCGACGAGCACGACATCAACACCCGCCGCATCGACGAGGGCTGCAAAACTCGCGTCGTACGCCGTCAGGCAGGCGATCGGCGTTGCCTCGCGTTTCATCTTCGCGAGTTTTGAAATATTCACGGGAGGTTCCGCCATGCGGCGATGTTCTAGCTGCGTATACATACACGCGTTTCCTTCAGCGCGGGGGCGCGATTGTACCTTGTTGGTGAATCCTTGAAAGCGACAGTGTCAGGCGAGAACGGCACTCGCCGGATTGAAAAAGTGTCGGCCGCCCTGGGTTCGTTCGATCTGCTCAAACAACTGCTGATAATCGCGTTCATTGCTGACCGGATCGATCTGGGAGGCGTTAACGATCAGCAAGGGGCCGTCGTTGTAGGCGTGAAAAAAGCGGGCGTAGGTATCCGCAAGTCGCTCAAGATAGCGCCGGTCGATCAGGCGTTCGTAATCCCGCCCCCGTTTGGCAATTCGCTCCAACAAGGTGTCGACAGACGCCTGCAGGTAAACCACGAGATCCGGTACCGGAGGCTCCACCGACAGCTGCTCAGCCAGTTGTTCGTAGAGTCTCAACTCGTCTGCATCGAGATTTAACTCCGCAAACATCCGGTCCTTGGCAAACAGGTAGTCGGAAATCCGGACCGTTGAGAACAGATCCGGCTGGCGCAGAGACTCAAGCTGACGGGCACGTGAAAACAGGAAAAACATCTGCGCCTGCAAGGCCGCGCTTTTGCCCTCTCGATAAAAGCGTTCGAGGAACGGGTTTTCGCTGTCCTCTTCGAGCACCAGGTCTGCGGTATAACTGTCCGCGAGGCGCTTAGCGAGCGCGGTCTTGCCAACCCCGATTGGCCCTTCGACAACTATGTAGCGCGACATTCCGCCGCTCTCGATGGGGCTTACCGACACGTCTCAGATCCTGGCTATGCGCTCGATGCGCGGTTCGTCGCTGTTCACTGCAAGCTCAGCAAGTGCGCCCAGCTCGGGAATAACGAGGTCCGGCGCGATCTCTCTGAGGGGTAACAATACAAAATTCCGTTCGGCGATGCCCGGGTGCGGGACCTGCAAGCCAGGCTCATTGACGGACTCGCCACCAAACACCAGCAGGTCGAGGTCGATGACCCGCGGTCCCCAACGCTGGCCGTCTCGTTCACGTCCCTGGCTTTTCTCGAGCGCCAACAGCAACTCCAGCAGCTTTCGCGCTGACAGGCTCGTAGTGATGTGCACGACCGCATTGATGTAGTCCGGTTGCTCTATCCCGCCGAGCGGTGAGGAGCGATACAGTGACGATGCCGACACCAGCGACGATGCGGGCAGTTCGCCGATGCGGTCGAACGCGATTTCAACCTGGCGTGCGGGATGATCGAGATTGCTGCCGACGCCGATATACGCATCGACGGGTTGTGCAGGGGCCATCACCTACTCAGCTGGCTTGCGTCGACGCCGGCGACGATTGCGTCGTCGTCCCTGCGGGCTGCTACTGACCTGGAACTTCGACGTCCGCTCACTGCCCGGCAGCGACTGCACGTCGGTCCAGAAGGTCGCAAGGTCGGGATCCGCCTGGCCCACCTGCGCGCGAAGCATCATGAAGTCATAAGCCGCCCTGAAGCGCCGGTGATCCAGCAGCTTCATCGCCCGCTTACCGCGCGTGTGCTGAAAGCGAGGCTGCAAGGCGAGCATTTCGCGCATCGGTATCGTAAAGCGCTTGGGTATCGACACACGACGTTGCTGCGCGCTCATCAGTTCGTACGAGGCAATACTCAGGGATTGCGACTCTGACATCTTCTCCTCGGATCGACGGATTTCAGCCAGTCGCACCGTCGGCTCCCAGAAGAACACGCCTAACAGGAACATGGGCGTTACCGATTTGCCGTCGGCGATTCGACGATCGGTATTGACCAGCGCCTCCTGAATAAACGCCTCAAATTTCGGGTTGGCCTCAATCTCCTGAGCCGTGGCCGGGAACAACTCGGCAAACAGCCCGTACTCCGACAGGAGTTCATAAGTCCTGGCCGCAAATCCGGCCTGGAACAGTTTCATGAACTCATCGAATAAACGCGCCGCCGGGACGTTGGTGAGCAGGTGGACGTGTTCATGGATCGCATCGGCCAGCTCCGGATCCATGGCAAAGCCGAGTTTCGCGGAAAACCGCACCGCCCGCAGCATGCGCACCGGGTCTTCCCGCAGCCGTTGCGACGGATCACCGATCAGTGCGATTTCGCGCCGGTCGATGTCGCGCGTCCCGCCGACGTAATCCCATATGCTGAAATCGGCAATGTTGTAGTACAGCGCGTTGCAGGTGAAGTCGCGGCGCCAGACATCCTCATCGATGCTGCCATAGACATTGTCGCGAAGGATTCGTCCTTCGTTGTCGTGCTCCGCATCGTCATACTTGGACACGGCAGCCGCGCGGAAAGTCGCAACCTCGATAATCTCTCGACCGAACCGCACATGCGCCAGTCGAAAACGGCGACCGATCAGACGACAGTTATTGAACAGGGCGCGGACTTCTTCCGGCGTCGCGTTCGTCGCCACATCAAAGTCTTTCGGATGCAGTCCAACCAGTGCATCGCGGACACAGCCGCCGACCAGGAACGCCTGATATCCCGCCTTGTGCAGGCGATACAGCACCTTCAGCGCGTTGTCAGAAATGTCCTGTCGGGAAACCGTGTGAGCGGCGCGGGGAATGATCTGCGGGGCGGCGGGCTCGGACGAGCGGTTCAATGGTGTCTTCTTGTTCTCATTGTGCGCGCAATCATACCAGCGCACCGGACAACAGACATGCGCCATTTTTGACAGCGGCACTCAAGACCTCCAGTGGCTCGCCGATAACGGTCAGATGATCGACTCGATGCAGCATACGAGACCGGCATGAGCGCAAATCACGCCTCAGACACGCTCGGCGATTTCGACAACTACCAGCTCACGGTGAGCGACGACATTACGCGTATCTGCGTGACCGGCGTGCCGGGAAGCAGCGAAACATTGGGCATGATTCGCTTTTTGTGCAGCAACGGGCTGTATCGTCGCCGCCTCGTCGATTTCCGGCAGGCACCGTCACCGTTTTCGGCGACGGAGTTGATCGAGTTTGCCGCCCATGGGCGAGCGCTGATGCTCGACCGAAACAGGTTTGCGCTGCTGGTCGATGACAAAACGCAGCGCGGCCCGCTGGACATTCTTACCGCTTATCGCGAGCAGACGGGCGTGTCAGAGGTGGCCGTGTTCGATGACGAACAGACGGCGCTTGACTGGCTCTCGGAATCGTTTTGAGCGAAGCGACGCGTTTCAATTCGAATCAACAACGCGTCGTGTCGAGGTCAGTACCGTATACTCAGCTCTGACCTCGGTAGGGAGTGTGGCATGGGAATCCTCCGCAGGCTGCTGGCATGGGTTCGGCGCGCCGACAATTTCGACGCTTTCGAGATCAGCTTTGACGGCGACATCGCCATAGTGACCGCGCTTGCGGCCCCGGATTTCGAAGAAACCATGCGACTCATCGACTATCTCAGTCAGAACAACATCTACAAACGTCGGCTGTGGGATTTCTCGCAGATTGACTTCCCTTACGACCTGCATGAGATCCGCGAATTTGCCGCCTACGGCAGAGCGCAAATGCGTGCAAAAAACCGGTTCGCTGTCCTGGTGAACGACGACATCGGCTTCGGGTCGATGCGAGCCTTCTCTGTCTATCGCCAGGAAAAAGGTGTCACCGATGTCCTCGTCAGCCGGGATCGCGATGAAGCGATCACCTGGTTGTCGGAGGACTTTTAGTTCGGCTTGCTTCGTTACATCCCGTTGCATCGTGTGCGGATACAACGCGCTACCATCTTCGCATGCGGAAACTGATGAAGTTCTTCCATACCGCCGGCTCGCTGGGCGTCGCGGGCGGGCTCGCGGCATTTATGCTGATACTGCACTTTGGCCCACCCGTCGGGGCCACCACCGAATACGCCAACCTTCGCGACAGCGTCGACGCGCTGTCGAGCTACATTATTCTGCCGTCGATGGCGATCGTTATGCTGAGCGGTGTCCTGTCGATGGCGGTGCACTTTCCGTTTCAGAGCGCCACCTGGGTATGGATCAAGCTGCTAGTGGGTTTCCTGATCCTGGAATCGATGCTGGCGACCATCGATGCGCCGGCCCGTGATGCTGCTATTGCGGCGCAGCAAGCCCTGCAGGGAAACCTCTCGCAGGAGCAGCTGTCGTCATCGGTCGAGGATCGATGGTTTGCGTGGTGGGTCCTGCTGACCCTCGCGCTCGGTAATGTGGGCCTTGCGATCTGGCGCCCGCGCTTCCGGGGTAAACGCGCCTGAACCCAACGCACGGCCGGACACGCTCGAAAAGGCGATGTTCAGCGAGCGCGTCAATCCGGCCTCCGTAAAGCGCGAACGATCTACGCCGTGATCAAACAACAGTCGGGCCACCACCGACACCTGCACAGCGCGCCATCGGCTCGCCACCCGTGCGACGCCGTAGGTGGTATCGGATTGCACAACGGGCGTGCATTGCGACACGTCTCTCGTCAAGCAGAATGCACCACCCCGTCGCCAAAGCAAAGACACGCCCAGCCGAGACATCGCCGAGGTAAACGCTCTCGACACCGTCGCCGCCGTGTCAGCGCAGGTCTCGTCATCGCGATGCACGGACAACAGCACCATCTGACCAGATACGGACTCATGCAGCACCGCGTGGTAAACCACCTGGGCCAGGCGGGCACAGCCATCCGCCGGACCGTAACCGGACGCCAACGTCGACTGACTGTCGTTCAACAGCAGCAAGGCAAGCAGCATCAACACGTCTCTCTCCCGCAACAACACGGGCAACAGCATGCTGTGATCAATCCACCGTCGCGAGGCACCGAACTGTGCAAGGTGTGCAGATTCACAAAAAGACAGTTTTCGACGACGAAATCGGGTAGGTTTCTGCCGCATGAATGAAACAACCGCGCAGTCGTCGACCTTCGTCGAGCGAGTCATCGGCGTTCGACAGGACGAATTCGTCGCTGTCGCGTGGTCGTTTGTGTACTTTTTTTGCGTCCTGTCGTCGTATTACATGCTGCGCTCAGTTCGCGAAACGATGGCCGTCGAAGTCGGCTTTCGCAATATTCCCTGGCTGTTCTCCGGCACCTTCGTCGCGATGTTGCTGGTCGCGCCCCTGTTTGGTCTGCTGGCGTCGCGAATTCCGCGAAAGACCTTTCTGCCGTGGGTGTACCTGTTTTTTGTCGCCAACATCCTCATTTTCTGGGGGTTGTTCCTGGCTTATCCGAATCTGCTTCCGCCCCCGGAGGTCTCGGTCGGGTTTCGTAACGTCGGAATAGCCTTTTTTATCTGGCTCAGCGTCTTCAACCTGTTCGTGGTGTCGGTGTTCTGGAGCTTCATGGCGGACATCTACACCAAGATCCAGAGTCGACGGCTGTTCGGGCTGATTTCCGCGGGCGGCAGTGCCGGTGCGATGATTGGTCCGTTTTTCGCAAGTCGAATCGTTGTGCCGGTCGGTTTCGAGAATATTCTGCCCATCTCGGCCTGCGTGTTGCTGGTGGCAGTGGCGTGTATCAGCCGATTAAAAAACTGGGTCTTGAGCGAACACACGAACGATGCCGACAAAACCATGGCGTCGAATCGTTCGCTCGGCGGAACCTGGTGGAACGGTATCGCCTCGGTATTCCGCGAACGTTACTTGGTGTGGATGGCCATCGGATCGGTGATTGCCAGTCTGATGGGCACCGCGCTGTACATCTTCACCGCTCAGCTGGTGTCGGAAGCCATCCCGACCACCGATGAACGCGTCCAGTTTTTCGCCAACATCGACTGGATTACGAATTCGGCGGCGTTTCTGCTTCAACTGCTTGTCGTTCGCCACAGTGTTGAACGTCTGGGTCTCGCGATCACGCTGACGATCATGCCGATCGTCTCGATCATCGGCTTCGCGATCCTGGCGAACAACCCGCTACTGCTGGTGGTCGCGGCATTGACCATCGCACGACGGGCGATCGGCTTTGGCCTGACCAAACCCTCCACCGATATGCTCTACTCCGTCGTGCCCGATGAGCAGAAATACAAATCGAAGAACTTTATCGACACGGCGATTTATCGGGGAGGCGACCTGTTTGGCGCCTGGACGGTTCGCGGCCTGCAGGGTCTGGGGCTGGGTATCGCCGGCATTGCCCTGGTCATGGTCCCGGTCGGCCTCATCTGGGTCGCACTCGCGATCCTGCTCGGGCGAGAGTACAAACGCCGTGATGCCGACACGGCCACCCATTCCTGAACCTGACTTTTAGTACCACACGATGAATAAACAACCATCCGGACTCCTGAGACGTCTCGGCGCCATTCTTTACGACGGACTGCTGGTCATCGCGCTGATGTTTCTCGCCACGCTACCCTTTATAGCCATTCGCGGCGGCGAGCCGGTCGAGACCGGCGACAACATTGTGTACCAGCTATGGCTGGTGTTTGTGGTCTACACCTTTTTCGTCGGATTCTGGAGTACCAAGGGTCGCACACTGGGCATGCAATCCTGGGGATTACAGCTGGAGACGCCGGACGGTGAACGAGTCGGCATAGCCGCCGCCAGTATCCGTTACTTCGCTGCCATCCTGTCGTGGGCGGCGGCGGGCATCGGCTTCCTCTGGCAGTTGGTCGACCGAGACAAGCTCACCTGGCACGACCGCCTGAGCAACACGCGACTGGTCTACTATCCGAAAGACAAGAACAGCTAGCGGATTCGCTGCAGGGCGACGACGGTCACCAGTGCCAGCACAGCGGTTGGCAGCCAGGCAACCACCGCCGGGTTCAGGTTAAACACCTGACCCGAGTTCGCGAGCATCTCACTGGACAGGTAGTAGGCAAGCCCGATAACAACGCCGATCAGAAGTCGACCGCCCGCGCCACCCGTTCTGAGTGAGCCGAACACGAAGGCCAGCGCGAGTATAGGCATCAGCAGAACAGCGGCTGTCCGCGACGTGCGGTACCAGAGTTCGGTTTCGTAAACCCGCGCATCGAGGTTGTTGCGCTCCAGGTAGTCGATGTAACTCAGCAATCCACGGGCCGACAGGCTTGAGGATTTTGCGATCGCGCTGCCGAGCATGTCCGCATTGACCTCGAACGGCTCCATCGTCCGGCTGGCCTCGGCGATCAGGACGCGATCGTTTTCAAACACCGTTTCGCGAATGTTCTCGAGTATCCATGCATCGTTGTCGTCGATGCCGGCGTTCTCGGCGCGCAGGATTGACGCAAGGTTGCCGTTTTCGTCAAACCGGAAGCCGATCAGGTTGCCGAACTCGAACTCGGACGACACGCGCTCAAGATGCAGGAAGGTGTCGCCGTCGCGTACCCAGGTCTCGTTGCCCAGTCGGTCGTCTTCCTGTCCGGCCCGCGCCTCAGTACGCATGTTGCGCGCGTAGTAGTCGAGTGGCGGTCCGATAAACTCGCCGAGCAGACCCGTCATCACCAGCAGCACCGTACCGCTGAATCCAACCATGACCGCCAGCCGCCGGACCGACAATCCCGCAGCGCGCATGACGATAATCTCGCTGTGAGATGCCAACGCGCCGAGCCCGAGCAGCGCGCCGATCAGCGCGGCCAGCGGCAGAAACTCGAACGCGAGATTCGGTAATCGCAACGCGGCATACAACAGCGCCTGCGGCGTCTGGTAGTCGTTCTGCACGTCGTCGAGCTCGCCGATAATCTCGAACAAGCCCGCCAGCGCGAGCAGCACAGCGAGCACCAGGGCCGTGGACGCGAGAATCGTCCGCATCAGGTATTTGCTCAGTATCTCGTTCATCGACGAAGCCGCCGGTGCCAGCCGTTCTGGAACGACAGCAAAGTCAGGGCTAGCAGCAGCACCAGCCCGTGGACCCACCACAGGCCGACGTCCGCCTGCACATCCCCGCGCTCGATCCAGGTTTTGGCGGCGTTCAGCATGTTGAAGTAAATGATGAACACCAGCAGGCCGACGGCCAGACGACCGTACCGCCCTGAACGCGGCTGCGTCTTGGACAGGGGAACGGCCAAAATGGCCAGAACGATCGTCGCGATCGGGATACCGATACGCCAGTGCAGCTCAGCCTTGAACTCCGGATCGTCCGACTCGAGCAGCGCCTGCAGAGGCACCGCACGCGGTTTCGGTTTCGGCGGCTCAAGGCTGGGTAAACGATAGGGAATACCGTGCTCGGCGAACTCGACCACGCGAAAGCGCGACGTCCCCGGCGTACCCTCGTAGCGCCGCCCGTTACTCAGCACCAGCAGTCGAATATCGGGATCATCGGAGTCGACCTGCTCACCGCGCTCGGCGATCACCACCTCGATGGCGTCGTCGTCGATACTGCGTTGTATAAACACCCCTTCCATGACGCCCGCTTCCGTCACCGATTCGCCGTAGACCACGGCGTTGTCCGGTCCGAACGTCGTGAAGCGACCGGGCTCTATGCTCGCCAGGTCGGCTTCCCGTCTTGCCTCGGCGCCGATCCGGTCGACCGTCAGTAAAGAACGTGGACCGAGGTCAACAGCCACCCAGGCGACCAGCAAGGTCAGCGGAATCATCAGGAAGGTCAGCGGCCGATAGATGCCGCGCAAGCCGACGCGGCACGCCATCATCGCGGGCATTTCACTGTCTCGATACAGGCGCCCCAGCGCCAGCATGATCGCAAGGAAGGCACCGATCGGCACCAGGACGTTCAGGTATTGCAGTGCCGACAAACCGAACACCTCGAACGCAGCCGTCTTCGGCAGCTTGCCCTTGGCCACATCGCCGAGCACGCGGGCGAACTGGTTTGTGAGCAAAATAACCAGTAATACGCCGGTTACGGCGAGCCAGGTGGCCGCGACTTCACGGAAGATATAACGATCGAGAATGCGAAACATCGGCGGAGGGTTCGCTTGAGAGTTCAATCAGTTAGACTACCGGTTTTGCCGGCCCCGGGACACCCCTCGAAAGGCCGCCCTCCTACAGTTTAAAGGCATCGGAATGGACTTCATTACGACTACTAGCAAGGCGTCACGGCGCGCGGGCGACTGCGTAATCGTTGGCATCTACGAAGGCGGAAAAGCCGGAATTGCAGCGAGCGACATCGACGCCGCCAGCAAAGGACTGATCACCCAGCTGAGCAAAAGCGGTGACCTGCCGACAGGTCTGGGCGAAGCGACGGTGCTGAACAAGGTGCCCGGTACACGGGCGGCTCGTGTCGTCGTCGCGGGCCTCGGCAAGCGCAAGAGCTTTGACAGCAAGGCCTACCGCGCCGCGGTTGGCGCGGCTATGAACGCCATTCGTTCCAGCAAGTCGAAGAGCGTCGTCAACTACCTGAGCCTTGAAGACGCCGGCGGTGCCGACATCTACTACAAGGCGCGCCAGGCCGTACAGGCGGTCGGCGACGCGCTGTACACGTTCACAGAAATGAAAAGCGGCCGCAAGAAAGCCGGCATGCCGTTGAAGACTTTCTGCACGGCCATCGCGTCACGCGGTGAAGCGGGACGCGCAGCGCGCGGCGCTGAACACGCTGACGCGATCGTGGCCGGTATGTCTCTGGCCAAAGACCTCGGCAATCTTCCGCCCAACGTCTGCACACCCAGCTACCTGGCGCGCACGGCGCAGAAAATGGCGCGCAGCCACCGGGCGCTCACGGCCAAAATCCTCAATGAAGCCGAGATGAAGAAACTCGGCATGCACTCCCTGTTGTCGGTTACCGCAGGCACAACAGAGCCGGCGAAAATGATAATTCTGCAGTACAAAGGTGCCGGATCGGAGGCACCGATCGTCCTGGTTGGCAAAGGCGTCACCTTTGATTCCGGGGGCATCTCATTGAAGCCCGGCCTCGGCATGGACGAGATGAAATACGACATGGGTGGCGCTGCCGGTGTGCTCGGCACGATGGAGACGGTTGCCCGGCTGAAGCTGCCGGTGAATCTGAATGTCGTTGTTCCGGCCGTCGAGAATATGCCGAGCGGCACCGCAACCCGTCCGGCCGACATCGTAAAAAGCATGTCCGGCCAGACCATCGAGATTCTCAACACGGACGCCGAAGGCCGCTTGATCCTGTGTGATGCACTGACCTACTCGCGTCGTTTCAAGCCATCCGCCATCATCGATGTCGCTACGCTGACGGGCGCCTGTGTGATCGCTTTGGGTCATCACCACACCGGCGTTATGGGCAACAGCGAGTCGCTTGAGCAAAGTATCGTCGACGCCGGCGTGCGCGCGGAAGATCGCGGTTGGCGCCTGCCGCTGACGGACGACTACACGAAACAGCTGAACAGCAACTTCGCCGACTTCGCCAACGTCGGCGGTCGTGACGGCGGCGCCATTACGGCGGGCTGCTTCCTCGGCAACTTCACCGACGGCATGGACTGGGCGCACCTGGACATCGCCGGAACAGCGTGGGTGTCGGGTGCGAGAAAAGGTGCCACCGGACGGCCGGTGCCGATGCTGACCGAGCTGGTGCTTGAGCGCTGCGGCGCGCTGCCCTAGGCGTCATGGCACGAGTCGATTTCTACGTCCTGCGTGAGGCGGGACAGGCGGCACGCGACGTGTTCGCCTGCAAGCTCGCCGAAAAAGCCTATCGACTCGACAACACGGTGCATATCCACGTCGACGATGCGTCGGCCATGCGCGACCTCGACGAACTGCTGTGGACGTTTCGCGACGGCAGCTTCGTTCCGCATCACTGCGTGGGCGGAGAAGCACTCGATTCACCGGTGACCATCGGCTGCGACAGCAGCGGCGGCACGCGAGGGCTGCTGATTAATCTGAGCAGCGAGCTGCCCGCCTTCGCCGCCGACTTCGAGCGTGTCGCGGAAGTGGTCTCAGCCGATGACGTCTCAAAGCAGATCAGCCGCGAGCGTTACAGTGAGTACCGCGAGCAGGGCCACTCACTGGAAACCCACAAACTCTGAAGCAATAAGCCACAGTATGGAAAAGTCCTACGATCCCCGGGAAATCGAACAGCGTATTTACGCGCGCTGGGAGACCGACAAGTGTTTTGCGCCGCGAGGTGATCGCGCACCCTACTGCATTATGATCCCGCCACCCAACGTGACGGGCACCCTGCACATGGGGCACGCGTTCCAGGACACCATCATGGATGCGCTGACTCGCTACAAGCGCATGGATGGTCATCGCGCCCTGTGGCAACCCGGCATGGACCACGCCGGTATCGCAACGCAGATGGTCGTTGAGCGCCTGCTGAATGCCGAAGGCAAATCCAAGCACGACCTTGGTCGCGAGAAGTTTGTCGAGCGCGTGTGGGCGTGGAAAGAGGAATCCGGCGGTCAGATCAGCCGGCAGTTCCGACGCCTCGGCGCCTCGCTGGACTGGGATCGGGATCGCTTCACGATGGACGAGGGCCTCTCGGAGGCCGTTCGCGAGGTGTTCGTCTCGCTGTACGACGAGGGGCTGATTTATCGCGGCAAGCGCCTGGTCAACTGGGATCCGGTGCTGCACACCGCACTCTCCGATCTCGAGGTACTTTCCGAGGACGAGGCCGGACACCTCTGGCACTTCCGCTACCCGGTCGTCGATTCTGACGAGCACCTGGTGGTCGCGACGACACGGCCGGAAACCATGCTCGGCGACACCGCCGTGGCTGTGCATCCGGACGACGAACGCTACCGGCACCTGATCGGCAAGCACATCGAGTTGCCGATTGTTGGTCGGCACATTCCGATCATCGCGGACGACTACGTCGACCCCGAGTTCGGGACCGGCTGTGTCAAGATCACGCCGGCACACGACTTTAACGACTACGACATCGGCAAACGCCATGAGCTGCCGATGATCAACGTCCTAACCGACGACGGCGCGATGAACGACGACGTGCCCGAGGACTTCCGGGGCCTTGATCGTTTCGATGCGCGCAAGGCGATCGTTGAACGATTCAAGTCGCTGGACCTGCTCGAGACCATCGAGGATTACACGGTCAAAATCCCGCGCGGCGATCGCAGCGGCGCCGTGGTCGAGCCCTACCTGACCGATCAGTGGTACGTGAAAATCGAACCGTTGGCGAAGCCGGCCATCGAAGCTGTTGAAACCGGCAAGATTCGCTTCGTACCGGAGAACTGGTCGAAGACCTACTTCGACTGGATGTACAACATCCAGGACTGGTGTATTTCACGTCAGCTCTGGTGGGGTCACCGCATTCCGGCTTGGTACGACGAGGACGGCAAGGTCTACGTTGGCCGCTCGGAAGATGAGGTTCGCCAAAAGCACGGCCTGGGCGCGGACGTCACACTGCGCCAGGACAATGACGTGTTGGACACCTGGTTCTCATCCGCCCTGTGGCCGTTCAGCACGCTGGGCTGGCCGGAAAAAACCCCGTCGCTGGACGAGTTTTACCCGGGCAACGTGCTGGTTACCGGTTTTGACATCATTTTCTTCTGGGTCGCGCGCATGATCATGATGGGTATCAAGTTCATGGGTGACGTGCCGTTTCGCGAGGTCTACATCCACGGCCTGATCCGCGACCAGGAAGGCCAGAAAATGTCGAAGTCGAAGGGCAATATCCTGGACCCGCTCGACCTGATCGACGGCATCGACCTTGAGACGCTGGTGAGCAAGCGCACCAAGGGTATGATGCAGGCGCATCTGAAGCCGAAGATCGAAAAAGCCACACGCAAGCAATTTCCGGACGGCATTGACCAGTTTGGCGCGGACGCCCTGCGCTTCACGTTTGCATCCCTCGCCACCAACGGCCGCGATATCAGTTTCGATGTGGGTCGTATCGAGGGCTACAAGAATTTCTGCAACAAGCTCTGGAACGCGGCGCGCTACGTATTGATGAACGTCGATCATCTCGACGACGGCGACATCGAGTTGTCAGCCGCCGATCGCTGGATTCGCGCGCGGCTTGATCACGCCATCGGGCGCGTTCGCGAGAACCTCGACGGTTATCGCCTCGACCTCGCTTCCCAGGCGCTGTACGAATTCACCTGGCACGAGTTCTGTGACTGGTACCTGGAGCTCTCGAAACCGGTGCTGCAATCGGACGACGCCAGCGACGCAATGAAACGCGGCACACGGCAGACGCTGATTCACGTCCTGGAAAAACTGCTCCGTCTCATGCACCCGATCATGCCGTTCATCACTGAAGAAATCTGGCAGCAGGTCGCGCCGATTGCCGGCACCGCCGGTGACACGATCATGCTGCAGGCGTTTCCGCAAGCGAGCGGCGAGCAGCACGAGGACGCGGTCGACGACATCGACTGGGTAAAGACCTTCATTGTCGGCATTCGCCAGATTCGCGGAGAAATGGACATCCCGCCCGGCAAGCCGCTGCCGGT
>JBCDJX010000020.1:0-38703 GCA_038747355.1 Pseudomonadota bacterium | reverse complement strand
GTTCAGGCCGCCGCGCATCGTGCCCGCCCAGATCGCACCGTCGCTGGCGCGCAGGACGCTCATCACCCGGTCATCGCTGATGCTCGCCGGATCCTCTGCGTCATACCGGAAGTGCGTTACGGAGCCGTCTTCACGGTTTTTTGCGATCAGGCCGTCGCCAAAGGTGACGATCCAGAGGGTTTCTGCCGATGACGACAGCGAGGTAACCATCGGCTTCGATGACTCACTGGCAGCAAATTCGCTGCTTTCCTGCAGGCCCAGTGCCCACGAGCGCGGGTTCCACTTGTTGACTCCCGCCATCAGCGTACCGATCCACAGAAGACCACTTCGGTCCTGGATCATTGAGCTGATCGCATCGTTGCTGAGACTGCCGCGATCAGCGCCGTTGTGATTGAAGCGCACGAAGCGATCCGTGCCGGTCACGTGCAGATTCAGGCCGCGCGACGTACCGATCCAGAGCCGGCCTTCGTTGTCTTCGAGAATGCTGGTCACGCGGTCGCCGCTCAGCGTGCTGGTCGACTCGCCGCTGCGATAGTGGGTGAATTCACCGGACTCGGTGTCCAGTCGATTCAGGCCGCCATCGAATGTGCCAACCCAGACTTGCCCGAGGCTGTCTGCGTAAATTGAACGAACCTTGTTCGAGCTCAGCGTGCGCGGGTCGTCGCGCTTGTGCGTGTAAGCCGTTATTTCGCCGGAAGCGCGGTCCAGCAGGAACAGGCCCTCGTCGGCCCCGATCCAGAGCTGGCCGGCGCTGTCTTCGTGCACAACAAAAACGCTTGCTGCACCGCTGTCGGTCAGGGTGTAACGACGCACGTTACCGTCGGTATCCAGGCTGTTCAGGCCGCCGTTACGGACACCGGCCCAGACGACACCGCCGCTGTCGACGAACAGGGTGCGGACGTTGTTGCCCGCCAGGCTATTGTCGTTTTCAGGATCGTGTCGGAAGGTCTGGAAAGCGCCGCTCTGCTTGTCGAGTCTCGAAATGCCACCGCCCTTGGTGGACACCCAGATCGCACCGTCCGGTGCCTCGGCGATGCCGTAGATGAAATCGTTTCGCAGCGCGTCAGGGTTGCCGCGATCCGCTTTGAAGTGCACGAACTCATAGCCATCGTAGCGATTGAGGCCGTTTTCGGTGCCGAACCACAGGAACCCTTCCGAGTCCTGTAGCATGGAAACGACCGCAACCTGTGACAATCCATCCCGAAGCGACAGCTGCTCGAAGCGCATGGGGTGCGTTTCGTTTGCCGTCACATGTGCGAAGGGGAGAAACAACGCCAGAGCCGAAATAAGGCCGGCCGTCAGCCAGCTGCTATTGGTAGGGCGCTTTGCTTGGTCTTGCATAGTGTTCCGCCTGTTTTCCCTGTTTGCCGTCGCGTTCCTGGTGAGCTGCGACAGCGGCTCCATTCAGTGCGAGCATGAAACCATGGCGGGGGCTCGGTAGCCGGTGCGAGACCGTCTAAGAGCTTGAGAAAGAGTGTGAACTGGTTCTCATAATTCCCCGGTTAAATTCTTGTGTAACCAACGTTTACTCGTCGCCGGACAGCTGTTCGGTGAGCGCAGCGGGCGACACCGCCGGTGAGCGGTAAAAGCCCTGGTACTGGTCGCAGCCCATGTCCTTCAGGATCCTGAGCTGTTCTTTGGATTCGACACCCTCGGCGACGACGGTCAGGTTCAGGCCCTTGCCGAGCGACACCATGGCGGAGGTGATGGCCGTGTCGGAGGCGTTCGATTTCAGTTCGGTCACGTACGAGCGGTCGATCTTCAGGACGTCGACCGGCAGTTCCTTGAGGTAGGCGATAGCCGCCTCACCGGTACCGAAATCGTCGATCGACAGGGAGACGCCGAGCTCTTTCAGGGCGTGCAGCCGCGAGATGATCTCTTTCGAGGGGGTTAATGTGCCGCGCTCGCTGAGCTCGAGATCGAGCAGGCGGGGTTCAATCTGGTGTTTCTGCAGGCAATGCCGGACATAGGCCGGGAACTGGTCATTCTCGAGCTGGCACTTGGAGACGTTGACGGACATCCGCACCGCCGGCAGCCCCGCGTTGCGCCAGCTTGCAAGCTGGCTGCAGGCCGCATCCAACACAAATTCGCCGATACGCACCATGATGCCGGCCGATTCCGCAACCGGTACAAACTCCGCCGGTGACAGGAAGCTGCCGTCCGGTTGCGGCCAGCGCAACAGCGCTTCGCACCCGACAATCCGGTCGCTTTGGATGTCGACCAACGGCTGGTAGGCGACCTGCAATTCGGACTTTTCCAGCGCCGCGTGCAACTGGTTTTCAATGTGCAAGCGGTTGGCAATCTCTTCTTCAAAGGAATGCGAGTGTCGGAGGTACGTCAGGCTGCGGCTGCGCGCTTCACGCATGGCGGCCTCGGATTTTCCGAGCAGCTGGCTGAGGTCGGCGGTATCGGTCGGGTAAACGGCGGCACCGATGCACGGTGACAGGTAAAGCGACTGTCCGTCTATGATCATCGGCTGGGTGAAGCGACCGATAACGAATTGCCGAATGTGGTCGAGCTCGTCATCGCCGGTGGAGGCGGTCATCATCACCGCGAAACGTCCGGGACCGATGCGCGCAATTGACGCCGTTCGAAGGCCGTTTTCCTGCCGGATATAGCTCACCGTATCCGAGATACACAGCTTCAGAACTTCCGCAGCTTTGGCAATGATTTCGTTGCTTTTGTCGACACCCAGTGCTTCGGTGATCAGGTTGAAGCGGTTGAGGCTGATGACGGCACAGAAGATGACGTTGCCGTCCTTCTCGACAGCGCGAGTGTTGCAGGCAATCAGTTTCTCGAACTTGGAGCGATTCGGCAGTCCGGTGATGGGCTCAAAGCTCTGCGCGGCGTTCGACTTGAGTCGCAGCTGACTTGTGAGTTCGGCGACCGCGTCCAGCGAACCGTGCGCATGGTCCAGGTCAATTTCACGATGCAACGCGTCAACCGCGTTTTTGATGCGACGGTTAATCAGTCGCCAGTCGAACGGCTTCCGGATGATGTCGAAGGCTCCGTTGTCCATCGCGGATTTGGTCTCAACGGGCGAGCTCGTGAGGACAAATACCGGTGCTTCAACGCGGCCGGACTGGAGGATTTCTTCGTAGAGTTCGCTACCGTCGTTGCCGCGCATCCGCGCCTCAACAATGATCGCGTCGGGGTCCATCGTCTCGATGTGTTGCAGCGCGTTGTCGGCACTCTCGAGCAGCGTAAGTTCAAAATTCGAGCGCTGCAGCCAGCGCAAATCCCACTTTTTAAAGCTTCGCGGATAACCAAACAACAGGACCCGGGGTGCCGTGGCCTCCTGTGGCGACTGCGCGTCGACCTTGGCGACGGACTCGAGCGACTCCAGCACCGTGGTTACCGAGTGCAGGATGTCGGTATCGGATGGGAACTTCGGGAAATTACTCACGATTCGTCCTCCGAATGATCAACAAGGAAGGCCGTCATGTCCGGCCCGTTCATCGGCTCGCCAAACAGAAAGCCCTGCAGGCTCTTGCAGCCGAGTTCCCGCAATACGGTGGCCTGTTCCTCAGTCTCGACGCCCTCCGCGGTAGCGGTCAGGCCGAGCTCCCGGGCCATGGCAACGATCGCGGAGCACGCGGCTCGGCTGTTCGGGTCGTGGTCAACGCCCGCCGTGAAGCGCTGGTGGATTTTGACGCCGGAGATCGGGCTTGCTGCCAGTGAGTCGAACGAGCAGATCCCGGTGCCGTAGTCGTCAACGACGACGCGTGCCCCGATGTCGGTAACGGCATTGCAGGCCTGGAAGCCACGAATCGAGTCCTGCAGCAGCAGGCGTTCCGTGATCTCAAGTTCGATACAGCTTGTGTCGAGCCCGGTTGCATCCACCCACTGCTGGATGCAGTCCGGCAGATCATCGCGACTGAATTCGCGCGCTGAGACGTTCAGCGCAATCCGAAGACTGTCATGCCCGTCGTCGCGCCAGGTCTTGAGTGCGCGGCAGGCATTGGCCATGACCCACTCACCGATGGACACGATGATGCCGGTGTACTCCGCGGCACGAATGACCTCGCGGATCGGGTGTGTGGCGAACAGGGGCCGCGGCCAACGCAGAAGCACCTCGGCGGTGGTGATGTTGCCCGCAGGTTGTTCGAAAACGGGCAGGAAGTGGATGTCAAACTCGTCATTCTTCAACGCGGACTCGAGTTCAACGAGGAGATCCTGGCGTTCAAGCGCCTGCATACCAACGTTGGTGGTGTGGAATTTGTGCGAGCTGGTGTGACTGAAGCGAGCTTCATTTGCAGCAACAATCGCGCAGCGGATCAACTCGCCGGCGCGCTCGCCGTCCTGCGGAAAAACCGCCGTCCCTGAACGAATATCCAGTTTGATTTCGCGAGCCTCGATCAGCATCGGCGCCGACAGCTCCTCGGCGATACGCAAGGCCACCCGCGTCGCGTCGTCTTCCGAGCCGATGTCCGGCAAAACCACGGCGAACTTGGTGTCCTCGATGCGTGCAACGGCCGAGTAGCGCTCGTCGTCGAGCTCGTCTCGCTCGTTGGCACCGCGCAGGTTGCGCAACAGTCGCGACGCGACATTTGCCAGGATGACGCGCAATCCCTCGTCGCCGTGCGTTTCCTTCAGGTTGGTTTGCCCGTCCACCTCCAGGCACAACACGGCGCAACGTCCCTGGCGCAGCTTGACCCGGTCGAGGATGCTGTTCAGCTCGTCGTCCAGCCAGCGCCGGTTTGGCAGGCCGGTCGCCGAGTCGGCGAAGGCGAGATCCTCCAGCTGCTGCTTCTCGGCCTGCAGATCGGTCACATCGCGGACGATCAACATGATCCGTTTCGGCCCCTGCGGGATCACAATGAATTCGATACAGACAGCGGACGTCTCGTCCCAGACTTGTGTGTTAAACGGCTGGCGCCCCTGGGTTGCTTTGCGGATGCTGTGTTTGAGGCGGTCGGCGGTGATGCCACTCCAGAGGGTGAAAAGTGAATCGCCGCGCTTGACGCCGTCGGGAAGGGCGGTGGAATCGCGAACCTGGCTGACGACGCTTTCTACCGTGCCGGTTGTGTCCGCGAGCAGAATGAGATTGGCGTCCGGCTTGTCCTGCACGTCGTTGTCGGCGCTTCGCTGGCGCCACAACTGCACCGTATGCGCATCGTCGGCGTGTTCATCGCCGTCGAAATCCGCCGCTTTGCCAGACTCGTTCGTCATTCCCGGAGTACCCCTTTGAGATACGTCCCATACCCAATGCGCGCATCATCTCCCTGAGATGCCGGTACGGAGTTCGTCTCCGCTCGTTAACGGCTGACCGGGGCCGAGCTTTAGTGCGTATTCTCTGGATTGTCGACCGGTGTCAGTTTTTCTTAAGCACCAGAGCATTCAGCCAAAGGATGATGACAACGGAAACCATGCAATCGCTCAGCCTTTTATATGGTCATATCCGCCCGATGGCGCTGTTGACGCGGCTTGAAATCGGCCGCCTCGTCGGAAGGCGTCCCGCCGGTCTGCGTAGTCTGAGCCGATTCGGCGAATAACGAGCTCGGCAGTTTGGGCCGGCTTTGTGGCGACCGTTGACGAAATCTGATGCCAGGCGTGAACGGTCCGCCGTGCGGCAGTCACGCCTGTCCGGTTGTCGAGTCCGACTCAAGCCGAGATTGCCCCGCAGCGTTTCTCGCTCTAACCTTCGCGCTATTCCAACGCCTGACAGGGTGGAACCATGGAGAATCTTTCGACGCTGTTCGCCGATCCGGCCGTATGGATCGCGCTGATCAGTCTGATCGCAATGGAAGTCGTGCTCGGCATCGACAACCTGATTTTTATTTCCGTGTTGTCGAACAAGTTACCCGAGCACCAGCGGGCCAGGGCGCGGCGGATCGGCATTGGCGCTGCGCTGATTCTTCGGCTGATGCTGTTGGGCACCATCGCCTGGATTATCCAGCTGCAGGACCCGTTGTTCTCCATCTTCGGTGAAGCCATTTCCTGGCGCGACGTCATCCTGATCGTCGGTGGCTTGTTCCTGGTCTGGAAGGCAACCACGGAGATTCACCACATCGTTGATCCGGACCCGGGTCCTGACGTGATCAACCCGAAAGTCGTAACGACCAGTGTCGCCGCGGTGGTGACACAGATCCTGATTCTCGACGTGGTGTTCTCCATTGACAGTATCCTGACCGCAATCGGCATGACGGATCACATCCCGATCATGGTTATCGCGGTGATTGTTGCAGTCACGGTGATGTTGCTCGCCGCCGAGCCGTTGGCGAATTTCATTCACGCAAACCCGACGATTGTGATGCTCGCTCTGGGCTTCCTGCTGTTGATTGGCACGACGTTGATCGCGGACGGCTTCGGCGCTCCGCTGCCGAAGGGCTATATCTACGCAGCGATGGCGTTTGCTGCCTTCATTGAAGGCCTCAACATGATGTCGCGGCGGGCTCGGCAACGGCGCGCAACCGCCAAGGCGGGCAGCGGCGGCTGACTGGCGGGGAACGGCCGGGCTCTTGTAGTCTCTGCGCATGCCAGAGACGCTGATTTACCTGGACCCGGACAGCCCGCTGAACCTGCAAAACCAGATTCGGCAAAAGCTGGTTGAAGGTGTCCTGTCGGGCACATTGCCACCGGGCCACAAGCTGCCGTCCACCCGAAAGCTGGCGAAGTTGCTGGATGTGTCGCGCAATACGGTTGTCCTCGCGTATCAGCAGCTGGTCGCCGAGGGTTACCTGGTCAGTCGCGACCGCAGCGGAATCTATGTGAACGAGCAAATGCTGGAGGCTCGCGTTGGCTACAGCGACGCGATCGTGCCGGTCAGCGAAGAGCAAAACGCCGCGTGGAAAAAGCGCACGCGACGTCCGGGCCTGGTGAATCGTTCAGTCAGCCAGGATCTGCCGAACTGGAGTCGTTACCCGTTTCCGTTTATTGACGGCAAATTCGACGCGGAGTTGTTTCCGATGGCCGAATGGCGCGAGGCCACGAGACTCGCCCTCAGTGTGTCCGATGTCAGCGAGTGGTCTACAGACAGCGGTGACGCTGATGATCCGGAGCTGGTTGAGGAAATACGCAGCAAGATCCTGTCGCGGCGTGGCATCCAGGCCAGGCCGGACGAAATCCTGGTGACACTGGGCACGCAAAACGCGCTCTACCTGATCAGCCGATTGTTGGCCGACAGTGCTGTCGTCGCCGGCATCGAGGATCCCGGCAACGCTGAAGCGCGCGGCTTGCTGCAGCAGAGTGGCGCGCGTGTGGTTGCGCTGCCGGTCGATGATGATGGCGTGGTTGTGGATGGCGGACTGTCCAGCTGCGATCTTGTCTACGTAACGCCCAGCCACCAGATTCCGACCGCTGTGCAGATGAGCCCGGATCGACGCGACGCGCTCATGCGCGCGGCAAAAGAACACGACTTTCTCGTGATCGAAGACGACTACGAGTGCGAGATTAACTATGAAGATCGCCCGATTCCGGCGTTACGCAGTATGGATGACAGCGGCCGTGTCGTGTACGTCGCCAGCTTGTCGAAGGTTCTCGCACCGGGTGTTCGGCTGGGCTTTATCGTCGCCGATTCGCAGTTCATCAAACGCGCAAGGGCGCTGCGTCGCTCGGTCATGAACCATCCGCCGCTGATCAACCAGCGTGTTACCGCGAAATTTCTGTCGCTGGGGCATTACGACTCCCTGATGTTGCGTCTGGGTCGCACCTTGAAAGAGCGACGCATGGCGCTGCGCGATGCCCTGAACTGGATGCGCGGCGTGCCGCTGGAGATCTCGCCCGAGGTCGGCGGAACGACGTATTGGGTCCGGATGCCCGAGGATTTCGACGTCGAGGCCTTTGCCCGCTCGGCGGCAAAACGCGGCATTCTGATTGAACCCGTGCAGCACTATTACGCGGACCGACAGTCGGCGGAGAATTGCTTCCGTATGGGAATCACCAGCCTGCCGGTGGCGCGCATTCGGCCGGGGGTAACGGCGCTGGTCGACGCGATTCGTTCGCAGGTGAGAGACCAGGTCGAGCACCTGGAGTCCACCGGCGGCCGTTGGCTGAAAGGCGATGAGCTTGAGGCGGCGTTCCGCAACACGACGATCCTCTACCAGGAGGTCTACGGCGCACCCTGCACGATCCACTATCACGCCGACGGCCGCATGAGCGGCGTTCTCGGTTACTCCAGCGAGGAGCACGACGAGGGCCACTGGCGCGTCGAGGACGATCGGTGGTTTCGACAGTGGCGGCGCTGGAACTACGGCGAGGAGAAGGGCTACTCGATCGTGCTGGATGGTGACCAGATCAAGTTTTTCGACAGCAACGGGCAGCTGGTGGATACCGCACTGGTCCAGAAGGTCCGGCATTAGCCGCTGAACTGGACCCATAATTTATCCAAAACTGGACCTATTACCCGCCCGTAATCGCCGTTACCGTTGAGACAGAGTTCCAAAGGACCTGTCTATGAACGGATTTGGCGTTGCCGGCCTGCAGTTACCCGCGATCAACGGCGATAACGTGGACGTCATGGAGGCCGAGATTGATTCGGTCAAACGACGCTTCCCGTGGGTCCGCATGGTCGTGCTCGGTGAGTTGAACGGCTATGGCAGTGATCCGGCCCGCGCGCAGGCCATGCCCGGTGAATTCGAACAGCGCTTTCGTGAAGTGGCCAGCCGAAATGACGTGTGGTTGCTGCCGGGCTCGATCATGGAGGCGGCCGGCGATCTTGTGCACAACACCTGCCCGGTGATCGATCCCGACGGTGAAGTCATCGCGCGCTACCGCAAGCAATTCCCGTGGCTGCCTTATGAAAAGGGCGTGACGCCCGGTGATGAATTCGTGGTCTTTGATGTCGACAACGTCGGCCGATTCGGCGTGTCGATCTGCTACGACATGTGGTTTCCCGAGACGATCCGCGCGATGACGTCGATGGGCGCCGAGGTCATCCTGCATCCATCGCTCACAAGCACCATCGATCGTGACGCAGAGAAGTGCATGGTTCGGGCTCACGGTGCCATGCACCAGTGCTATGTTTTTGATGTCAACGTGGCCGGGCCGCTAGGCGTCGGCTCATCCCTGGTTGCCGGTCCCGGCGGCGAGATTGTCTATGAGGCGGGCGAGGGACGCGACATCTTCCCGCTGATGCTCGACCTCGACTACGTGCGCGACGTGCGTGAGAACGGCTGGCAGGGACTCGGCCAGCCGCTGAAAAGCTACCGCGACAGCACCGTCCGTTTTCCGCAATACGCGGAAGGCTACGTCTCGGAATCACTCAATAAACTCGGGCCCATGGCGTTGCCGGGGGCCGACCACAACAAATCAAAACCCAACTGATCCTCTGGGGGAGTTACCAGCATGAACAAAACCAGGACATTCAAACCGACCCCGCTGGCGGCGGCGATTGGCGCCGTGCTGGCGACGACGGCACCGCAGGTCTACGCGCAGTCTGACGACGGTGCGGACGAGCTTGAAGAGATTATCGTGACGGCGAGTCGCCGCGAGCAGAACATTCTCGACGTGCCGTACAACATCAGCGCCGTCTCAGGCGAAGAGATCGAAGCGGCATTCACACTGGACAACGAGGAATTACTGCGCTCGATTCCGGGCATCAGCAACATCGACCAGGGGCCTCGTAACGGTGCCCAGTTCAGCAGTATTCGGATCCGTGGTTTGAACGTCGATAACTCGACGTTCGGCGACTTTGCGGTGCCTTCGGTGGCGACGGTGTCAACCTACGTCGGCGAGACGCCGGTGTATGCGAACCTCGCCCTGATCGATCTTGATCGTGTTGAGGTCCTGCGCGGGCCGCAGGGCACACTGTACGGATCGGGTGCGCTGGGCGGCACGATTAAATACCACCTCCGTGCACCGCAGTTCGGTGAACAGGAAGGCCGGGTTGGCGTCGAGGTGTCGAGCGTGGATGGGTCTGGTGAAAACGGCATCGCCACGAGCGGCACGTTCAACCTGCCGATGGGTGACAACATTGCGATGCGCGCGAATGTCCTGTTTCGCGATTTCCCCGGCATAACCGACTACGTCAACCTGTACGAGCTGGATGCGAACGGCGTTCCTGTACAGCCGAATGGCTTGTTCGCGCGTGGCCCGGATTCAACCAACTATGAGAGTGAAGAGGACTCTGATGATTTTGACAGCGTCTACCTGCGTTGGTCGCTTAGACATGAACCGACGGAGTCCTTCAGCTATCAGCTGAACTACATTTATCAGGATGACGACATCGGCGGACGTCGCCAACAGACGCAGGGCACCGACGGTAACGGTGTGCCTTACGGCAAGTTCACCAACGGCGCTGTGATTCGTGAGCCATCGGATCGTGAGTTCGACATGGGCTCGCTGGAGGTGAGTCTCGATTTCGGCTTCGCAACGCTGACCTCAGCCACGTCGTACTACGACAACAGCGGTAGCAGCGAATCGGACAACACCGGTTTTTATGCCAACAACTTCCCGCAGTTTTACTACTTCTATCCGCGTCCGCTGTACACGGCAGAACGCACCTGGGAAGACGCAGCGTTGGTGCAGGAGTTGCGTCTCGTCTCGAGTGGCGAGAATACGATCGACTACGTCGCCGGCGTGTTTTACCGCGACCAGAACAGGGCGGTCACGCAGGTCAGTGATCTCGTCGGCTTTGAAGCCTTTGCAGATGCCTTATTCCCACCGGTCGATTTCGTTTCAACGGACAATGTTTTCACCTACCTGCGTGACGAGGACTTCACGGACTTCGCCGTGTTCGGTGAGTTGACCTGGAATGTCAGCGACCGCCTGCGATTGACCGGTGGCCTGCGCTTCTTCGATATCGAGTCGGACGTCAACACGTTTGTTCGCGCCGGTGCCTACGACTCCATTGCCGACTCCGTGAGCACACCGTTCAACAGCTCCGAGGACGACGTCCTGTACAAGGCGAATCTTGCCTACAACTTCGGCGACGATGAGCTTTTCTATGCGACGATCTCCGAGGGCTATCGTCGTGGCGGCAACAACGGTGTGCCTGATATTGGTCGATTTGCCAACGATCCCGGCTGGCAGATCTACAACTCGGACAGCGTCACCAACATGGAAATCGGCGTGAAAGGCACCTGGCAAAACCAGCGTTACGACGTCAGCATTTTCTCGATGGACTGGGATGACCCGCAGTTCAATACCGACGCACCGGTTGGATCGTTTTTCGCCGTGGTCAACGGAGAGGAGGCGGAGACGTCCGGTCTTGAGATACAGATCAGCGGTGGCCTCAACGAGCGTCTGGGTTACGCTTTCGGCTATGCCTTCGTCGATGCGGAATTGTCTGCACCTCTGGTTGAGCCGATTAATATCAACACC
The DNA here is from genome assembly GCA_038747355.1 of Pseudomonadota bacterium. Taxonomy (GTDB): domain Bacteria; phylum Pseudomonadota; class Gammaproteobacteria; order Steroidobacterales; family Woeseiaceae; genus UBA1847. The sequence goes on along the minus strand of JBCDJX010000020.1, from coordinate 27,441 downwards.
GGTCTGCCGACGCAGATCGCCGATTCGGGTGCACCGCTGCCGGGCATTGCTGAACACATCGTCAATGCGGCGGTCGACTACGTTGTGCCCTTCGGGCCGGGTGAACTGGCCCTGCGCTTCGATGCTTACTACCAGTCGGAAACGCAAAACGTGCTGCAGGAGGGCATCGCACTGTCGGAGGAATTCGGCGGCTTCACGGTGCTCGACGCGAGTGTCGCCTGGTACGACAACAACTGGTCGGCAGCGATATGGGTGAAAAACCTGTCGAACGAGGAGGGCACGACCGGCTCGTTTACGCCGGAGGCCTTCGGTTCCAACGTCAACCTCGTTGCGCCGCTCGCCAGTGCGGAGTTTTTTGGCAGCAACAGCCGCCAGTTCCTGATCCTGCCGCGCACGCTCGGTTTCACGGTCAGCTACGCGTTCTGACTCGAGGTTTGAGTTGACCGCGTCCCAGAACGGTATGGAGGACCACGCCGCCGCTTCCGCAGGGACACCGCCAGAGGCGTTCCACACTCGCGTGGAGCGCCTCATCCTCGAAGGCCGCATCCGGGACGCGATCGTTGCACTCAACGATGCTGAGAGCAGTGCGTCGGCAAATCCACAGGTTCTGCATCGTCTGCTGCAGTGCTACACGCAACTGGGACGTCACGATCGCGCCTTCGCTTGTGCACAGCAGCTGGTATCGACGCTGCCCGGTAATCTCGATGCGCGCTACGCACTGGCAAATGCGGCCCTTGCCGTGGGTAATCTCGAGTTGGCGGAGCGCGAACTGGACGCGGTTATCGGGCAACGCCCCGGCCAGGCCGAGGCCTACTATGCCCGTTCCACGCTCAAACGGCAGTCCAAGGACGAGAATCACCTCGATTCGATATCCGCGGCACTGGCAGCCTGCCGTGATCCGGATGCCGAAGTGCCACTGGCCTACGCACTCGGCAAGGAATACGAAGACCTCGCTGACTGGGACGCCTCGTTCGCCGCGTTCGCACGCGGCGCGACGGCGCGACGGGCGCGCTTGTCCTACGAGGTTTCGACCGACGTCGCCGTGATGCGCCAGATCGCCGCCACGTTCGACGAGACATGGTGGTCACAGGCAACTGCAGGGTTTGACGAGCGTGGGCCGATCTTTATTTTCGGATTACCGCGTAGTGGCACGACGCTTGTGGATCGAATTGTGTCGTCTCACCCGGAAGTATCCAGTCTGGGCGAGAACAACGACTTTACCTACGCGGTCATGCGCCAGGGATCGCCGGCGTATTCGAGAGACGAGCTGATGAGCAAGGTCGCAGCATCGGACATGGCCACGCTCGGCGAGGGCTACTGGCGCGCGTGCCTGGGATACGGGGAGGCGGGCGACTTTCTCGTTAACAATACGCCCGGCAATCACCTGTACCTGGGCTTGATCGCCAAAAGCCTGCCAAACGCAACCATCGTTCACGTCCACCGTCACCCGGTTGCCAGCGGCTATGCGATGTTCAAATCGCTGTTTCGAATGGGTTATCCGTTTTCCTATTCGCTCGACGATCTCGCCGCCTACTGGCTGGCCTATGACGCGCTGATGCAGCATTGGCGTGCTCTGTTCGGCGAGCGGATGCTCGAGGTGAGTTACGAGGCTCTCGTTGACGATCAGGAGACGATCAGCCGGTCACTGGTGGCGCACTGTGGACTGGACTGGGATGACGCCTGTCTCGATTTCCACCGCAATACAGCGCCGACAGCGACCGCCAGTGCAGCCCAGGTTCGCTCACCGATTTACGCCACTGCCAAGGACCTGTGGAAAAACCACGAGTCCGGCCTAAAGCCTTTGCTGTCGGCACTGCGTGACGGCGGCGTGGAGGTTTGATGTGAAGATTCTTGGACTACCGGCACTGGTTCTGCTGCTGTGGGCAACGACCGTGCACGCGTCGGACACAATCTTCTACGACGACTTCCAGGACGGTGAAGCCGACGGCTGGTCGGCGGGCGGTGATGGTGACGTCGCCATGAACGACTATCAGGGCAACCGCAGCCTGCGCCTGACGAAGAAGGCCTACGCGGTGGCGACCATCGACGTGACGGGCTTTCGTCGCATCCAGGCCGGTGCCGCGTTCGCCGCCGCCGAACTTGAAGTTAACGACCTGTGCCTGGCGCAACTGTCGCTCGACAGCGGCAAGACGTGGACCACACTCGCGCGTGTTGGCGATGGCCAGGACGATTCGTTCACGATGCACGGCGGCGGCAGGACAATCGATCTGCCGGCCGGCGTCGACTCGGTCATGCTGCTTGCGCGCGCCGCTGGCGACGGTGACAACGACACGTGTTGGCTCGATAACGCCTACGTGCTTGGTCTGGGACGTGCCGCGACGATAGCGAAGCCCGCGTTGACCGAGCGTTTCCTGAACGGCCGTAAAGCCATGAAGGCCCCCGTTGCCATGCACGAGTTTCGCGTCCCGGATGCGGCGAGGACGCCGCCGACAAACCGCAGTGGCGTGCTCTCATTTTCACCGAGCGACGGTGAGATGCGTGTTGTTCAGGACAGCTGGCGTCGGGTACAACGCGTCGGCGATGCGATTCGTCGGCTGCCAGCGTTCGAGTATGAGTTTGCGCACGACGGAGTCGATTTTGTGCCGCTGGAACGCGAAGTACAGCGCACAGATCATCCGTATTGGGAATACATCCTGCTGCCAGGGAAAGCCTGGGATATTGGCGAGGGGGTCACCCGTGTGTCGTTGCCCTTTGCCCTGCAGGAACGCGCGGCGAACTGCACACACAACGGCGTTTTGACGTTTACGCTGGACGAAAATGCGGAGGCGTCGAGAGTCGCCTACCAGGTCAGCGCAGAAACCTGCGGTTACCTGAAGCTCGATTTGTGGGGCGCTGTTGATGCCGCGTTCGAAGTTACCGCGAGTGACGATCGGCATGCAGATGCGATTGCCGCGGAGCGCGCACATCGAAACAGTCGTATGCCGGTCGAAAGCCTGCAGGTGCTCGCGTCCCGGTATCCCGGCGTGGATCCTCCCAGCTTCGGCATTGAGGACGGTATTAATCCGCGCGATATGAGCGTGTTCGGCCTCGTTGTCGAAGGCGTGCATTACCGCAGTGACTGCTTTACGCGCGAGGGCCCGTACCCGTTTTGTGAGTCCATGTCGTTGCCGTCTTATTCAACGGCCAAGTCTGTCTTTGCCGGCGTGGCGGCGATGCGCATGGAAAAATTGCTGCCGGGGTCGTCGCAGTCCGGTGTCGGTGATCTGATCGACGAGTGCGACGGCGGCCAGTGGCAAGGTGTGTCTGTCGAGAATGCGGTGGATATGGCCACCGGCAATTATCGTTCGACCGCCTCCAGTGCTGACGAGGATTCACCGCCGCACGTTGCGTTTATTTTCGATGACTCGCACCGATCAAAACTCGAATTCGCCTGCGGTCATTTCAAGCGCAAGGCCGAGCCGGGTGCGCAGTTTGTCTATCACACGTCCGATACGTACTTGGTGGGTACGGCGCTCACCAATTTGTGGGCGGAGCAGGCCGACGGCGGTGATCTGTACAGCGACGTCCTGGATCGCGACCTTTGGCGCGCACTGAACCTGAGCCCGCTGATGTCACACAGCAAGCGAACGTACGATGAACGCGGCCAGGCCGTGGCGGGCTATGGTCTGACCTATGAGGTCGACGACATTGTTCGGGTAAGCCGCTGGCTGAACAGCGATGCTGCGCGAATAAACGGTGAGGCGATGCTGGACGAGAATATGCTAAGCGGTGCGTTACAGCGATTGCCGTCGGACCCCGGTGTGTCGGCCGGCTCGCCGCTGCTGCGCTACAACAACGGATTCTGGGCCTACGATGCCGGCCCGTCGCTGGGCTGTTCCGAGTCCGTCTGGGTGCCGTTTATGTCCGGGGTCAGCGGGATCACCGTCGCGTTGTTCCCTAACGACATCATCTACTACTACTTTTCCGACAGCTACGTGTTCCGCTGGCAAAGTGGACGCGAGGCTGCCCACGCTATCAAGAGTCTCTGTCAATGAATGACGTCGTTGAAAGTCAGAACACACCTTCCCGGGGAACGCTCGATCCGAACAGCATGGTCTCGCGCACTTTTCTTGCGTTTCTGGCGACCGCTGGTCTGTTCTACGTGAATATCATGCCAGCCATCGTCGACGGTCTCGTTAAGGCGATCGACTTTACGACCGAAGAGGCGGGCTTTGTTGCGTCGGCGAATGTGTACGGCGCCGCTGCCGGTGCATTGCTTATCGTCTTTCTGGTCAGCCGGCTGGCGTGGCGCCCGGCATCCTACGCGATGCTCGCGGTGTTGATTGCTACAGACCTGTTATCGACCCTGGTGACAGCCCCGGAGGCGATGATCGCAATTCGTTTCGTGCACGGTTTTGTCGGCGGCGCCTTGGTCGGTATCGGTTTCGCGGTCATCGCGCGGACGTTGCATCCGGATAAAACCTTCGGTGTCCTGCTTGTCGTTCAGTTCGGTCTTGGTGGCGTCGGCAATCTTTACCTGCCGAGACTGGTCCCGGCGTTTGGTGTTGAAATCCTGTTTTACTCGCTGATCGCGTTCAGCCTGATAACGATTGCTATGCTGCCGTTTCTCGACGACTACGCGCCCGAAAAACGAGACCAGAATGAGATCAGAGAATCAGACGAGTCGATTCGCTGGGCGCCACTGGTCCTGACATTGCTCGCGCTGTTTACGTTTCAGGCCGGCAACATGGGCTTGTTTGCCTTCATCATCGGCCTTGGCGAGTCGTTTGCGCTGGATCGTGAGTTCATCACCTGGACGCTCGCTGCCTCCGGATGGATCGGTATTGTGGGCGCAGCCATCGTGGTGGTGCTGCACACGACTTACGGACGCTTTATCCCGCTGACGGGGGCGATCATTCTTACGGTGCTTGGGATCCTCGTGCTGCACAACAGCGACAATCGCACCATCTTCCTGCTGGCAAACTGCGCAATGGGGATCACCTGGGCATTCGTCATCCCGTATCTGCTGGGACTTTGTTCTGAGTTCGACTCGGCCGGGCGGATGGCGGCGCTGGGAGGATTCGCGTCGAAGATGGGGCTGGCGAGTGGACCGCTGGTGGCCGGACTGCTGCTCGTGGACGACAACTACGGGCTGCTTATTAATGTTGGTGCAGCGACAGTGCTGGTGAGCTTGTTCGCCTGTGCGCTGCCGGCTATCGCGCAAGACCGCCGTGCCGTTAAGGTGCCGACAGCCGGGTAGAAGAGCGGCGAAACCGGGCGCATAATTGCGCGCCTTCACAAACCCGGTAGCCCGCATGAACTGGCAGGACATCGCGTCGGTCTCGCTGACGCTCTTCTTTATTATGGATCCGCTCGGCAATGTGCCGATTTTTCATGCGGTCACGGCGAACTGTGATCCGACGCGGCGCAGTCGAATCGTGGCACGCGAGCTGCTGATCGCGCTCGGCATCCTGTTTGCTTTCCTGTTTGCGGGCAACGCGATTCTCAAGTTTCTCGGCTTGTCGCAGTCGTCGCTCAATATCGCCGGTGGGTTCCTGCTGTTTATCATCAGCCTGCGCATGATCTTTCCGCCGGGGCGACACAGCGGTGTCGTCGATACCGACTCCGACGACGAGCCGTTTATCGTACCGCTGGCGGTACCCTTGATCGCGGGCCCGTCCACCATTGCAATCCTGCTGTTGTTAAGTTCGAGCCAGCCGGACCGCATGCTGGACTGGAGCGTGGCGCTGTTCATCGCCTGGCTGGCAAGCACCTTGCTGCTGGTGGCGTCACCGTGGCTGATGAAAGTCCTGGGAACGCGCGGTTCGCGGGCCGTCGAACGCCTGATGGGGATGATCCTGGTCATTCTTGCGACACAGATGTTGCTCAATGGCGTTCGGGATTTCGTAGCGAGCCTGTAGCGTAACCGGGCGCGCCGGGCACGATGCGTAGATTCCACGATGTCACCGCTTATTGACCCGGCGTAACGTCTATGACGGTTCCGGTGGAAGGAGAGGGCCACCTGGGAGCCCGGCTGAGTCCAGACCTCGGCTGACAAGCACAACGGGCAACCCCCCATCTTGCCCGATAACGTGACCCCGTCGTGGCCACACGACGGGGTTTTTTGCTGCCTCGCAGCTGGTCCGTTTCTAGGCTGTTGCCAGTTGTTTCAGGGGTTTGCGCGCGGGCCGGCGATTCCCGTATACTCTCGCTCCAGCGCGGTGGCGCAGGGCATTTGACGAGTCAAGATGCATCGTAAAGCCCGGGCCTCCGTTACCAGTCATTCGGTTGATTGAAGCCCCGCGGAGGGCTTTTTTATTGCCTGACTGGTAATAAGAGCGCTGCAAAGGAATGGGCCGTGTGCCCATTTTTTCGTTTTAAAACAAAGGTTAATTGATTTGGCGATGACAACGGATGAGCTGGTCGACCTGCTCGAGCCCACGGTAGAACGGCTCGGCTACGAACTGGCTGATCTGGAGGTCAAGCTCGGTGGCAAGGACGGCGTTCTCCGTGTCTTTATCGACAAGGCGGACGGGATCGACCTCGACGACTGCGAAAAAGTCAGCCATGCGGTCAGCGCATTGCTGGACGTCGAGGATCCGCTGCCGGGCCAGTACAACCTCGAGATTTCATCGCCCGGCGTCGACCGAAGGCTTAAAAAAGCTGAATATTTTCAGCGGTTTATCGGTGAAACGGTGAAGGTGCAGATGCGCTTCCCCGTGGATGGACGCAAGCGTTTTCGCGGCGCGCTGTCTGCCTGTGAGGACGACACGATTGTTGTTGAAGTGGACGGAACGTCGTACAGCCTGCCGCTGGCGACGATAGATACCGCCCGACTGGTGTACGAGGCCGATTAGGCCCGGAGTAACTGCGAATGAGCAAAGAAATACTGATGGTCATCGACGCTGTCTCAAACGAGAAAGGCGTTGAAAAAGACATCATTTTCGACGCGATGGAAGCCGCGCTGGCGCAGGCCACGCGACGTAAGCACGGCGGTGAAATCGACGTGCGTGTGTCTATTGACCGCGAATCCGGTGATTACGACACATTCCGTCGCTGGCTGGTTTTTGAAGACGAGTCGACCGAGCTCGAGGAGCCGGAACGCGAACTGCGCATGATCGATGCCGTAGACATCGACGAGAGCGCCGAGCCCGGCGGTTTTGTCGAAGTGCCGATGGAGTCGGTCGAATTCGGCCGCATCGCCGCACAGACGGCCAAGCAGGTTATCGTCTCCAAAGTCCGCGAGGCTGAGCGCGAGCAGGTCGTTGAGGAATTCAAAGACCGCGAAGGCGAGCTGTTGTCCGGACTGGTCAAGCGCGTCGACAAGCACGGTGTCTACATCGATCTCGGCGGCAACGCTGAGGGCTTCGTACCGCGCGACCAGATGGTGCCGCGTGAGCCGGTCCGGCCGCAGGATCGCATCAAGGCATTGCTGACTGAAGTGCGTTCCGAGCAGCGCGGACCGCAGCTGTTCATGACCCGCACGTCGCCGCAGTTCCTGATTGAACTGTTCAAGATCGAAGTGCCGGAGGTTGGCCAGGGACTGATCGACATTCTCGGTGCCGCTCGTGACCCGGGCCTGCGCGCCAAAATCGCCGTTCGCAGCAACGACAACCGCATCGACGCGGTCGGTGCCTGTGTCGGCATGCGCGGCTCGCGCGTACAGGCCGTCTCCAATGAGCTGGCGGGTGAGCGCGTGGATATCATTCTTTGGGACGATAACCCGGCACAGTTTGTGGTTAACGCGATGTCACCGGCAGAGGTCGTGTCGATTGTCGTCGACGAGGACTCCCACAGCATGGATATCGCCGTGGAAGAGGACAAGCTGTCGCAGGCGATCGGTCGCGGTGGCCAGAACATCCGCCTCGCGAGCGAGCTGTCCGGCTGGGAGCTCAACGTGATGACGGCGGCGGAAGCTGAGCAGAAGAGCGAATCCGAGATGCGCGAGCTGATCGAACTGTTCTCCAAGCAGCTGGACGTCGACGAGGAAGTCGCACTGATCCTGGTGCAGGAAGGATTCTCGACCATCGAAGAGATTGCCTACGTGCCGACGTCTGAACTGCTCGAGATCGAGGAGTTCGACGAGGACATCGTTGAAGAGCTTCGCAGCCGCGCGCGTGACGTACTGCTGACGCAGGCGATCGTGCAGGAAGAGAAGATCGACGAAACCGAGCCGGCAGAAGACCTGCTGACCCTGGAAGGCATGGAAAAGGGCCTCGCGTTCCTGCTTGCGAGCAAGGGCGTTGTGACTCGAGAAGACCTGGCGGAACTCGCCACGGACGACCTGCTCGAGATCCAGGAAATGGATGCCGAAGAAGCGGCTGCGCTGATCATGAAAGCGCGCGAACACTGGTTTGAGGCTGAGGAAGTTGAGGCCTGAGGCCGGATACACGAGGTAAATGCATGGCCGACGTAACCGTTGCACAATTCGCTGAAGTCCTGAAAGTCCCCGTCGACAAGCTGCTGACGCAGCTCGACGAAGCGGGCATCAAGGTCAGTGGATCTGACGACACGATCAGCGAGGACGCTAAGCTCGAGCTGTTGACTCACCTGCGCAAAAGTCATGGACAGACCGGTGAAGCCGGTTCTGTGGCGGCGCCGCGCAAAATTACGCTGAAGCGCAAGTCACAATCCGAGCTGCGACTGTCCGGCAATCAGGGACGCTCCCGAACCGTCAACGTCGAGGTTCGCAAGAAGCGCACCTACATCAAGCGTGACGTTCTCGAAGAGCAGGCGCAGAAAGAGCAGGAAGAGCTCGACCGGCAGAAGCGCGAGGAAGAAGAGCGCATCGAGGCGGCGAAAGCGGCCGAACAGGCTGAGAAGGACCGTATCGAGGCTGAGCGTCTCGAAGCCGAGCGCCAGGAAGAAGAAAAGCGCCAGCGCGAGGAGCAGGAACGCCAGAACGCCGAAGAGGTGGCTCGCCAGCAGGAAGAGGCCCGTGCCAAGGCCGCTGCGGAAGAGAAAACCCGCCTCGAGAAAGCCGAGCAGGACGCCCGAGACCGTCGCAACAAGGACAAGGCCAAGAAGCCGGCCGACACGCGTTACGGCCGCAAGGAACTGCACGTGGCTGGCGACAAGAGCGGTCGTCGCAAACGCAAGACACCGACCCGTCGACGCGCGGTATCGCGCGGTGGCGATGGTCAGCACGGTTTCGAGCGCCCGACGGCACCGGTCATTCGAGAGGTCGAGATTCCGGAATCCATCGCGGTATCCGAACTTGCCCAGCGCATGGCGATCAAAGGCAATGAAGTCGTCAAAGTGCTGTTCAACATGGGCGCCATGGTGACGATCAACCAGGTCATCGACCAGGATACGGCGACGCTGGTGGTCGAGGAGCTGGGCCACACACCGAAGCCGGTGGCCGAGACAGAAATGGACGAGCAGCTGCTCGCCGAAGAGAAAGTCGAGGGCGGCGAGAAGGCACCGCGTGCCCCGGTCGTTACGATCATGGGCCACGTCGATCACGGCAAGACGTCGCTGCTGGACTACATCCGCACGACCAAGGTAGCCGCGGGCGAGGCCGGCGGCATCACGCAGCACATCGGTGCCTATTCGGTCGAAACCGACAAGGGCAAGGTGACGTTCCTCGACACTCCGGGCCACGCCGCGTTTACGGCGATGCGCGCCCGCGGTGCACAGGCAACGGACATTGTCGTGCTGGTTGTGGCCGCGGACGACGGCGTTATGCCGCAGACCATCGAAGCCATCCAGCACGCGAAGGCGGCGGAAGTGCCGCTCGTGGTCGCGGTGAACAAGATTGACCGTGAAAACGCCGATCCGGAGCGCGTCCGCAACGAACTGTCTCAGCACGAGGTCATCCCGGAAGACTGGGGTGGCGATCACCTGTTTGTGCACGTCTCGGCCCTCACCGGCCAGGGCGTGGATGAGCTGCTTGAGACGATTCTGCTGCAGTCCGAGGTGCTCGACCTTGAAGCGCCGATCGACGGGCCGGCCAGTGGCCTGGTGATCGAATCCAGTCTCGAGAAGGGTCGAGGCGCGGTCGCGACGCTGCTCGTGCAGTCCGGCACGCTGAAACAGGGCGACATGATCATCGCCGGTGAGGAATACGGCCGTATTCGCAACATGTTCAACGAGACCCAGGCGTCCATCAAGGAAGCGGGACCGTCGAGCCCGGCCGTGGTGCTCGGTCTCTCGAAGACACCCAGCGCCGGTGATGACTTCCTGGTCGTGAAGAACGAGCGCAAGGCACGTGAAGTGGCCGAGTTCCGGCAGACCAAAACCCGGGATGCCAAGCTGGCGCTGCAGCAGGCCTCCAAGCTGGACAATATGTTCAGCCAGATGACGGAAGGCGAAGTCAAGAATATCCCGGTCATCATCAAGTCGGACGTACACGGCAGTGCTGAGGCGCTGCGCGACTCGCTGACCAAGCTGTCGACGGACGAGGTCAAGGTCAAGGTGCTGGGGTCGTCGGTCGGTGGTATCACCGAGACGGACGCCACGCTGGCGGCCGCCTCGGGCGCCGTCATCATCGGCTTCAACGTTCGCGCCGACGCTTCGGCGCGCGCTGCGATCAAGGAGTCCGGCGTCGACGTGCGTTACTACAGCATCATCTACGAGGCCATCGACGACGTGAAGGCGGCGATGAGCGGCATGCTGTCGCCGGAGATTCGCGAGCAGATCGTGGGCCTCGCCGAGGTGAAAGAAGTGTTCTCGTCACCGAAGTTTGGCGACATCGCCGGTTCGATCGTGACCGAGGGCTACGTGAAGCGCGACAACCCGATCCGCGTCCTGCGCGAAAACGTCGTGATCTACGAAGGCGAGCTGGAGTCGCTGCGTCGCTTCAAGGACGACGTCAACGAGGTTCGTTCCGGTACGGAATGCGGTATTGGCGTGAAGAATTACGCGGACGTTCGCGTCGGCGACCAGATCGAGTGCTTTGAGCGCGTCGAGGTCGCGAGGACGATTGACTAAGGTCGGTCACCGGGACGATGCCGCGCGAGTTTTCTCGAAATCAGCGTCTGGGTAACCAGATCCTGCGCAGCCTCAGTGAGCTGCTGCGTTTCGAGAGCAAGGATCCGCGGCTGAAAGATGTGTCGCTGACGACTGTCGAGCTGTCGCGGGACCTGAGTATCGCCAGGGTGTATTTCAGCTTGCTCGACCCCGACGGCGACGTCGAGGCCGTGCAGACCGGTCTCGCCAGTGCTGCAGGGTTCCTGCGCTCCCGGCTTGGGCGTGAAATACAGGCGCGGCATATTCCGGAGCTCCGGTTTACGCACGACGACAGCGCTGCGCACAGTGTGCATATCAGCGAACTGATCGATAACGCCAGCAAAGACTGAGGCACATGGGACGACGTGGAAAAGGCCGTCGGGATCGCGTCGACGGCATCCTGCTGTTGTCCAAGCCGGCGGGTCTGTCGTCAAACCAGGCGCTGCAGCGGGTCAAGTATCGGCTGAACGCCGAAAAGGCTGGCCACACCGGCAGCCTGGACCCGGCGGCTACCGGCATGTTGCCGCTGTGCTTTGGCGAAGCGACGAAGGTCAGCGCGTTCCTGCTGGATGCGGACAAGGCCTATCGCGTGGTTGCGAGACTGGGTCGGCGAACCGACAGCGGTGATGCAACCGGCGCCGTGGTCGAGGAGGCGGACGTTCCCGCATTGAGCGAGGACGACTGGTGCGACGTGCTGGCGTCGTTCCTCGGTGACACGACGCAGATACCGCCGATGTATTCGGCGCTGAAGAAAGATGGCAAGCGGCTTTACGAGCTGGCGCGCAAGGGCGAGGAGGTCGAACGCGAGCCTCGACCGGTGCATATCAGCCAGATCGAACTGCTGGAGCTGGCCGGACGGCGACTGGTGTTTCGGGTTCGATGCTCGAAAGGCACTTACGTCCGAACGCTGGTCGAGGACCTGGCTGCCAAGGCGGGTACGGTCGCGTACACACACAGCCTGCACCGTGAGGCGGTCGGTGAGTTCGAGGAACTGGACAGCGTGGATTGGGTAACGGCCAATTCGCAGGAACCGCAAGCGCTGAAGGGTTTGCTGTTGCCGGCCGACCGGGCGCTTCGGTTCATGCCGAGGCTGGACCTGGACGGCGCCGACAGCGAGCGATTTATGCAGGGCCAGGCGGTAATCGGCCAGGTTGAGCCGGGGTTGGTCCGGCTGTACAACGCGTCCAACGACTTTTTGGGCGTTGGCGAATCGGACGAGGCTGGCAGGGTCTCGCCCAAACGTGTTTTTCGGTTGCCGCCGGCTTCGGCGGCGCCGGTTTGAGCGTTGCGTGAAAAACCCCGTTTTTTTTCGCGCAAATCGCTGATTTTGGACTATTAATGCCCGAACTGTGGCGCTAGAATACCGCGCTCCAAAAACAGGGCGAAGAGAAAGAAGTACTCGGAGTTAATTAAACATGTCTCTGTCAAACGAAAACAAAGCCAGCATCGTTGCTGAATACGGCCGAGGTGAGGCCGACACCGGATCTCCCGAGGTCCAGGTAGCGCTGCTGTCTGCACGCATCACTGAGCTCACGGAGCACTTCAGTGAGCACAAGAAGGATCACCACAGCCGTCAGGGTCTGCTCAGGCTGGTCAACAAGCGCCGTAAGCTGCTTGACTACCTGAAGTCGAAGGACCAGGGCCGCTATCGCGAGCTGATCAAACGGCTCGGACTGCGTCGCTAATCGCGAGCAATCTGTTAATGAATTAAACAAACACGGCGACATGGGGTCGCCGTGTTTTTTTGTTGTGTAGGAAAAGAAAAAAGTGAAATCAATCAAAAAGACGTTCCAGTATGGGGAACATGAAGTCTCAATGGAGACCGGCGCCATCGCTCGCCAGGCCTCCGGTGCCGTCATCGTCAACATGGGTGACACCGTAGTTATGGTTACGGCCGTAGGCCGCAAGACGGCGGACCCGGGTCGCGATTTCTTTCCGCTGACCGTCAACTACCAGGAAAAGGCCTACGCGGCCGGCAAGATTCCAGGTGGCTTCTTCAAACGTGAAGGCCGCTCCAGCGAAAAGGAAACGCTGACGTGTCGCCTGATCGACCGTCCGATCCGACCGCTGTTCCCGAAAGGCTTCAAGAACGAAGTCCAGATTATCGCCAACGTCCTGTCCCTGAACCCGGATATCGATCCGGATATCCCGGCGCTGATCGGTGCATCCGCATCGCTCGCGATTTCGGGTATGCCGTTTGCAGGTCCGGTCGGCGCGGCGAAAGTCGGCTACGCTAACGGCGAATACCTGCTGAACCCGGGCTTCAAGGCCCTGGAAACCTCGGATCTGGAACTCGTCGTTGCCGGCACCAAAGATGCGGTACTGATGGTTGAATCCGAAGCGAATCGCCTCAGCGAAGAGGTCATGCTCGGCGCGGTCATGTTCGGCCACGAAGCGATGCAGACGGCGATTGTGGCCATCAACGAGCTGGCTGCCGAAGTCGGTACCGAAGCGTGGGACTGGCAGGCTGCTCCGGAAAACGAAGCGCTGGCCGCTGCCGTTGCCGCACAGGCCGAAGGCGCCCTGACCGAGGCATACCAGATCACCGTGAAGCAGGACCGCTCAGCGGCTGTCGGCGCTGCCAAGTCGGCGGCGGTCGATGCGCTGGCCGGTGGCGATGACGCTGAGTACTCGGCTGACGAAGTCTCAGGTGCCCTGAGCAAGCTGGAGAAGAACATTGTCCGCCAGCGGGTTATCAAGGGCGAGCCGCGCATCGATGGTCGTGACACGCGCACCGTGCGTCCGATCGACGTCAAGACCGGTATTCTGCCGCGCACACACGGTTCCGCCGTGTTCACACGTGGCGAGACCCAGGCGATTGTCGTAACGACATTGGGCACGGGCCGCGATGCGCAGATCATCGACGCCATTGAAGGTGAACGCAAAGACCCGTTCATGTTGCATTACAACTTCCCGCCGTTTTGTGTCGGCGAGACCGGCTTCGTCGGCTCACCGAAGCGTCGCGAAATCGGCCACGGCAAACTGGCCCGGCGTGGTGTCCAGGCGGTCATGCCGAATCTCGATGAGTTCGGCTATGTGATCCGCGTGGTGTCTGAAATCACCGAATCCAACGGCTCAAGCTCGATGGCGTCGGTCTGCGGTTCCAGCCTTGCCATGATGGACGCCGGCGTGCCGCTGAAAGCACCGGTTGCCGGTGTTGCCATGGGTCTCGTTAAGGAAGGCGACGAATTCGCGGTCCTGACCGATATCCTCGGCGACGAAGATCACCTTGGCGACATGGACTTCAAGGTCGCGGGTACCGACGACGGTATCACCGCGCTGCAGATGGACATCAAGATCCAGGGCATTACCCGCGAAATCATGTCGCAGGCGCTGGACCAGGCCAAGGATGCGCGTCTGCATATCCTCGGTGAGATGAACAAGGTCATCGACAAGCCGCGTGAAGAGATGTCCGAATGGGCACCGACGATCATGACGCTGAAGATCGATCCGGACAAAATCCGCGACGTCATTGGTAAGGGTGGTGCGGTGATCCGTGCGATTACCGAAGAAACCGGCGCCACGGTCGACATCGAGAACGACGGTACCGTGCGTATCGCATCCGTTGACGGTGCCTCCGGCAAGGAAGCACGTCGTCGCATCGAGTTGATCACGGCGGAAGTCGAAGTTGGCCGTATCTACGACGGTAAGGTCGCCCGCCTGATGGACTTCGGTGCGTTTGTCACGATTCTGCCGGGCAAAGACGGTCTGGTTCACATCTCGCAGATCTCCAACGAACGCGTCGAGAAAGTCAGCGACAAGCTGGCCGAAGGCGACGAGGTGAAGGTCAAGGTGCTGGAAGTCGACCGTCAGGGTCGTGTGCGCCTGTCGATGAAAGAAGTCGATAACGACTGATTCATCGTTCCGTGAAAGGCCGCAGGTACTCAACCAACCGGTTCGGTAGGTAGTACCTCGGCCGCCACGGCGGGCCGGCCTCAATGTAGCCAACGTGCCCGCCGTGCTCACTGAGCTCCAGCGTCACCGCCGGTGCCAGTTCCTCCTCACTCGGCAGCATCGCCGTATCCATGAACGGGTCGTCCAGCGCGTTCACTATCAGTGTGGGTTTCTTGATCCGTCCCAGAAACTGGCGAGAGCTGCTCTTGCCGTAGTAGTCATCCTTGCCGTCGAAGCCGTGCAGCGGCGCCGTAACGGCATCGTCGAAGTCGTCAAACGTCTTCGAGTTGATGGCGCGCACCCAGTCAATTCCGGCTGTGTCCGGGGAAAACCGCTTGCGCATTGCAGTCTTCATGTTTCTTAGAAGGTAGTACTGGTAAATCTTTGAAAAACCACGATTAAGACGTGAGGAACAAGCTTTTAGATCCAACGGTACACAGACGGCAGCAGCGGCGGACAGCGGCGTGCCGTCACCGGACTCACCAAGGTATTTCAGCAACACATTGCCGCCCAGCGAGTAACCCACCGCAACGATCGGACCGCTGCGCCGGTTTGCCTGTTGCTCCAGGAAGAAGCGCACGTCGCCGGTTTCGCCCGCGTGGTAACGGCGCGGAAGTCTGTTGCGATAGTCGCCGCAGTCGCGGAAGTTCATGACGCACGTGTCCCAGCCGGCCGCACGGGCGTTGTGCATCAGCATTTGTGCGTAAGTGGATTCGGATGAGCTTTCCAGTCCGTGCAGGATCACCAGTAGCGGACGATCCGACGACCGTTGGTCGGTGGAACCGGCCCAATCGACCGCCGTCTCATCACCGTCGTGCAGGGTCAGGATCTCGCGGCTCAGCGACACACGGTCGTGCGCGGCGAACGGCATAGACGGAAGAATCGTCTGCAGGTGCTTGTTTCTCAGAAGGAAAGACGGGTTAAACGGGCTGTCGATCCGGCGTCCGTGTCGCGGTGTCATGGCGTCGATGCTGTCCCAAAAAAAGCCCCCGCAGGGCGGGGGCCGATCTTGTAGGTTGATACCTTCAAGTACGGCAACGGGTGGCGGGGGAGCGTATCCCGCTGCCTGACGTCAAGCTAGCCAGACAGCCAACGGGTGTCAAGCCGGGACGTCGCGCAGGCCCTCGAGCGCACTTATGTCCCAGTTTTCCTGCGCCCAACCCCAGATCGTATCGACTGTCGCGCGCTCGAGACCGTCCGGCGGCTGCTGACGCAGCACCTGCAAAGCCCGAACGAGTTCCGTCGCGGCGTTTGGCGCCTCGAGTGGCGGCGCCCCCGTGAGCTTGCTCAACTTGTCGCCATCCGGATGCACCGCGACCGGTATATGGCTGTATTCCGGCCGTGGATACGCCAGCTGGTCCTGCAAAAACACCTGTCGATGCGTTGACGGCATCAGGTCGATGCCGCGCACGATATGCGTCACGCCCGACAGGTAGTCGTCAACGACGACGGCGAGATGGTAGGCGATCAGTCCGTCACGCCGCTGAATGACAAAATCACCGGACCCGGCGGCGAGTTCCATGCGTTGCAGGCCCTGCAGACCGTCATGGAACTGGCTCACCGCGTTGCCAACCCGCACCCGGGTTGCTGTGTCACCACGTGGTTTGCCAAGGTCCCGGCAGGTGCCCGGGTAGATCGTGCCCAGTTCGCCGACCGGTTCAGCAGCCAACAGTCGTCGGGAACAGTCGCACTCGAAACAACGGTCCGCGAGTGCCGCCACCGCCGCGAGGTGTTGTTCGATCGAGTGACGCTGAAAAAGGGCCTCGCCGTCCCATTCGAAGCCATAGGCATCCAGCACGCGCAGAATCAGGTCAGAGGCTCCGGCCTGTTCGCGGGGTGGGTCGATGTCTTCCACACGGAGAACCCATTGGCCCGCGTGTTTGCGGGCCTCCAGGTAGCTGGCACAGGCGGCCAGCAGGGATCCGAAGTGCAGGGGGCCGGTGGGCGATGGTGCGAACCGGCCGACGTAGGATCCCGGGGTCACTTACCGGTAACGGTCGTCCCGGTCGCGGAACTGCCGTTCGGCCAGCTCACGCCGTTCCTGTGCCTCCAGGCACAGCGTGGCGACCGGGCGAGCTTCAAGGCGCTTGAGGCCGATCTCTTCCCCAGTCTCATCGCAGTAGCCGTAGGAGCCCTCGTCGATACGGTTGAGGGCGGATTCGATCTTGCGCAGCAGTTTGCGTTCACGATCACGCGTGCGCAGCTCAAGGCCGAATTCCGATTCCTGGGTAGCGCGGTCGTTCGGGTCCGGGAAGTTGGCGGCCTCGTCCTGCATGTGATGCACCGTGCGATCCACTTCGAACATGAGTTCCTTTTTCCAGGCGGTCAGGATCTCACGGAAGTGCTCGAGCTGGTCGTCGCTCATGTATTCTTCGCCACGCTTCGGCTTGTACGGCTCGATCCCGTGAATCGGACCGGACATGACGTCGCCGCTGCGACGTGGTGTCTTTTTGGCGACCTTCTTCTTCGCCGGCGCCTTTTTGGCAGCGGTTTTCTTTGTCGCTGCCTTTTTCGTGACTTTTTTCGCGGTCTTCTTGGCGACTTTCTTCGTCACCTTTTTGGCGACCTTCTTCTTCGTCGCGGTTTTCTTCGCGGTCGCTTTTTTAGCGGCCGTTTTCTTTGCAACCTTTTTCTTAACAGTTGCCTTCTTGGCCGTTGTTTTCTTTGCCACTTTTTTCTTCGCTACCTTCTTTTTAGCGGTCGTCGCCTTCTTCGCGGCGGATTTCTTCGCCGTGACTTTCTTCTTCGAAGCAGCCTTCTTGGCTACTGTTTTGCGTTTCTTACTCGCGGCCTTTTTGGCGGGCATTTGCGACTCCTGCCGGTTCGAGAAAAGGCGGGGATTATACATAGACTTCAGCGGGTTGGAAGCCCGGTTTTGCCGCTTTTGGTATCAACGCAAGACCGCGGTGAGAAGGTGTCCTGGGGCGCTTTTGGGCGGTCGGAAAGTGGTTCGTTTTATCCCGACATTTACATTACACTGCGGGATTCACCTCGCCACAGGCACAACCCCACTCACATGCGTCTCAGCAAGATCAGGCTCGCCGGATTCAAGTCGTTCGTCGATCCCACCAACATCACCTTTCCATCCAGTCTCGTCGGCGTTGTCGGCCCTAACGGCTGCGGCAAATCCAACGTTATCGACGCTGTTCGCTGGGTCATGGGCGAGAGCTCGGCGTCGCGCCTGCGTGGTGATTCGATCACGGACGTTATTTTCAACGGCTCGAGCGCCCGGAAGCCGGTCGGCGCAGCCTCGGTGGAGTTGCTGTTTGACAATTCGGAGACCACGCTCGAGGGGCAGTACGCCAAGTACGCGGAGATTTCGATTCGTCGCGAAGTGACTCGCGACGGTATCTCGAACTACTACCTGAACGGTGCTCGGTGTCGTCGCAAGGACATCACCGGCATTTTCCTCGGTACGGGCCTGGGGCCGCGCAGCTACTCGATCATCGAACAGGGCATGATTTCTCGTCTGATCGAGGCGAAACCGGAAGAGATGCGCGTCTTCATCGAAGAGGCTGCCGGCATCTCCAAGTACAAGGACCGCCGCCGCGAGACCTCGAATCGCATCAAGCACACGAAAGAGAACCTCGAGCGGCTGCAGGACGTTCTCGAGGAAGTCGAGAAACAACTCAAGCATCTCGACCGGCAGGCCAAAACCGCGGAGCGCTACGCCAAGTACAAAGAAGACGAGCGCCGCACATCCGCCGAACTCCTGGCCCTGAAAACCAGCGATCTCGATCAGCAGGCATCGGAAGCGCGCGCCACCCTCGAGGAGCGGAAAACGCTGCTTGAGTCAGCGATTGCGGACCAGCGAAAGCTGGAAGCCCAGATCGAAGAGGCGCGTGAACGCCAGAGTGAGCGCAATGACGAATTCAACGAGGTGCAGGGCCGCTACTACAAAGTGGGTTCCGAGATTGCCCGTCTGGAGCAGTCCATCGAGCATGCCCAGGAGCTGCGTGAACGCCAGCAGGCCGACCTGACGCAGGCCCGTGACGGTGCCACCGAGATTCGTGACCACATCGACAAGGACCGCAGCGAGATCGAACAGCTCGATCTGACGCTGAATGAACTGGTGCCCGGACTCGAGCAGGCCAAAGAACGGCAGGCATCATCGTCCTCATCGCTGGAGAAAGCTGAGGCGGCGCTGGCGGACTGGCAAGCTCGCTGGGACAGCTACTCCGGTGACGTCGGCGGCGCGCAGCAGCAGTCCAGTGTCGAAAAAACCCGCGCCGAGCAGATTGAATCACGTCTGACGAGCCTGGCTGACCGCAGCCAGAAAATCGTCGAGGCGCAGGCCGACATGCGGCAGGACGAGCTCGCGAGTGATATCGAAAAGCTCGCTGTCAAGGAACTCAAGAATCGACAGGCCAAAGAAGAATTCGACCGCCACCTTGTCGATCTCAGTGAGAACATCCGAAAGCTGCGTGAACAGGACAAGAAACTGACCCACCTCGTCGAGGAACGGCGAAGCGCGTTGCAGGAGGTGCAGGGAAAATACGCATCGCTGGAAGCCGTTCAAAAAGCCGCTTTGGGCGAGGGTGACGACGCGGTCAAGGATTGGCTGAAAGGCGCAGAACTTGCCGAGGCGCGGCGCGTCGCGCAGACGCTGAACGTCAGTGACGGCTGGGAACGGGCCGTAGAGACCGTGCTGGGCGACTACCTGCAGGCGGTTTGCGTGTCCAGCATCGAGCCTGCAACCAATACCATCAGTGCCCTGGGCTCCGGTCGTCTCACGCTGATCGAAGATGAGCGCGGGCAGGGCGATATTCTTGCGTCGGCCGACACGCTGGCCTCAAAAGTAACCGATGCGCCGTCATCGATCATCGGCCTGCTGAGCGCGGTGAAAGTGGCGGACACACTGAATGAAGCCCTCGATATCCGCGACGAGTTATCGGGCAACGCGTCCGTGGTGACACGAGACGGAATCTGGCTTGCACCGGGCTGGTTGCGCGTGTCCCGCGACAAGGATGCCAAGGCCGGCGTGCTGGCTCGAGAACACGATATGCGCCGCCTGAAGGGCGACATACGCGAAACGCAGGCGCGCTACGACAGCGCGGTGAAGCTGCAGCGCGACGGTCGTTCGCGTCTTGCGCAGCTCGAAGAGCGTCGCGAGTCCATGCAAAAAGACGCCGCCGCGATGATGAACGAATACTCGGACTCCAAAGCGGCACTTGACTCAGCCAAGTACCAGATGGACCAGGCTGAAGCCCGTCGTCTGGCGTTGCTTGAGGAAGCCAAGGAGATCGAGAACGAACGCATCTCGGCCGAAGAGCAACTGCGTGAGTCGCAGCGCAGCCTTCGTCAGGCCGAAGAGGCCATGCAGGAGCTCGGCGAACAACGCAGTGAACTGGAATCGACGCGCGACGATCTGCGCAACGAAATGAGTCGTGTGCGCCACCAGGCGATGGAAGATCGCCAGTCGGTGCAGGACATCACGATTCAGTTCGAAAGCCGTCGCTCCAGTAAGGAATCGGCCGCGCAAAGCCTGGAGCGGATGAAGTCGCAGCTCGCCCAGTTCGAGGCGCGTGAAAAGGAAATCCAGGCGCGTCTCGAAAGCAGCGAGGCGCCACTCGAAGACAATCGTGAAAAGCTCGCAGAGCAACTTGAAGGCCGCATTGCGGTTGAGCAGGAATTGGCTGAGGCACGGACACGTGTGGAAAACGTCGAAGGCGAATTGCGTCGTCTCGAACAGTCAAGGATGGACATCGAGCAGTCGGTGGAGACCGCGCGTACGGCCGTGAGTCAGTCGGAGATGGGCATGCAGGAAATTCGTGTCCGTCGCGAGGGTGTGACCGAGCAGCTGGCGCAGACCGACTTTGAGTACGAGCAATTACTCAAAGAGATCGACGAGGCGGCCTCGATCGAGAGCTGGGATGAGAAGCTTGAGAAAATCCGTCGACGTATCGAACGACTCGGTCCCATCAACCTGGCGGCGATTGATGAGTTCAAGGAACAATCCGAACGCAAGGAATACCTCGATTCACAGCTGGCTGACCTGAACGATGCGCTGTCCACTCTCGAGAATGCGATTCGCAAGATCGATAAGGAAACACGCACACGCTTCAAAGACACCTACGAACAGATCGATGCTGGCTTCAAGCGTTTGTTCCCGAAACTGTTCGGTGGTGGCCATGCCTACATGGAGCTGATTGGCGACGACCTGCTGACTGCTGGCATCACCGTGATGGCGCGCCCGCCGGGCAAGCGCAACAGCACGATCCACCTGCTGTCCGGTGGTGAGAAAGCGCTGACGGCTGTCGCACTGGTGTTCGCGATCTTTGAACTGAACCCGGCGCCGTTTTGCATGCTGGACGAGGTTGATGCGCCGCTTGACGATGCGAACGTCGGACGTTTCTGCGACATTGTTCGCGAGATGTCGGACAAGGTGCAGTTCATCTTCATCACGCACAACAAGGTCACCATGGAGCTTGCCAGACAGCTCAGCGGTGTGACGATGCAGGAGCCGGGCGTTTCGCGGCTGGTATCCGTAGACCTGGACGAAGCGGTCAAGATGGCCGCCAACTAGCGCGTAAATCTCCCGGGACGCTTATGGGTATGGATGATCTTCGCTGGTTGCTGTTGATAGCGGGCGTCATCGTGATCGCGGGTGTTTACCTCTCTGGTCGGCGCAAAAAAGACACTCAGGACAACGCCGATCAGGTCGGTGCGCCGGCTGTGGACGAGCGCAAGGAACCGCTGGTTGATATCGGCGATGAGCTGCAGGACGACGTGGTAGAGCTTAGCGAGGAGGCCGAGTTCGAGCCCATGTTCGTAAAAGAGGACGACGCATCGGACACGGTTGATAAACCGTCCGAGGTCGAGCCGCAGAAAATTGTCACGCTGCGGGTTGTGGCCCGAGACCGTGGATTCTTCAAAGGTGATGACCTGATCCTGAGCCTTCGCGGCATCGGTCTGCGACACGGCAAATTCGGTATCTTTCACCGCGTTGATGGTGATGACGATGATGCGACCATTTTCAGCGCTGCCAGCCTCGTGGAGCCGGGCAGTTTCGATCTCGCCAATATTCGCGATCAGCAGATACCGGGCATCAGCCTGTTCCTGGTGCTGCCTGGACCAATAGAAGGCGCAAAAGCCTTCGACATGATGATGGAAGCGGCGAGAACGATTACGCAGTCATTGCAGGGGGAGTTGCTCGACGAGTCCGGCAGCACCCTCAGCATCCAGCGCGAACGCTATATGCGTGAAGAGATCATTCAGTTCGAACACGCCGTTCGAGTCGCCTGACGGAAACACCGCCATGACGAATGTTGCGGCGAAGCTCGACGCGCTCCGCGAACAGATTCGCTACCACAGCCACCGCTATCACGTGCTCGACGACCCGGAGATCCCGGATATCGAGTACGATCGACTGATGCGCCAGCTGGAGTCACTCGAGGCCGAGCATTCCTCGCTGGTTAGCGCCGACTCCCCGACTCAGCGGGTGGGTGACCAGCCGATCGACGGATTCGGCTCGGTAACGCACCGCCTGCCGATGTTGTCGCTCGAGAATGCCTTCTCGGATGATGAACTGCACGACTTCGAACGGCGCATTCGCGACCGCCTTGAAAGCGACATCGGTGATCTGCAATTCGCTGCAGAACCAAAACTCGATGGCGCAGCGATCAGCCTGCTGTATGTCGACGGAGTGCTGCAGGTGGCGGCCACTCGCGGCGACGGCACGACCGGTGAGGACGTCACCCACAACGCCCGAACGATCGATGCGATTCCGCTGAAGCTGATGGGCGATGGCTACCCGTCGACGCTTGAAGTGCGCGGAGAAGTCTTCATGCCGCGCGCGGGCTTCGAGGCGTACAACGCCGCGGCTCGCGACAGTGGTGAAAAGACTTTCGTGAATCCTCGAAACGCGGCCGCCGGCAGCTTGCGGCAACTCGATCCGCGCCTGACCGCGAAGCGTCCACTGGACATGTACGCCTACGCAGCGGGTTTTTACGAAGGTGGCGATATCGCCGGTGAACACTCTGCCGTCATCGACCAGTTGCAGGCATGGGGGCTAAAGGTTTGCCCTGAACGTCGCACCGTGGACGGCGTTGAGGGTTGCCTTGAGTACTACCGGGATATCGGTGCGCGCCGCGATGACCTTGCCTACGACATCGACGGCGTGGTGTACAAGGTCGACAGCCTGGCGCTGCAGCGAGAGCTCGGCTTCGTGTCGCGGGCACCACGTTGGGCGATCGCCCACAAGTTTCCGGCCCAGGAGGAACTCACCGTCGTGAATGACATCGAGTTCCAGGTAGGTCGAACTGGCGCGTTAACGCCAGTGGCCAGGCTTGAGCCGGTGTTCGTTGGCGGCGTGACGGTCAGCAATGCGACGCTCCACAACATCGACGAGCTGCATCGCAAGGATGTCAGGGTTGGTGACACCGTGGTCGTTCGCCGGGCGGGTGATGTTATCCCTGAAGTTGCGTCGGTGATTTTAAGTCGGCGCCCGAATGGGACATCGCCGGTCGAGTTGCCCGACGCTTGCCCGGTTTGCGACTCAACCGTGGTCCGCGAGGAAGGGGAGGCGGTTGCTCGGTGTACGGGTGGGCTGTTCTGCGCGGCTCAGCGTACCGAGGCGCTCAAGCATTTCGTCAGTCGTAAAGCGATGGACATCGAAGGCTTTGGTTCGAAGCTGATCGAGCAACTGGTCGCCGAGGACCGTCTGAAGACGCCGGCAGAGATATTTACACTCGATCTGGAGACTCTCAGCAACCTGGACCGCATGGCCGAGAAGAGTGCGACCAATGTGTTGAGCGCAATCGAAAAGGCCAAAACCACGACGCTCGCCCGGTTTCTGTTCTCGTTGGGCATCCGTGAGGTAGGCGAGGCCACCGCGTCCTCCCTGGCTAATCACTACGGCAAGCTGGACGGGATCATCGCAGCCACGGAGGAGTCTCTGCAGGAAGTCCCGGATGTGGGGCCCGTCGTGGCAATGCGTATTCGTCGCTTCTTTGATGAGCCACACAACCTGGACGTTGTCAGCGCGCTGCAGGACAACGGCGTTAACTGGCCTGACATCGAGCTCAAGGAAGCAGACGAGGACGGCGTGTTTTTCGGGAAGACCGTTGTGGTCACCGGCACATTGCCTGACATGACCCGAGATGAGGCCAAGGCACTCATTGTGAGCCTTGGTGGCAAGGTAACCGGTAGTGTGTCCAAAAAGACCGATTTTCTCGTCTACGGCGAAAAGGCCGGCTCGAAACTGGCAAAAGCGGAGCAGTTGGGCGTCGAAACACTGGATGCTGAGGCGTTTTCCGAGTTTATTGGCAAGCATTTGCGTCAAAAAACAACTAAGCCCTGACTACGTCGAACGACATTTCTGGCTAAACCACCAAGTTACTTTCGTTGCAGAATATTGTCTGTTTGGCGATTGTTGGGTTCATTTTCCCAAAATGCCGATTTCGTTGGAATAAATCGACCAGTGGCAATATATTGCGCGTCCATGCAAGACGAGATCAATCGGCAAATCCTTAGCGCTTTTTTCGTAGTGCTCAAGCCGATAGCACGAATACTTTTACGCTTTGGAATCGGGTTCCGCGAGTTCGCTGAAGTTGCGAAAACGGCATTTGTTGACGTAGCAAGTAAAGACTTCGGCCTTAGAGGTCGCCCTACGAACATTTCCCGCGTTGCCGTAATGACCGGACTAACGCGAAAAGAAGTAAGAAGACTCCGCGACAAGATCGACAACGGAGAAGACTCCGCAGTTGTGAAGATGACGCCTTTGTGGGACGTCTTGCACCACTGGCATTCGGACAGTGAATTCGTCAACTCAGACGGCACACCATTAGAGTTAGATTTTAGTTCCGACAGTGGTCCGTCGTTCAGCGAGCTTGTTCGCAGATACGGTGGCGATATTCCGCCTGGCGCAATGCGCACAGAGTTGAAGCGCGTTGGTGCGGTGGTAGAAACTGGGAAAGGGACGCTTAAGGCGCTGAAACGGTCGTTCAGAGCGGAAGCAGATCATGACATGCTGATTGGGTCTCTTATTCACGGCGTTTACCCACTAATTGCTACTGTCAATCACAATGTGAACTCTGAGCGGAAGGGTAAGACCTGGAAACAGCGAATTGCGTACACCCAATCTGTTCGAAAAAGCGACGTCCCGAGATTGGAGCGAATAACAGGCGACAGAATCGTCGAATTCGCTGAGTCTATAGATGATTTATTTATGGCGTACGAGACGCTGTACGAAGGTGATGAGTCAAAAGAGGACACCAGCACTCTGGCAGTCGGCGTTTTCTACTTCGAAGAGCGAGATAAAGACGATAGCTTCAAGTGGTAGCGTAGCGCTCATGTTCGAGACCCCACTTTTGCCATAATCCCGCTTTTTTTCCTTCGAATAACCTGCCCATTAGCCTAGACTCCCAATGACGGGGTACTGGGGATCTCCTCCAATTGCGCATTTTTGACTGGCTTCTCTGGATTGTCGATGCATGCGCGCATAAAAAAAATATAAAAATACTATTTAAACAATAACTTAAGTAATTTTATTAATGTGCTAATAGAGCTTTTAAGGATAAAGTTCTAAATAAAATGCCTGTGATTAGAGTGGTTTTGCAGAAGTTGATCTTAATGCCTGTTTTAGGTGAATTTTCTTGCAACCAATATCTCACGGCGGTACTTTACATATTGCTAGCGAAGCGTGCCTAGGATGGCAGAGTCAGTAAAAGAAAATTTAGGTAAGGCGCTTTCGCTGATGTTAAAGCCGTTGGTGCGCTTGCTTATAAGTCAGGGTGTCACTCACGCCGAGTTTTCTGACATTTCAAAAGAGGTATATGTCGAAACGGCGATACGAAATTTTGAAGAGGGAAGCAATCTCAACAAGTCAAAGATCGCGATTCTAACGGGGCTTACCAGAAAGGACGTCAAGAACGTCATCGATAAGACGCTCGGTATGAATCCTGGTCCTAAGAAGTCATCGAGGCCAGAGCGAGTATTAACGGGCTGGTACACGGACCCGAAGTACACCGGCCCCTACGGTATCCCGCTGGAGTTACCGTACGAGTCAGATGTCGGAGATGGAAAGAGCTTTGTTGGACTGGTCCGCGAATACAGCGGTGACATGGCGCCTCGACAAATGCTCAACGAACTTGTTTCAGCAGGGTCGGTGGTCGAGGTTGAAGGTAGATTTAAAGTAGTACGGCGGGATTACATACACTCGACGTTGTCGCCTGAGTTCATTGAGAGGCTTGGCGAAGTCGGATACCGCGTAATGTCGACCGCTGCTAAAAATATAGATAAACAGGTCGAAGGAAGCGGTTACTTCGATCGAATGGTTTTTTCGGACGATGGTTGTACTGATGCTCTGATAGCGAAGTTCGACGTGTACTTCAAAGTAAGAGGCCAGGAATTGTTGGAAGAAATCGATACATGGTTTTCCTCTCGGTCATCCGAGCCAGAAAACTTAGTTGGAGAGAGAAAAGACACCGGGGTTTACATGGTTCACTACGTGGAAACTGCCGACGAGAGAAGAGATCTTCGAGAAATACTTCAAGAGCGAATGAAGAAAGATCTATAGAAGAGTTATCAACTAAAAATATTTTCGAGCGGAAGAATCTGAAAATTATATTGGCGTAAGAAGCCAGGAGAAGAAAAGAGAAGAATTGCCCATAAGCCTACGGAATAGGCGGGCATTGCGTTGGTTGGAGCCAACATCTAAGGAGCGAAAAAATGGAAACGGCAAGAGGCGCCGGAGTGCTTTGCACTTTGGGAGCGACGCTGACTGCATTGGTTTCTCTTGGAACTGCTAACGCGCAGCCATTTAGTGCTGCGCTGTTTGCCGTTCCTCAGAAGCCAAGAGCTGTTGAATCGGTTGGCAGCAGCTCGGCGGCAAGCAATTCATCAACAAATCTCGAGATACCCGGAATAACAACCGCATCAGGTATCAAACTCAAGGACGATTCCAGTGTATCTGGCATCAGCTCGGGCGCAGCCTTAGGCATCAGTTCTGGTGCCGCTCAAGGCATAAGCTCAGGAGCCGCTCTTGGAATAAGTTCAGGCGCGGCACTTGGCATCAGCTCAGGCGCGGCACTTGGCATCAGCTCAGGCGCGGCACTTGGCATCAGCTCAGGCGCGGCACTAGGCATCAGCTCAGGCGCGGCATTGGGCATCAGCTCAGGCGCGGCACTAGGCATCAGCTCAGGAGCGGCACTAGGCATCAGCTCAGGCGCGGCACTAGGCATCAGCTCAGGCGCGGCACTAGGCATTAGCTCAGGTGCGGCCCTTGGCATCAGCTCAGGCGCGGCCCTCGGTATCAGTTCTGGCGCGGCCCTTGGCATCAGCTCAGGCGCAGCGCTTGGCATCAGTTCTGGCGCGGCCCTTGGCATCAGCTCGGGTGCGGCCCTCGGAATTAGCTCTGGCGCCGCTCTTGGCATCAGTTCCGGCGCAGCTTTGGGTATTAGCTCCGGCGCGGTTCTCGGAATCAGTTCTGGCGCTGTACTTGGAATTAGCTCAGGTGCTGCTTTAGCAACTGGCATCGGTTTTCCCGAAGTTACGGAAATACCAATAGTGCTTGCGGGCCCAGTTGAATCCGTGGATCTCGTCAACGGCGTTTTCACCTCTATGGGCCAGACCGTCGTTGCTTCGACGACCATGCTTAGAGGCCTAAACGAAGGCGATTACGTCTCGGTGAACGGCAGTGTCATGGGGGCGGGTTGG
>JBCDJX010000019.1:0-42743 GCA_038747355.1 Pseudomonadota bacterium | reverse complement strand
CCCCTGGAACCGTCGGTTTCAAGGGCAATACAGATTTCTGCAACCTTCGCCAGAATGTCGTCCCGAACCACAACGTCGTCGATAATGTCGCGAGCCGCAACGATCTGCCGCCTGAGCACGCCGTCTTTTCGCGACCACTTCTTGCGAAACACCGCACGATCAGCCTCATAGGCATCCCGTCGCTTGATGACCTCGACGCGTTGTTTAATCTCGACCGGCGTCCTGACATCCACCGTCAATCCGAAGCGATCCAGCAGCTGCGGCCGCAGTTCGCCCTCTTCCGGATTGCCGCTGCCAACCAGAACAAACCTTGCCGGATGGCGAACCGACAAGCCTTCACGTTCAACAACGTTCTCGCCGGACGCCGCGACGTCCAGTAGCAGATCGACGATGTGATCTTCAAGCAAGTTGACTTCGTCGATATACAGAAAGCCGCGATTCGCTCGTGCAAGCAATCCGGGTTCGAACGCTTTCTCGCCGTGAACCAGCGCCTTTTCGATATCGAGTGCACCCACGACGCGATCCTCAGTGACGCCGAGCGGCAGATCGACCACAGGAACAGGTACCAGTCGATCGCGTTGCTTGTCATCAGGTACCCCGGGCGTATCGATCTCGTCGCCGAGTTCGCTGTTATACGGGCAGCCAACGACGGCACGCATTTTCGGCAGCAGGCTCGCGAGCGCGCGAATCGCCGTGGATTTACCGGTACCGCGATCACCGAACAGCAGCACACCACCAACACTCTGATCGACCGCAGCGATCATCAGCGCCAACTTCATATCGTCCTGACCGACGATGGCGGAAAACGGAAACATCAGTTGTTGTTAGCCGGCGGCCGAGCCGCCTCCCCCTCTTGAGCGCATTGCAGGTCGCCAAAGCACATCATCTTTCACTCGCGCAACGAGGAACAAGTGTTCCAGTACGGCAAGCGCCAACAGCGTTGCCAGCAGGGTGTAGCCGGTGCGCAGCGCAACGTCTTCGCCCGCCTGAACTGCGACCATCGCGAGGAGAGCAAGGCCGGCTGTCGAGAATACGATGGACACCGGAAACAGCTCATTGCTGGACCGTCGCCCGACGAAGCTCTTCAGATAGTTCAGGTGTTCAGGCCAGAATTCCTCGTGCAGGTTGCGAACACCGAGGAAAATATTCAGCTTCGCGCTCCATCGCATCAGCCACAGAATCACAAAGGTCAGCAGACCGATGGTGTTCGGCGAGTTCCAGGTGAGTGCGGCCAGTACAGCGACGGTCGCGAGCACCGCCATCTCGTGATACACACAGGTTTTAACGCCCAACACGAAGCGACGCCAGCCGTGCACGTTTGGCGGACACGCCTCCGGTTTTGGTCCACTGATGAACCCGAACAAGTACGACACTTCGTGCCAGCCCCAGATCGCCAGCGCGCCGATGAAGGCCAGATAAGCATTTGTCGGCGTGAGCTCGTGACGACTGGCGAGAATGGCGTAGGCACCAAGTAACGCAATCAGGCTGGTACCAAGCAAGGTCGCCAGGAACGACTGACGCGGCAAACCCGCCCGGTATACGATCACTACCGTGCTCAGCCACCAGGTGGCCACTGCAAACCCGATCGGGAGAACGTATTCCACTGTTACCAGATCGGCGCCAGTCGTACGTTACTCGGGAGTTCGTGTTTTACCACCGGCAGCATGTACAGGCGCGCGAACACCAGCGCTCCGGAGACGTTCAGTACACCGCGACGCAGCATATTGACGAGGCCTCCCTGCTGTTTAGCCGTCGCAATCCGTTCGTTGATCGCCACCAGTTTGTCCATGCCCTTCCAGAAACGCTCGTCGTCCAGGTTCAACGACACCGGGAAAATCTGTTGGCTGATTTCCGATGTCAGCCCGATAACTTGCCGGTCGTAATCCGTGGGGTCGAATCCAAGCGCTTCATTCATAGCCGGGCGAGTATGATCGCGCACATACATTGTCGCGAAGACCGCGAGCAGGAAGAAGCGGATCCAGTACAGGTTGTGGCCACGCAGTAAATGCGGGTTCGCCTTCAGGATCAGTGCGAAAACTTCACCGTGACGGAACTCGTCGTTACACCAGTCCTGGAACCAACGAAATATCGGGTGGAAGCGCTTTTCCGGATGACGCTCAAGGTGCCGATAAATCGTGATGTAACGCGCGTAGCCGATCTTCTCCGACAGGTAAGTCGCGTAAAAAATGTACTTGGGCTTGAAGTAGGTGTACTTCTTGGCCTTGCGGAGAAAACCGAGATTCACCGGTACGCCGTAGTCTTTCAGTGACTGATTGATAAAGCCGGCGTGGCGAGACTCGTCGCGGGCCATGAAACCCATGACCTCACGAATATCCTCGTTCTCGACCTTTTTCTTGATGTCCGCGTAAAGCACGTGACCGGAATACTCCGAGGTCGCCGACGACACGAGAAAGTCCATGAACTCGTCGTGTAACTCCGGTGAGAGCTCCTGAATTTCGTTCTCGAAATTCGCATCGCGTTTGAAGTGATTCTGGTTGTTGTCATCACGAAACTCGCTCATGAGCTCTTCCCATTCGGCTCGAATGGGCTCCATGTCAAGCTTGTCCATTGCGTCAAAGTCCGTCGTGTAGAACCGCGGCGTCAACATCGTTTCGGTGCGCGCCTTGGTGGTCGAATCGTTATTTCGCGTATCCGTTGCAGACGTGTTCACTGTCCACTCTCCTCTTTTGACAGCGCTACTTGTGCAAGCCCTTCATCGGCCGCTCGTGGAGCACTGACGGTTGTGTCGCTTGTCTCAACGAACCGGCGGAAGGCCTCCGCATTGGGTTCACCGAAAGCGATCAGATCGATTTCCGTACCGGTAGCTGGGTCTTCCAGAATTAGCCTGCCGGCCTCAGTCTGGTGCAACGCGAAGGGTTGTTCAGCACCAAATCCGGACTGGCGCCGCAGGCGGACCAAACCCCGAAGGGTCCCCCTGACAAAATTGCCTTCGCCACGTGCCAGCAACGCAACCTGCTGGCCTGTTGTGGCATCGACCACATTAACGCCGCCGTCTTCGATATCTTCGAAAAACAGTCGCACCGTCGCCACTGACTGAGTCGCTGGATCGACTCGTAGCGCGGCATTC
This sequence comes from Pseudomonadota bacterium, assembly GCA_038747355.1. Classification (GTDB taxonomy): domain Bacteria; phylum Pseudomonadota; class Gammaproteobacteria; order Steroidobacterales; family Woeseiaceae; genus UBA1847. The sequence continues at coordinate 39,655 of JBCDJX010000019.1, read as the reverse complement.
TTCTCCTGCATCATCCAAGCACCGCCGATCGTCAAAGCGGTGATTCCCACGGCTAATGCGATCGGTACGGCATTGAGGTCCCAAAAACTGACATCCTTTCTCAGCGACTGCTTTGCCGATGGCTTGGGCGTCTCGGTGTGCGGCCTTGTTTCACCGGCACCAGCCAATTGCTCGGTCATCAGGCCAGCAAGCAAATCACCGACCTTGCGCGCATCCGGAATTCCTCGGAGCACCGGGCGAGCACGAAACACGCTGAACGGTTTGACATGAGGAAACAGCAGCACGTACAGAATCGGGTTGCTCTCTTCAGGCAGAAGCGCAATTTCTCCGCTGCCGTCGCCGCGCGCGCGAACATCGGCCGTCTCGATCTTTGAAAACGGAAAACTCACGGTCATCGGGATGGCAATTCCACACTGGATGACAACGCGACGGCTGGTGACCGCGTAAGTTGTGGTCTTCGCCACCAGAAACGCAAGAACCGTCAGGATGCCCATCGCGACCAGAGCCGCGACTGCGTATCCCGAAACGTCATACGCGCTTGCCGAAAGCGTGCCACCACCACGCACCTGAACCGCAAACACAATTGCGATCAGAACGGAAAAGTAAACCGCCAGCTTGCGCAGGTGGAACGTGCCCAGCAGGAGGCCGGGTAACGACGGCCTGCCCTGCCAGACAACACGCTCGCCGCGAGGCAAGGCCTCGGGCAATGAATCGGGGACGAGATCCTGTTCCCCGCTCCAGGGATCTACGACTTCATTCAAAACAGCGGCTCCTTGCGCTCGCTATCCGCAAACATCAGCCCGCCACCGAAATAGCCCACGATCTTGTCTTCCTCGAGCATTGTGATCTGATCGGGGTTGGCAAGTTGCGGTACGTTGGCGAACTGGTTGGAATACAGCGCTTTTACGCGAATCTTGTTGCCTCGCTTGTCGATATCGGCGAAACCAAACGGCACAAGCCGGTTACCGTCCGCGGATGCGAGTTCGAGGAAGTAGATTTGCGGCTCTGCGAGATCGATCCAGAGGTCCGAGACTGTGCCGACTTTGACGTCGTCGGCGCCGACCAGGTCCATACCGCGGGGATCGATGTCGTTTTCGTCGACCGCAAATCCATCAGCCACTCGAAGTGGAACGATTCGGGGGGCACCCTCCAGCGTCTTCTCGAAGATGTCCGGTCGATTCGCCCATGCACCAGGGCCCAATCTTGATGTCAGTGGATCACCGGTTGGGTTCAGCGGTGCGCCCGGATTCTTTTCTGCCGGCTCACCATTAAAGTCCTTGTCCGGACCCTCGTTTCTCGGAACCTGGATACTTCGACCGTCATCGGTGTAATAGGTCTTCGGCGACGGCATCGCCGGGAAACCTTGCACGGTGATGTGGTCGGAACGATCGGAAACGAGAGGATAGCCTTCTCGCTTCATTTCGCGCTGCAGGTAATACACCAGCCCGATGAAGAACACCCAGAACAGGGTGAACAGGATTTCTACTAGGTCTATGTTAGCCATTCCGCTGGACATGACGGTCCTCCGGTCTTTTTCACTTAACTAGGAAATTCGGCCAGGCCGAATCGGGGTTTTTCCTTGTGCTCGTCCCGCTGCGTAAACGCAGCCAGCGGGCCGATCACAACGAGCGTTGCAAACAACAGCAGCACCTCGACGTGGTACACAAAGGTGTACCCGGTCGCAGGACCGGCCAGTACCGGACCCAGTGAGCCGTTGCTCGCAAATTCTGAAATCACATCGCGCATAATGCCGCCGGCAGCAATTGCCACACCGGTTGCCGTCGCCTGCACAGCACCCCAGGCACCGAGCGCGAGTCCGTTGTTGCCGCCTTCGGTCAGCGCCATTGCAGCCGTCAAGGTGCCGACCGCAAACAAGCCACCGCCAAGGCCGATCAGGACGACGCCAAAGGCGAACAGGAGCTTTATCTTCAGCGCGCTGACGACAGCGACAATGGCAAACGCAAATACACCGATCAGTGCGCCATACGCCGCGATACGGTTGGCGTTGGTGCCGCGCCCAAGGCCGTAGCCGGCGATCAGGAAAGCAATCAGCATGCCGCCGGCAAACAACGCGGTCAGGCCGGTCGTGGCGGACACCGACATGTTCAGGATCTGGCCGCCAAACGGTTCGAGCAGGATGTCCTGCATCGCGAAACCGGAGGTACCCAGGGCAACGGCCAACAGCAGCCTCGATGCGCCGGGTCGGCTGCGAAGCTCGCGCAGCGACTCACGGAACCCGAGCCTGCTTGGTGGCTCGAGTTTCTTCAGCAGGTCTCTCGGTTCCTGCTTCCAGAGCGCCACGACGTTCAAAACCAGTGTGATCACAGCCGCGCTCTGGATAACACGGATCAGTCGGCCGGGTGTGTAGTCCTGCAGCAGCCAGCCAAAAAACAGGGCGCTGATAAACATGCCAACGAGCAGCGTGACAAACAGCAGCGCAACCACGCGCGGTCGGTTTTCCGGTTGAGCGAGATCGGACGCCAGCGCGAGACCCGCGGTTTGGGTCATGTGCAAGCCTGCGCCCACCAGCAGGAAGGAAGCACCGGCGCCGACTTGCCCCAACCACACGGGACCCACCCCGGTGCCGGACAACACCAGCATCGCGAACGGCATGATCGCAAGACCGGCGTACTGCAGGCAGGTACCAGTCCAGATAAACGGAATGCGCCTTACGCCGAAGGCCGAGTCATGCACATCGGAGCGATAACCAATCAGCGCTCGGGCCGGTGCAAACACAACCGGCAATGCAACCATCAACGCGACAAACCATGCGGGTACGTTCAGTTCGACGATCATGACGCGATTGAGCGTGCCGGTAATCAGCACGACCGCCATGCCCACTGAAAACTGGAACAGCGACAGGCGCAGGATACGCGACAGCGGTAATTCGTCGTTGCCAACGTCGGCAAACGGCAGCAATTTCGGAATCAGCGCCCGAAACTGCTCGTCCCACTGTGCGCGCGAGTCGCTCACTGTTTTTTCATCTCCACAGCCTGTGAAATGTAGAAACCGCTTTTGATGCGTTCGCTGCGACCGGTTGACCATCCGTTGCCCGACAGCGAGTCATCGAGATGTCTGATCAGGCGGTTGATCCGCACCGGCTCGATCGCCGGCGCCCGGTTACTGCTGCGAGCCATGTGTCGGCCGACGAAGTGCATTAATGCCAGCGACGGCGTCCAGGGTGCCGCGGTGAACAACACGGAGTGCCGAGCGCGTCCGGCAAATTCAGCGACGACCTTGTGGACGTCCACGGCGGCGTAATGGATCAATGAATCCATCGCAACCACATGGTCGACCTCGGCCGGCGCATCAGCCAGCATGTCGCCGACCCGAAAATCGATCTCGCCGCGAAACTGCTCCTCGGCAGCGCGTTCCCGGGCGACATTCACCAGGTTCGACGCAACATCGATCGCGATGACACTCGCACCGCGCCGCGCCGCATCAACAGCGAGTGCGCCGGTTCCGCAACCCGCGTCCAAGACTGTTTTGCCGGTGAGGTCCTCGGGCAACCAGTCGAGCAGCGTTGCGCGCATCTCGTCACGCCCGGCACGCACCGTCGCACGCACCCGGCTCACCGGCGCGTTAGACGTGAGCGCCTGCCAGGCGGCAGCCGCCGTTTCGTCAAAGTAGGTCGTTAGCTGATCACGACGTTGCAGATAGCTGGATGGCCTCATTAGTCGAATCCCAGGAAGTCAAAGAGATCACGGTCGCGCATCGGCGTCGGCTGCAGGATCTCGACACCGTCCCAAAGCTTTTGCGCGAGGTTCAGATATTCGTCCTGGACCGTCTGCAGCTCGGGCGACGGATCCATTTCGAACAGGGTGGATTTCTTCAGGCGACTGCGACGGATCACGTCGAGGTCCGGAAAGTGCGCCAGGCGCTCCAGTCCGGTTTGTGCATTGAAGCCGTCGATCTGGTCCGTGCCGGAGCTGCGGTTAGCGATAACGCCACCCACTCGAACCTTGTAGTTTTTGGATTTGGTGGAAATTGCCGTCACGATCCGGTTCATCGCAAAGATGGAATCGAAATCGTTGGCCGTAACAATGAGCGCACGATCGGCGTGCTGCAGGGGCGCCGCAAAACCGCCGCAGACAACGTCACCAAGGACATCAAAAATCACGACGTCGGTGTCCTCGAGCAAATGATGCTGCTTCAGCAACTTGACGGTTTGGCCAACGACGTAGCCGCCGCAGCCCGTGCCCGCCGGCGGACCGCCCGCCTCGACACACATGACACCGTTATAGCCTTCGTAGACAAAGTCGTCTGTACGAAGCTCCTCGGAGTGAAACTCGACCGACTCCAGCACGTCGATGACGGTCGGCATGAGTTTCTTGGTCAAGGTGAAGGTCGAGTCGTGTTTCGGATCGCAACCGATCTGCAAAACACGCTTGCCAAGCTTTGAAAACGCCACGGACAGGTTCGATGACGTTGTGCTCTTGCCAATGCCGCCCTTGCCGTACACGGCAAATACCTTCGCTCCGTCGATCTTGTCATCCGGGTCGAGATGTACCTGCAGGCTGCCTTCGCCGTCCGGTTTCTTGCCTTGCACATTTACCGGTACGGGGACCGGTTTTCTCAATGCGGTGGATGTTTGCGTCATGCTGCTACTACCTCGGAAATACCTTCCAATACGTCTTCCAGTTCTTCGCCGGCGCGCTCCAGCGCCTCCAGCGTCTCGGGATCCGGTGTCCAGTAATCACGTTCATGGGCTTCAAGCAGTCGATTCGCGACTTTTGCTGATGCGGCCGGGTTCAGTGCGGCGAGGCGCTTGCGCATCTCTTCATCCAGCACGAACGTGTCACTCAGTTGCTGATACACCCAGGGCTCGACCTTGCCGGTCGTAGCGGACCAGCCCATAGTGTTGGTGATGTGGGTTTCGATCTGCCGAACGCCCTCGTAGCCGTGCTCGAGCATGCCCTCATACCATTTCGGGTTGAGCATGCGCGTGCGTGTTTCGAGGGCGACTTGCGCAGACAGCGTGCGAATCGTGTTGCCATCGCCGGTCTGGTCGCCGATGTAAACCTCAATAGACTCGCCTTTGGCGCGTTTGACAGCCCGGCTGATGCCACCCAGCGTGTCGAAGTAGTTATCTACGGTGGTTACGCCCAGTTCGGCAGACTCGAGGTTCTGGTAACTGAAATTGACGTCCTTGAGACTACGCTGCAGCAGCTCCGATTCGCGCTTCGGTGCGCCATTTCGGCCGTAGGCGAAACACTTGCGGCGCGAGTACTGCTCGGCGAGTGCTTCATCGTCGTCCCAGTTACCGCTGTCGACGAGATTATTGACGTTCGAACCGTAGGCACCGTTCGCGTTGCTGAACACACGCAGCGCTGCCGTTTCCAGGTCACAGCCGCAGTCGTCCATGTAGGCGAGCGCGTGCTTTCGAACGAAGTTTTGCGACGGGTCCTCTTGCGCACTGGCGGCAAGCCACGCGGCCTCAGCCAGCAGGCGAGTCTGGTTCGGCAGCAGGTCACGGAAAATCCCGGACAAGGTCATGATCGCGTCGATTCGGGGTCGGCCAAGCTCCTCCAGCGGGATAAGCTCAGCGCCTGCCAACCGTCCGTAGGCGTCAAACCGCGGCCGAGCTCCGAGCAACCTCAAGGCCTGCGCAATTGGCCCACCCTCGGTCTTCATGTTGTCGGTGCCCCACAACACGATGGCGATCGACTCGGGCATCTCACCCGTATCGTCGATATAGCGCTGCACAAGCTCATCCGCTTGCTCGGCGCCGGCCTGCAACGCATAACGGCTGGGCATGCGAAACGGGTCAAAGCTGTGCATGTTGCGGCCGGTCGGCAGGATATCGGTGGTTCGCAGCAGGTCGCCGCCAGCGACCGGCCGAACAAACCCGGCGTCCAGTGCGTGCACCAGCGAAGGAAGCTCCGGATCTCGACCCAGCTGCTCGGCAACGTGTGCCAGCTCGGCGACGGCGTCATCGTCGACACCGTCGATCTCCGGCAGCGTCGAGCCGGTCGACTCGATTTTTGCCAGCTCAGTGTCGGACAGAGTCCGGCCAGCCAGCGGCTCGGATAGCGCGGTGAGCCATTCGCGTCGGGTTTCCCGGTTGTGCACGTCACCCACCACGTGCAGACCGAACGGAATCAGTGTGTGTTCCAGTTCCTGCAGCCGCGCCATCAGCTCACAAACAGCAGCGTCACTGTCGCACGCCTCACCGTCGTCAAGCAGGTCGATCTCCTGCGCCTGCGTTGTGATCAGCGCAAACATCTTGTCACGTTCACCCTGCGCATCGGGCGCCAGCGTGCGCCACCGATCGATGCTCGACTTGAGATCCACCAGCTCCTTGTACAAACCGGCTCGCGTCACCGGTGGCGTCAGGTAACTGATCAGCGTTGCGGCCGATCGACGCTTCGCAATCGCGCCTTCCGACGGATTGTTGGCCGCGTACAGATAGAAATTCGGCAGCTCACCAATCAAACGTTCCGGCCAGCACTGGTCGGACAGGCCGCTTTGCTTGCCGGGCATAAATTCAAGCGCGCCGTGCGTGCCAAAATGCAGCACGGCGTCGGCGTCGAAGTCGTCGCGCAGGTAGCGATAAAACGCGGAAAATGCGTGCGTCGGCGCCAATCCCTGGTCGAACAGAAGGCGCATCGGGTCGCCTTCATAACCGAAGGACGGCTGCAGTCCAACAAACACGTTACCGAATTGCTTGCCGAGCACCTGCAGGCACGAACCGTCCGACAGCTGTTTGCCGGGAGCCGGGCCCCACTCTTTCTCGATCTCGGCCAGGTAGGGCTCACGTCGAACATGGTCGTCAGCCGGAATGCGGACGTGAACATTCGCCTCGGTGCCGTAGGTGTCAGAATTCCCCTTCAACAAGGCATCTCGCAGCGCGTCGACAGATTCGGGAAGTTCGATGGTGTAACCGGACGTCTTTAACGCGTTCAGGGTATTGAACAACGACTCGAAGACGCCGAGATGTGCCGCCGTACCGACCGCTCCGCCGTTGGGCGGGAAGTTGAACAAGACGATGCCGAGGCGACGTGTTTCCCGGTCCGAGCGTTTCAGCCGAACCAAGCGGGCAACTCGCTCTGCAAGGGTCGCAACGCGCTCCTTCTGCGGCTGCATGTCCCGGGTGCCTTGCTCGTTGCGACCGGCAAACAAGGTGGGCGCGATCGCGCCATCGAGTTCGGGAATCGCAACCATTAAGGTTGTTTCGATCGGCAACAGACCGCTGTCCGATGCGCTCCAGGCCTGCAAGGACTGAAACTCCGTCGCGTGCGCCGCCACGTAGGGCACATCGAGCTGGGTCAGGATTTCCTCGGCTGCACTCGCGTCGTTGTAAGCCGGACCACCGACCAGGGAAAAGCCGGTCAGCGAAACCACGCAGTCGACGGTCGTGATGTCGCCGTCCCTGAAGTAGCGATCGATCGCGGGCCTGGCATCGAGGCCGCTCGCGTAGGCCGTAATTACCCGCAGGCCCTGTGCCTCGAGCATACGGATCATTTCATTGTAGTGAGCCGTGTTGCCGGCGAGCAGGTAGGAACGCATCACCAGCAGTCCGACAACCCCCTTTGATTCAGCCGTTTGCGTCGGCAGGTCGTCGAGGTTTTCGGACACGGTTGCCCGCATGTCGGGATGGTAAACACCGACCTCGGGGTACTCGACCGGGTTGGCCACCTTCAGTGTTTTTCGATAAACCTCGCGGGGACCGCTTGCATAACGACTCACCAGCAAGGCAACGAGATTACGCACGTTCTTCTGCGAGCCGGAAAGCCAGTACTGCATGGCAAGAAAATAGGCGCGCACATCCTGGGCGGTGCCCGGGACGTACTTGAGGATTTTTGGCAGCCGCCGAAGCATCGCCATCTGACGGGCGCCGTTGCTGCCGGACGCGTCTTTACGACCGCCACGCAATTTGCGCAACAGTGCCATCGGGCCGCTTTGTTTGCCGTCCATGGCGAAACCGCCGATGCGGGTCAGCTTCATCACCTCACCCGCCGACATGAAGCAGAGCATCGCGTCGCAGTCATCGCGGCGCGCGGTCAACGCCGGCAACACCGGGTTGATATGCTCTTCGATGAACAGCATACAAGCAATGACAATATGCGCGTTCGCGATTGCGTCGAAACAGGCCTCGAGCTGCTTGGGATCCGACGCCCATTCACCGGCGCAATGCATCGAACAGCGCAGTCCGGGCGCTTCCTTCGACAAATCGGCAAACGCCTTGTCCGCCGCCGCGGACAGGTGTCCGTCCAGCGTAACAAGAGCAACGTTCAACGCTGCGTTAGCGGCCGAAGTGCGCTTTGGCATCGTAGAGCGTCTCACTGGTGATCGTCTGGATTCCGCGTTCGCGGGCGTAGGTTTCAGTGTTACGGCGTGCTTTGCCGCGAACGAAGAACGGAATGCGTGACAGCGTCTTTTCGGCGTCGCTGCTCCACTGCAGTTCGTCGGAAACCGGCTCGGCCGCAGGCTCAGCCGGGCGCCCGTTGGCGCCGCCGCCGAGATGCGAAGGTCTCGCGTTATTGCCGAACTCGAAGTCCTCGCTGAACATACCGAGCAGGTGTTCTTCGAGCCCCATCATCAACGGATGTACCCAGCTGTCGAAGATGACGTTGGCACCTTCGAATCCCATCTGCGGCGCGTAGCCAGCCGGAAAATCCTGCACATGCACCGGCGATGAGATGACGGCGCAGCCGATGCCCAGGCGCTTGGCGATGTGACGCTCCATTTGTGTGCCGAGCACCATCTCCGGCTGCAGCGACTGGATGCGTTCCTCAACGTCGAGGTAATCGTCAGTAATCAACGCCTCGACACCGATGTCCTTGGCCAGCGCACGAACATCGCGGGCGAACTCCCGACTGTAGGTGCCGATGCCGACGACTTCGAAAGCCATTTCCTCACGTGCGATGCGTGCAGCGGCCAGCACGTGAGTTGCGTCGCCAAAAATGAAGACCCGCTTGCCGGTCAGGTACGTCGAGTCGATCGAGCGGGAGTACCAGGGAAGTCGTGACACGCCGGCTGCCAGCGCCTGCGAGGGATCGACGCCGCTCAGCTCGACCACTTCGTTAATGAAGTCGCGCGTTGCCGCCACACCGATCGGTACGGTCGTTGTGAACGGCTGATTGAATTGCCGCTTGAGCCAGCGCGCCGTCGTGTCGGCGATCTCCGGATACATAACGACGTTAAAGTCCGCTTCCGGAATGCGCGCGATATCGTCCGGTGTGGCTTCCCACGGCGCCACCACATTTACGTCGATTCCTAGCTGGTACATCAGGCCGCACAATTCGTGCACGTCATCGCGATGTCGAAAGCCGAGCGCTGTCGGCCCGAGCAGGTTGCAACTGGGTCTGAGTTTCTGCGCGGTATTTTCGTCTTTCGCCTGCGCCAGGGCGCGGGTGATGAAGTAGAAGGTCTCCGACGCTCCCCAGTTTTCCTTGCGCTGGTAGGACGGCAGTTCCAGCGGGATCACCGGTATCGGCAGCTGCAACGCTTCGGACAGGCCACCGGGGTCATCCTGGATGAGCTCTGCAGTGCATGACGCACCAACGATCATGGCTTTCGGGCGGAAGCGCTCGTAAGCGCTGGTGACGGCGTCCTGGAACAGCTGCGCTGTGTCGCCACCCAGGTCTCGTGCCTGGAACGTTGTGTAGGTGACCGGCGGTCGTTCGTCACGACGCTCGATCATCGTGAACAGTAAGTCGGCGTAGGTGTCGCCCTGTGGTGCGTGCAAGACGTAGTGAACGTCTTTCATGGCCGTGGCGATCCGCATGGCGCCGACGTGCGGCGGGCCTTCGTATGTCCAGAGTGTCAGTTTCATTGGAAGCTCAACGCCTCCCTGCGACGGATCGGCCGGGCAAACAACTCGGCGCAGTCACCCGCCTGCTCGTAGCCCTGGATCGGTGTGAACAACAGTTCGATCGACCACTTGGTCGTCATGCCCTGCGCTTCAAACGGGTTCGCGAGCCCGAGACCACACACCACAATGTCGGGGGACGCTTCAAAACAGCGATCGATTTGCTGTTCGACATCCTGGCCTTCGCTGAGCACGACATCCTGAGGCAGTCGAGACAGTTCGCTCGCCAGGTGATCGCGATGCAGGTACGGCGTGCCGACCTCGGTCAGCTCCATGTGCAGCTCATCGTGCAGGAACCGCGCAAGCGGGATTTCCAGTTGCGAATCCGGGAAGAAAAATATTCGCCGTCCACCCAGTGACTCGCGATACCGCTGCAGTGAATGCCGAGCGCGTTCACGCCCGGCCGCGGTTACGGCATCAAACCGTGTCGGATCGACCTGCCAGGCATCCGCCGCAGCGCGCAACCAGGCCGTAGTGCCCTGTTCGCCAATCGGGAATGGTGCCGCCAGCCGGCGAGCGCCACGTTCCTCCAGCGCCATGGCCGTCTCAGTGAGAAATGGCTGCGCCAGCAGATACTGCGTGCCGGGTCCGATGGCCGGCAAATCGCGCGACTGTTGGCCCGGCAGGAAGTCGACCTTGTCGATGCCCAGGTCATCAAACATCTGTCGGAACTGGTCCTCGACAACGTCCGCCAACGCACCCACCACCAGCAGTCGCTTGTCGTCACTGTCGGGCATGTGAGGGACAAGGGTGGCCACGCAGGTGTCCTCGCCCTGCGTAAAGGTGGTTTCGATCCCGCTGCCCGAATAGTTCAGTACGCGGACGTTCGGCATAAATCGATCGGACAAGCGTTCGGCCGCCCGTGACAGATCGAGTTTGATGACCTCCGACGGACAGGAACCCACGAGGAACAGCGTTTTGATGTCCGGACGACGCGACAACAATCGGTCGACTTCGCGGTCGAGCTCATCGTTCATGTCCGCGAGGCCGGCCAGGTCACGCTCGTCGATAATCGCGGTGGCAAATCTCGGCTCGGCGAAGATCATGACGCCAGCTGCAGATTGAATAAGGTGTGCGCAGGTACGCGAGCCGACGACCAGGAAAAAAGCGTCCTGTATTTTGCGGTGCAGCCAGACGATGCCGGTCAGGCCGCAAAATACCTCGCGCTGGCCGCGCTGACGAATCACCCGCTCGAGCGGTTCGATCGGGGTTTCAATGACATCCGCGGTCCGGGTGCTCATGCGCCCACCTCTGCCGCGTCTCGCCGAGCCATGCGCAGCTTGATGAGGAATTGCGCCGCATTGATGACGTAAACAAGGTACGCCAGCAGCGCGAGTAGCAACTGCTCGGTCGTGGTCAGGTAACCGGTGGCTAGGCAAACGAGGTAGGCGGTGTGCAATGCCAGCACCAGCATGCTGACCACGTCCTCCCAGAAAAACGGCCCGGCAAACAGGTACTGCCCGAAGACGTCCCGTTCCCAGATCGAACCGGTGATCATGATGGCGTACAACACGGCGGTTTTGAGCACGACCGACGCCGACGCAATCGCGGCACCCTCACCGGTGGACAGGTAGCGCCACACCAGCGCGGTTGACACGAGGAATACCAGGAACTGCAACGGCGCTAGCACGCCCTGCACGATCGTCCACGGTGATTGGTCCCTTCTTTTGCGCTCCGCTGCGGAATAGAGTCCGCCCTGTTCCGGCATCTCGTTTTTTTCCTTGTTCTGCGCATCCAATTGACAACCGGCGTTGTCAGCTTGGTTTACCCCGGTGCCAGTATAGTGTCAATTTGAGTGGACGTAAATATTACTTGACATTCACGTGAGCGAGGGCTAATTAAGGCTGCGATGCGTGGCAATTTGTCCACGATTCATGAACCCGACCGGGGATTCCGGGGAAGTTGGGGTACCATGGCCTTCCATCTGAGATGGCGGCCACCCGACAATGAACCAGAAAGGCTCCAGCCGCGTTCCGGACGAACGCACGCAGGACAGCTTCACCGACGACGACGGCCAGCTCACAGCGTCTCCCCGGAAAAACAGGGGCGACAAAATAGGCCAGCTGATGTTGTCGAGGCTGAGCCGGATCATCGAAGGGGACATCATCCCGCGTCTTATGCTGGCATTCGACTCACCACGCACAGCAAGTCTTGACCCCAAGACTGTAGAACGTCTGCGAGACAGCGTTGACGAATTCGTCAACCTGCTGATCGCACACGATGCGTCGGTGGCGACTCGTTATGTCGGCATGTTGCGAGCCGATGGCACTCCATTATCCACGCTCTATCTCGACTTGCTGGCACCCGCTGCCCGGCGTCTCGGTCAACTCTGGGAAGATGACGAGTGCTCGTTTACCGACGTCACCATCGGCGTCTGCCGCATGCATCAGGTGCTGCTGGACTTCAGCCGCTGCTTCGATGCGACCGGCGGCGACGATCCCGGCAGGAAAGCTCTGATCATTCCGGTTCCGGGCGAACAACACACGTTCGGGATCTTCATGGTGATCGAATTCCTCCGCCGGGCGGGCTGGAACTGCTACAGCGGGACACCCGGTAACGCCAGCGAGTTCAGGGATCTGGTCAACCAACGCGAATTCGATGTGATCGGTTTTTCGGTCAGCGCAGAGCGCAACATCGACACGGCGAAAGACCTCGTCAGCAGAGTGCGTAACAGCGAAAGGAACGGAGACACAGCGATCGTCGTCGGCGGTCGCCTGGTCAACGAACATCCTGAGCTCGCATTCGAGATTGGAGCCGATGCGACCGCGTCAAGCGGGGAGGATGCCGTCGCTCAGTTCAATCGCCTTTTCCAGGAAACGAAGCATATCCAAGGGACATAACAACTCGGCAGCCACTTTCAACGTGTCACGAGTTGTTTACAATCAGGGAATGCTTGCGTGTCGCCGTTTCAGACCCCGAAACTGTTAATGGAATCCCTGACGTCCGAATTGTCCTCGACGTTAATCGCCGAGGCGTCCGACATTAGTTTGCTCGTTGACGCCGACGGCATCGTTCAGGACGTCGCCCTCGGCGGCAACGAGCCGCATCTCGAACTGGCACTGAGCTGGGTTGGCAAACCGTGGGTCGACACCGTCACTGTCGAAAGTACCGGTAAAATCAAAGATTTATTGACAGCCAAGGGCAACGGCAGCGGATCAAAATGGCGCCAGGTCAATCACATGACGGACGGTGACCTGGACCTGCCGGTCATGTACAAAACGATACCGGCCAACGACGACCTGATTCTTGCCGTCGGCCGCGATCTAAGCCAGATTTCGTCGCTGCAGCAACGACTGCTGGACGTGCAGCAATCACTCGAGCGGGACTACTCCCGCCTGCACCAGGCCGAGATTCGATACCGCATGCTGTTTTCGATGACGTCGGAGGCGATTCTTTTTGTTGACGCCGACAGCCGCAAGATCGTCGAGGCCAACCCCGCCGCCGGCAAGTTGCTGGACAAGCCGACCAACAAGCTTATCAATCGCAGTTTTCCGCGTGGCTTCAGTGACAACAGCAATGACGCCATCGAAGAGTTGCTCGTCCGTGTGCGTGCCGCCGGACGAGCGGAAGCGATCATTGTGCGTTCGGCGACCGACCACCAGTCGTTCAGTCTGAATGCGTCCCTGGTGCGTCGCGAAGACGGGCACTTCTTCCTGATTCGCCTGAGAGCGTCCGAGGAAAGCGGCCGCGACGACAGCATGGAACGCATGATCGAGATTGTGCAGCGCTCGCCGGACGCCTTCGTCATTACGGACCCGGAAGGGCGCATCAAGGTTGCCAACAAGGCCTTTCTGGATTTGTGCTCGATTGCGACCGAGTTACAGGTCGTCAACCAGCCGGTCGATCGCTGGCTGGGCCGCCCCGGCGTTGATGCCAATCTGTTGATCCGGAACCTGCGAAACCGTCCAGAGGTTCGTCACTTTACGACCACCGTGTATCCGGATTTCGGCGACCCCATCGACGTAGAGCTTTCGGCCGTGTCCGCACTGGAGAGCGACGAGCCGAGTTTCGGGTTTGTGATCCGGCGCCATATCGCGCCCTCTCGTCCCGGACCCGACACCGACGAGGAACTGCCGCGCTCACTGCAGGAAATGACCGATCTCGTCGGCCGGGTGCCGCTCAAAGACCTGGTCCGCGAGACCACCGATATTATCGAGCGCATGTGCATTGAGGCCGCACTGAAAATGACCGATGACAGTCGCGCCTCAGCCGCAGAGATGCTCGGTCTCAGTCGGCAAAGCCTGTACGTCAAACTCCGACGTTACGGCATCGGCGAAGCGGACGACGACGCGTCCTGACGTAGCAAGGATTCAGGCGGCCAGTGCCACCGAGCAGAATGGTTTCGCGCGATAGAAACACCGCAGCGACCTCTTCACGACAAATTCAGTATTTTCGTACCCTCCGAGAGTGTCATTTTTAATTGACGCTTATGGGTGTCAAGGTTTATTGTCATCCCTATGGGGCGTGCGACTGCCAATGCGATCGCAGCCGACCGTTCGAACTGGACGGCGTTTGTTGAGCTGCTCAAACCGATCACCTGGTTTCCACCGATGTGGGCCTTCGGTTGCGGCGTTATATCGTCCGGAGAATCCCTGCTCGAACGCTGGCCGTTCGCTATCGCCGGCATCGTGCTGGCCGGACCGTTAGTCTGCGGTACCAGCCAGGTCGTTAACGACTGGTTTGACCGACACGTTGACGCAATTAACGAGCCGCATCGACCGATTCCTTCGGGTCGCGCTCCCGGCAAGTCCGCTTTCTACTTTGCCGTCATCTGGACCGCCGTGTCCCTGCTGGTCGCCGCGGCGCTCGGTACCTGGATTTTCGCCGCTGCCGTGATCGGTCTGGCTCTCGCCTGGGCGTACAGTGCGCCGCCTTTCCGGCTGAAACAAAACGGCTGGTTCGGCAATGCCGCCGTGGGTCTCTGTTACGAAGGTTTGCCGTGGTTCACCGCGGCCGCTGTCATGCTCGGTGACTTGCCCGGCGCACCGGTGATCCTACTCGCCCTCCTCTACAGCGTCGGCGCGCACGGCATCATGACGCTGAACGACTTCAAGGCAATCGACGGCGACAAGGTCATGGGCGTGCGCACCCTGCCGGTACAGCTCGGCGTCGGCCGGGCAGCGCGCTGGGCCTGCGTTGTCATGGCGCTGCCTCAACTTGTCGTGACCATCTACCTGGTGCAACTGGGTGACCGGATGGCCGCGGGCATCGTAGGTGCCCTGCTCATCGTGCAACTCATCCTGATGGCACGCTTTGTTCGGGCACCCATCGAACGGGCCACGTGGTTTAGCGGTTTCGGCGTCACCTTGTACGTCCTCGGCATGCTCGCGAGCGCCTTCGCCATTCGCGGTCTGGGGCTGGCATGAGCACGCATCGCTCAATCAGCTGGCCCGGCATCGTTCGACTCGGACTGGTGCAGACCTCGCTCGGAGCGATCGTCGTCATGACGACATCGACGCTGAACCGCATCATGGTGGTTGAGCTTGGCCTTGCCGCGGTTATTCCCGGCGCGCTGGTTGCGCTGCACTATTTCATCCAGATTTCGCGCCCGCGGTTTGGCCACGGGTCCGATCAGGGTAGCCGTCGCACGCCGTGGATCATCGGCGGGATGGTGGTCCTGGCTCTGGGTGGCGTGCTCGCCGCAGCTTCAACGGCCGTTATGGCGCAGTCGACGATGGCTGGCCTCGCGCTCGCGGTCGTCGGCTTTTTGATGATCGGTGCCGGTGTGGGTGCGAGCGGCACCTGCCTGCTTGTTTTACTCGCCGCCACGGTCGAACCGAAGCGACGCGCCGCGGCGGCCAGCATCACCTGGATCATGATGATTGCGGGTTTCGCGGTCACGGCGGGTTTGATCGGCAGCTTCCTGGATCCGTTTTCGTTCACGCGACTTGTCACAATCGCAGCGATCGTCGGGATCATCGCCATTACTGTGACTGTCATTGCGCTCACCGGCCTGGAAACGCGCTACGCACGACCGGTTGAACAGGTCGAGAACAACGAATCGCCGACCCGTTTCGGCGATGCTCTGCGCGAGGTCATGGCCGAAAGCCACACGCGCCGATTTGCCTTGTTCGTGTTTATTTCGATGCTCGCCTACAGTGCCCAGGATCTCGTTCTCGAGCCGTTTGCCGGCGCCGTGTTCGGCATGGCCCCGGGGCAGTCAACTCAATTGGGCGGAACGCAACACGCCGGCGTTCTGCTCGGCATGTTGTTGGTGGCCTTTATCGGCTATCGCTTCAGCGGCATGAGAAACGGCGTGATGCGCCTTTGCATGCTGGTTGGCTGTCTGAGCTCCAGCGTGTTTCTTGTCCTGTTGGCGGTCTCCGGTTACATCAGCGCCGACTGGCCGCTACACGGGATGGTACTCGCGCTGGGTACAGCGAACGGCGCGTTTGCGGTTGCCGCGATCGGCGCAATGATGGGCCTGGTCTCCCGAGGCCACCAGCAACGCGACGGTGTTCGCATGGGCGTCTGGGGAGCCGCACAGGCCATTGCATTTGGCAGCGGCGGTATCGCCGGCACGCTGGCGGTCGACATCGTGCGGGTACTCACGCAATCGCCGCTGCATGCCTACAGCCTGGTCTTTGTGCTGCAGGCCATCCTGTTTGCGTTGGCCGCATTGCTGGCCGCAGAAATCACACAACGACCTGCGGCGAGTCCCGCGGACGGAGAACTCAAGCATGTCTTCTGACTACGACGTCATCATTGTCGGAGGCGGGCCCGCCGGCGCAACCGCCGCACGCGATCTTGCAGCCGCCGGCCAGGACGTCCTGATGATCGAACGTGGCGGACGCATCAAGCCCTGCGGCGGTGCTATTCCACCGATCGCAATGCGCGAGTTCGACATCCCGGAATCGCAGCTCGAATGCAAAGTCACGGGCGCACGGATGATTGCACCGTCGGACACGAGTGTGGATATGGAGATCGGCGGATTCGTCGGTATGGTCGATCGCAAGACCTTCGACCCCTGGCTGCGCAAGCGCGCAGAACAAGCCGGTGCCAGCTGTGTCCGCGGTAAGTTTCGTTCCCTCAAGCAGCGCGACGACGGCTGTGTTGACGTTCACTACGTAGACCGTGAAGGCACCGAAATGACGTCAACGGCGAGGCTCATACTGGGTGCGGACGGCGCCGGATCGCAGGTTCGGGAACAGGCTATTGCACACCAGGAAAAGATGAAACACGTCTTTGCCTACCACGAAATCGTCGAGTCGCCCGAGCACCAAACAGACTTCTTCGACCCGGAGCGCTGCGACGTCTACTACCAGGGACGGATTTCGCCGGACTTTTACGGCTGGGTGTTCCCGCACGGTAAATGCACCAGCGTCGGCGTCGGCTCGGCCGTAAAAGGCTTTTCATTGAGAGCCGCGGTGAAGCAGATGCGCGATGAGACCGGCCTCGACGATTCCAGCATCGTTCGGCGCGAAGGCGCGCCCCTTCCGCTGAAGCCGTTGAAGCGCTGGGACAACGGAAAGAACGTGGTGCTCGTCGGAGACGCTGCCGGTTGCGTTGCTCCGTCGTCCGGTGAAGGCATCTACTACGCCATGAGTTGTGGCCGTATGGCCGCCAATGCGGCGATCGAGTTCCTGGAAACCAGCGATGTCCGCGCATTGAAACAGGTTCGCCGTGAGTTCATGAAGGCGCACAGGACCGTGTTCTTCATCCTCGGCGTCATGCAGTACTGGTGGTACAGCAGCGACAAGCGCCGCGAAAAGTTTGTTGATATCTGCCGTGATCCGGATGTGCAAAAGCTGACCTGGGACGCCTACATGAACAAGCAACTGGTGCGCGCCAAGCCGGCAGCGCACGTGCGAATTTTCTTCAAGGATCTGGCCCACCTCGTCGGTCTGCATCCTTCGTAAGTTCAAACGGCAACGCACCGTGTGTTGCCACAATCAGGGGATAGAGTCGTGTCTTCGCAACAAACAAAAAAAATCGGCATCAGCGGCCTGGCAGCCTACGTTCCTCCTTACCGGGTGATGCTCGAAGAATGGTGTGAGTGGACCAACAGTCATTGGCCGAAAATCCGGGAAGTCGTCGGCCGAAGTTTCCGTGTCCGCGGACCCGACCACAGCGTCTACACGATGGCGGCAACCGCGGTACTTCGCTTGATTGAGCAGTACGACATCGATCCGCAGGAAATCGGCTTCCTCGGTCTCGGCACGGAGTCGAGTTCCGATAACTCCGCCGGCGCCGTCATCATCAAGGGCATGGTGGACGACGCTTTGCGGCAACGCGGCAAGGCGCCGCTGTCTCGCAGTTGTGAAGTGCCGGAATACAAGCACGCCTGCCTGGGCGGCGTCTACGCGATGAAAGGTGCCTTGCGCTACCTCGCCACCGACGGCGAAGGCCGGCTCGCGATCATCGTTTGTGCCGACATCGCGGAGTACGCGCGCGGCAGCAGTGGCGAGCCGACACAAGGTGCCGGCGCGGTCGCGATGTTAATCGAGGAAAACCCGAAAATCGCCAGCGTCGATCTGTCGAACAGTGGCTCGGCGTCTGACTACCGCGTCATGGACTTCCGCAAACCGATGCTGCGATTCTGCGGCCAGGACCGCAGCGAAACGCACCAGATTCAGGACTTCCCGGTATTCAACGGCAAGTACTCGACGACCTGCTACATCGATGAAACCCTGCACGCCCTGCGGGATATGTATCGGAAGCGTTCGGTCGAGGCGATCGACCACATGCGAACCCTGAAGACGATCTTTATGCATCGGCCCTATCGCCGCATGCCGGAGACCGGTTGGGCGGTCGCCTACCTGTTTGCCCTCGCGAACGGGGCAACCAGTGACCTGACAGAACTTTCCGGCTATTGCGAAACCGCCGGCGTCGAACTCGACGCGCTGGTCGACGAGATGAACGGAGCACCCGATGTCGCCTCGTTTGCCTGCGAATCGGGGCTGAATGACGATGCCTATCCGCTGACGATGGCCACCATGCATGCCTTCAGGAAGTCCCCCGTTTACCAGCACGAAGTTGTCGACAAGCTGTCGTTGGGCGCCGAGACCATCCGCGATCTCGGCAACCTGTACACCGCCGCGATGCCGGCATGGCTCGCCGCCGGACTCGAAACCGCGCTGGAAGATAATCTCGATCTCGACGGTCAGGAGTTGTTGACGCTCGGTTACGGCAGCGGCGACGCGGCAGAAGTCATCCCGTTCTACGTTGAGGAAGGCTGGCGGGAAGCGTCAGCTCAAATCCACTTCAAGAAAGCGCTCGCAGCAACCGTCGACCTTAGCTACGAACAATACTGCGCCATGCATGATGGCCGGGTTGCACCCGACCTCGAACGGGTCGCGAGCGACGAGTTTGTCGTCGATGGCGTTGGACAACGCGAAGAGCGGCATTTCCAGGATATCGGTATCGAGTACTACCGTTACGTCGCTGGCTAAAGCGGGCGTGACGACGACGCCCACTCGATGACCTAGGACGCGGCAACCACCCAAAGCAGGGTCAGTCCGATCGCGAGGATTGCGAGCGTCAACAGCACGTTGATTCCGTGCAGGCGGCCGAACGCCTGCTTGCGCTCCTCATCACGAGCCCGGTTGATGGCCGGGACCATCGCCAGCGATACGGCCTCAAGCACCACCATGATCAGGGTCCCGGTGAGCAGCCAGTCCCTGCCCTGCTGCAGCGCGGCCAACGCCACCACGGCGGCCAGCATGACACCGCCGCAGATCAGTCCAAAGACAAAAAAGCGCGGAAACAGGCCGCGCAGGAAGGTCCCGGCGTGCTCGGCAGGCAGGCGTGTGAAGGTCGTTGGCGCGACCACCGCGGAATGGAACAGGATGGCGCCCATCCAGCTTCCGCAGGCGATGATGAATAGCGTGATAGCGATAGTTTCCAAGGCGGTACGTCTATATAATGTCTAGGGAAACATATTACACCGCCTTGACCGACACAGCGTCAACGGCGGCTTCCCCCACACGGAGATGCGAGCTTGAGCGCACGCCCTGACAAGAAAAAGCACCGCTACGGCATCGGCACCGTAGCCCGAATGACCGGCCTGACCGACCACACCATCCGAGTCTGGGAGCGCCGCTACGAGGCGGTTGTCGCGGAGCGCGCGGACAACGGACGACGGCAGTACAGCGAGCAGGACGTCGAAAAACTCGGCCTGTTGAAACGCCTGACCGACGAAGGCGTCGCCATCAGCCAGGTCGCCTCGCTGGACATCGAGGCGTTGCGCAGTCGCGCGCAGAGCCTTCGAGAAATGCACGAGCCGCAGCTGCCGAAGCGCCTTGACGTAGCGATTCTTGGCGATTTTCTGCCAACCCAGCTCGCCGAGTACCGCCAGGAGCTCGCGCCAATAGAACTCGTCGTGTCCGACAACAGCCGGGAACGCTTCGTCGCCGACCTGGCACGACGCAAGGCCGAGATCGTCGTCTACGAGAGCAACGTGCTCGACTCGGACGCGGTATCCAGCCTGCAGTCCTTCATCCGCGAGGCCGGTGCCCGAGGCGGCGTGATCGTTTACAAATTCGCAGCCAGTCGGGACATCGAGCAGGCGCGCGCGCTCGGCGTGCAACTGATGCGTTCACCGTCGGACATTGAAAACGTGCGCGGCACGATCTTGCGGGCTGCGACCAGCGGAGCGCCTCACGGACGACGGGAACCGGCTCGACCGGCAGAAGAGGTGTCAGATGTTGAGCTGGAGGGTGAGATCCCACCTCGCATGTTCACCGCCGGACAGCTCGTCAAGCTGAGCAAAATATCGACCGCGATCGATTGCGAATGCCCGAGCCAGCTTGCAGCGCTGGTGAACGAGCTGAGCGCTTTTGAGGTGTACAGCGCGCACTGCGCAAACCGCAACGAGGAAGATGAGAAGCTTCACCGATACCTGCACCGCGTGACTGCCGAAGCACGTTCCGTTATCGAAAAGGCGCTGCAGCGGGTGATTGAGGTCGAAAACATTCGCGTCTGACGCTCAGGAAACAGTTTGTTACAGAAATGTCTAGGTTTAGTCTAGGCAACTCATTGACAGAAGCTCACGGATTCGTAGACTAGATATCGAGCTTCTCGCTATCCCCAGAGGGGCTCACGAACAGAGAGCTCCATCCATCTCCCTAATCCCTGTTCTCTGTTTCGCTGAGCCGGCGGCTCCCCCCGCCGGCTCACTTCTCTCTACCCGGGGATCGCGGAGCGACAACGCATGATGGAATTGCTGTTCACCCTCGCGACCGTAGCGCTGGTCTACGCCCTCGCACGTAACCACGACAAAGCCACCGTCAGAGCGCGCGTCAGACAACACCAACGCCGACCCTGACAGTTACCATGAACTCCGAACAAACCCGACTCAGCGCCACGCGACAGAGCGCTCTGGGCAAGGCCGCTGAGTTCCTCGACGACGGCGCACCCTCCTACACCAAACGGCGCAATTTCGACTACGGGCCCGCAAGACGCGGCAATGTATCCGTACTCTCGCCGTACGTTCGCCACCGCCTTCTGCTCGAGCAGGAACTGGTGGCAGCCGCCGTGCAAGCGCACGGGGCATCCACGACAGCAAAGTTCATTGAGGAAGTTTTCTGGCGCGCCTACTTCAAAGGGTGGCTCGAGCACCACCCGTCCGTGTGGCAACGCTACCAAGCCGACACAACATCACTGATTCGAAGCATCGAGAATGACAACGAACTGCTGGATCGCTACACGACCGCCGTGGAAGGCAACACCGGCATCGATTGTTTCGACGCCTGGGCACGCGAGCTCGCCGACACCGGCTATCTGCACAATCACGCTCGAATGTGGTTCGCCAGCATCTGGGTTTTCACCTTACAACTCCCATGGCAGCTCGGCGCTGACCTGTTCCTGCGCCACCTGATGGATGGCGATCCCGCTTCGAACACGCTGAGCTGGCGCTGGGTTTGCGGCCTGCATACACGCGGTAAGACCTACCTGGCGCGCGTGTCGAACATTCTGAACTACACCGACAACCGGTTTAATCCTCAGGGACAACTCGCGACGCACGCCGTGCCTCTGGAGGAGACGGTGCATTACTCGCAGGAAGCGCTTCGATTCGGCAGCGCCGAACTGCCGGACAGCCCGTACGCCCTGCTCATCACCGAGGAGGACTGCAACGTCGAGTCGCTGCACACGTCGCTGTCTCCCACTGCAGTCATCGGCGCCATCGCCACCCGACGTCGCTCCGTTCTGCCCGTTGGCCAACACGCGCACGCTTTCGCAAAGGGCGCCGTTGAAGACGCAGTGGATCGTGCATCCAACGTATTCCGGTGCGCAGGCGAGGCGTTTGAAGCCGACGACTGGTCGGAAGCGCTGCTTGAGCGCTGTCGCGCGGCCGGCGTTACCACCCTGGTCACCCCGTTTGTGCCCACGGGCCCGGTCAATGACGTGCTCAACGCCTGCGGCAAGACCATGGATGACGCGGGAATCCGCATGGTGATGATGTCAAGACAATACGACCGTGAGACCTGGCCCTTCGCCAGTCGAGGCTACTTCAAGCTGAAAAAACAGATCGGCAGCGTCATCGAACGTATGCAACTCGACGACGTCGACGTACCGGAGACCCTGCGACGCGTGACCGCGCCGCATCAGCCGGACCTGTTGAGATCCAGCGGGTGACAGGGATGTTGCCCGTTGTTCGCTGACTGCAGCGGACAATCACGGCCTTGATCCTCAAGCAGGATACAAAGCCTTACAAATTCGACCGACACGACCCGGGTTGATCGATAACAATGGACACTCGCAAGAGGATCCGCCCATGCACGAGTCTGCCAGCACTGACCTGAGTCGCGAAGCCCGCGAAACCGACAGCAAGGAAGCGGTCGCCGCAGCTGTGCAAGTGCCGGAACCTGCCACGCTGGCCAGCGCAGCCAACGACGCGCGACAGGTCGTGATCGTCGGCGGCGGCGCCGGCGGACTGGAGCTCGCCGTCAAGCTGGCCAAGCGCTACAAACGTCGCAAGGACACCGACATCGTCCTGATCGACAAGAACCCCACGCACATCTGGAAGCCGTTGCTGCACGAGGTGGCCACCGGTTCCATGAACAGCTACCACGATGAAGCCAGCTATCGCTTGCTTGCGAAGAAGCACGGCTTCCGCTTCCTGCTGGGTCGCGTTGACACCATAAATATCGACGAAAAGAGCATCATTCTGTCATCGGTACACGACGTCGATGGTCAGGAAATGATGCCGGGCCGGATTGTCAGTTACGACTACCTCACCGTGAGCGTGGGCAGTCAGAGCAACGACTACAATATTCCGGGTGTCGCCACGCACTCCAAGCAACTGGACTCGCGCGAACAGGCCGAGGTGTTTCACAAGGAATTCACCCTGCAGCTTCATCGCGTTAACGCCCGGCAGGACGTTAAGTCAGCGCTCTCGGTGGTCATCATTGGCGGCGGCGCAACCGGTGTCGAGCTCGCCGCGGACATGCATAACGTCGTACAGCGACTCAGAGAATACGGCTTCGAAGCGCTGTCGCGCGATCGCCTCGTGGTTAGCATCATCGAAGCCGCGCCGGGCCTGTTGCCGCGTCTGCCCGACCGTATCGGCGTATCAGTGCAGCGCGAACTGGCGCGTATTGGTGTCAACGTGAAAGTCGGAACACGCGTCTCGGAAGTCACTGACAAAGCTGTGATCACCAGCGAGGGCGACGAGATTCCGGCCGACATCAGCGTTTGGGCGGCCGGCGTAAAAGCGCCAGCGTGGCTCAGCGACTGTGGCTTCCCGGTGGACAAACTCGGTCGTATCGAGGTGAACCGCGACTTGAGCGTCAAGCATCTGCCCGGTGTCTACGCAATCGGGGACTGCTGTGCCTGCTACACGGACGACGGGGTCGAAGTGCCGCCGCGCGCCCAGGCCGCTCACCAGATGGCGGCGATCGCCGCCCACAACCTTCGCGCTGATATCGACGACCGTCGTAAGAAGGACTTTGTGTATCGGGATTTCGGCAGCCTGGTCAGCCTGTCCAAGTTCTCCACGATCGGCAACCTGATGGGCAACCTGGTACGTGGCACGGTGTTCGTCGAAGGCTGGATTGCTCGGATGGTGTACCTGTCGTTATATCGCCTTCATCAACGCGCGATTCACGGCACGCTGTCAATGTTCCTGATCATGCTGGGTGACCGCATCTACAAAGCGACGCGGGCCGCCGTAAAACTGCACTAGGAAAAACGCCGCTACTCAGCCGGCGTTTTTCTTCGCGTGATGCCTGCTCTAGAAGCGATAGGCGAATCCGATTGTAAAGACCAGCGGATCGATCTCGACCGTGCCGATATCGGCGCTTGCTGATAACACACCATCGGTGACCGTGACCGTCGCATCGGTCTCGATGTCGATGTAGCGAAAGTCAACGTTCAACAACCAGTTGTCGTTGAGTTCGACATCGGCGCCAAGCTGCAGCGCGAGCCCGAAGGAATCGTCCAGACTGATGTCGGTGACACCGATCGATACCGCCTCAGCCGTCACTTCCTCGTCGAAAAACGTCGTGTAGTTCAGGCCAACACCAACGTACGGCTGAAACGCGGTGTCCGGCGAAAAGTGGTACTGGACCGAGAAAGTCGGCGGCAGGTGCTTGGTCTCGCCAAGCGGCAAGTCGGCGGCAAGATCCGATGAACTGACGTTGATGTCGTGACTGAATGGCAGAGCAGCCAGTATGTCGAAGCCCCAGTTCGCCGTGAACATGTACGTACCGCCGAAGGTCAGACTGGTTCCACGATCAACCTGCACCGCCGTATTCGCGATCGTACCGCCGACCGGTAAGGCAAACGTACCAAGCTCAAGATTGTCATCTTTCGGTTCAACGGTACCGACACCGGCACGCAATACCCAGCTACCCGCTTCGTGAGCGGTAGCCACGCCCGACAGGCTCAAAGCCAGTGCAAAAACGAGCAGACTGCTCATGATTCTCATGGTTACTATCCCTCTTAACGTGAAAAAACACCCAAACGTGACTTGATAATCACGCTGGTCTGGATGCGACGCAGTGTTCCAGAAACGGCCGGCGTTTCATGTCGTGGGGGATACGTACCTGTGTTGCGCCAATCGAAAGTTGGCTAGCGATTCACTTTGTTGTGAGTGCTTGATTGATGGCGTGAAACACGCTGAGAACGTTTCGATGTGTGCTTGGTGTTTCGTCCTGACACGCGGGCTCGCCAGCGTCGGAAGCCGCCCGGCGACAGTTCACGACGGAGAATTCGGATAACCTCGGCTTCCCGGATTCCGAACTGCGATTCGATCGCTTCGAACGGCGTTCGATCCTCCCATGCCATTTCAATGATTCGATCAATGTCAGCCCGGTTAAACGGCACGGCTTCGAGCCCTCCACCGGCGACGGGTGACCTGAAGAGCACGGCACAGCCAACACCGGCAGGCGGACACGATTGGCTCCACGCAGACAGTGGCACGCAAGGGCAGTATTTCAAGCAAGTCGGTCATTGTCGTGACGACATACGCATTCCCGTCCGTAGATGGACCCCTTGTACAACAATTCGGCAAAGTTCGACATCAAAGTCGGTCGCCAACGACAGTCTGGTTCGTGACTTTCACGGCGGCGACCGGTCTGCGCTAGAATGCGGCACCTACCCAGATCACGGAGTCCGGTTTCATGCCACAGACACTGCGCGTACTGACAATCCTGTCATCGCTTGTTCTTTTTGCCTGCAGCCCCACATCGGAGCCAGAGACACAGGAGAGCAACACAATGGCTGACGCCCCCCTCACCGAACCCTTCGCCATGCTGGACGCCGAAGCCCCCATCGCGGCAAAGATCCCGGTTGAGATTGAGCAACACGGCATCAAGCGCGTCGACAATTACGCCTGGATGCGTGACGAAGACTGGCAGGAGGTGCTGCGCGACCCGAGCACGCTGGACGACCCGATCCGCGAGCAGCTCGACGCCGAAAACCTGTTCTACGAAGCCGCAACCGACGACATGGAAGCACTGCGCGAACAGCTCTTCGAGGAGATGCGCGGCCGCATCAAAGAGGATGACAGCTCGGTGCCGTCAAAATACGGCGACTACGCCTACGCCGTGCGTTATCGCGAAGGGGGCGAGTACCCGATCTTTGTCCGTACGCCGAGAAACGGTGGTGATGAAAGCATCCTGTTCGACGGCGACGCCGAAGGTGAAGGCGAAGAGTTTTTCCGTATCGCCTCGGTCAGCCCAAGTCCGGACCACAGCCTCATCGCTTACGGTATTGACCGTCTTGGCTCCGAGTATTACGACATCCGTTTTCGCATCGTCGAAACCGGCGAGGAGTACGAAGAAACGATTCCTTCAACCGGCGGCGGTGTCGTTTGGGCGGCGGATTCAAAATCGGTCTACTACGTTGAGCGCGACGACAACCAGCGTCCGAAGCGCGTGAAACATCACGTCATCGGCACCGACCCTGCCGACGACATCCTGGTGTACGAGGAGCAAGACGACAGCTACTTCCTCGGTGTTGATAAGAGCCAGAGTGGCGAATTCATCTTCATCGGTGTTGGCAAGGGCAACTCGTCGGAGACCCAGTTCCTGCGTGCCGATGCCGCCCCGGGGACGAAGCCGACCATGATCGCGCCACGCATGGAAGACCAGCTCTATTCGGTCGAGCACAATGGCGATTACTTTTACATCCGCACCGACGCCGACGATGCGGTGGACTTCAAAATTGTCCGCGCGCCGATCGACAAGCCGGGACGCGACAACTGGGAAGACTGGCTGCCGTACGAAGCCGGCACCTACGTCACCCAGTTCCTGACGCTGAAGGACCGACTAATCCGCCTGGAAACGAATAACGCCCTGCCGCGCATCGTAGTCAGTGACTACAGTCGCGACAACGAATACGAAATCGACTTCGACGAGGCGGCTTACAACCTGGGCGTTTCTTCCGGCTATGAGTACGACACCAGCAACCTGCGGTTCACCTACGAATCACCGTCCACGCCATCCCAGGTCTTTGACTTCGACCTGAACTCGAAAGAGCGCGAACTTCGCAAAACACAGGAAGTACCCAGCGGGCACAACCCGGACCTGTACATGGTTGAGCGGTTTTTCATCAAAGCCGACGATGGCGCCGAGGTGCCGATTACGGTCCTGCGCCTGAAGTCGACGCCGATCGACGGCTCTGCGCCGCTGCTGCTTTACGGCTACGGCAGCTATGGCGCAACGATGCAGGCCTGGTTCAGCACTAGCCTGCTGTCGCTGGTTGATCGCGGTGTTGTATACGCCACCGCACACATCCGCGGCGGCTCGGCAAAGGGTCGACAGTGGTACCTCGACGGCAAGCTCGAGAAGAAGAAGAACTCCTTTTCTGACTTTGCCAACGCGGCCGAAGCGCTGCAGGAGAAGGGCTACGGCCGACAAGGTGAAACGGTCATCTACGGCGGCAGCGCGGGAGGCCTGCTGGTCGGCGCGACGCTGAACCTGCGTCCGGACCTGTTTGGAGGTGCCATCGCGGCCGTGCCGTTCGTCGACGTCATCAGCACGATTTCCGACGCAAGCCTGCCACTGACGCCGCCGGAATGGGTTGAGTGGGGCGATCCGATCAATGATCCGGAAGCGTACGCGACCATTGCCGCGTACTCGCCGTACGACAACATCCGCTCCGACATCGAATACCCGCCGCTGCTGGCGACCGGCGGCCTGACCGACTATCGGGTTACCTACTGGGAGCCTGCCAAGTGGGTGGCGCGTATGCGTGAAGAGGCCAAGGGCGGACCGTTTTTCCTGAAGATGAACATGGGTGCCGGTCATGCGGGTTCCGCGGCGCGATTTGAGCGCATGAAGGAGCGCACGCACGATTACGCCTTTGCCCTGAAGATTTTCGGCCTGACTGAAACGACACCGGTTTCGCACGAGGCCGACTAGCGAGTACGATCCGCAGGGAGAGGCCGACTCAGGCTTCTCCCTGCCCTTTTCACAAGGTTTCGCGGCGCGTCTCTACCTCGAACAGGGCCTCGAGCAGCCGATACCACTCCGCGTTCTTGCTGTCCATCCAGGTCAGCAGTTCCTCGACCCGCTCGTCAATTCCCGCAAACCGGGGATTCACTTCGTTGCCAAACGCGACGGCGAGCTTGTCTTGTTCCTGCACCGTCTGGCGGTGCCACTTATAGACGTCGTAGACGCGCTTGTACGCCTCAAAGGTGCCCTCTTTGTACAGCGAGTCGCTGGCTTCCGCGCGGCGCAGGTTTTCCTGCTGGTAGTCCTGGTTTTGTGCCAGATATTCGCCCCAAAGGCGGTAGACGTTGCTGATCTCGCTGCCCAGTTCCCTGAATTTTTCGTCGATCACGTCGCTGACGAGAAACGTCGCTTCGCGAACCCGTTGCAGTCGTGCAACCATCGGATCATCCCGCGATGGCAGGCGTTCGACGGTGACGCGACCCGATTCGTCCACGCTTAAAAAGTCCCCGAACGCCGTCGGTGCGAGTCGAACGCCGTATCGCAACAAGGCAACTTCGCGTATGCGCCGAATGGTGGCCGTGTCTTTCGCTAGGACCTCCGCTTCAACAGATCGAGCGACCTCAGCAATCAACGCATCGTCATCTCCAGATTCCGCTTCGAAACGCTGCGACAACCACGCGTTGCCCAGGGAGTCTCGCGCAACGATGTCGACGGCAATACGCTGGCCATTGGAGATCGCGATCTTGCCGGTAACGGTGAGTTCAGTCAGGTCATCGGGTCGCGCCGCGATCCGCACAATGTCGAAAGCCGCACTGGCCCGCAGCTGCTGGCTCAGCGAGTAGCTCCACAGCAAAGCCTCGACGCGGCGAACGGCGGGGAACACCGTGTCGTCCGGCGCAACGTCAGCGAGACCATCGTCGAACAACAGCACCGTGGCATCGACCGAGAGCGGTTCGTCGGCAAATACCGCGGGCGCCAGCAGCATCAGGAGCAAAAATGAGGCTCTCACAGGTCGAGTTCACTCGTACTGCAGACGCGTTTCATACTGAAGGTTTCGACGCAGTCATAAGCCGGCGCGGGCTCTTCAAACTTTTTGTAAAAACGCCGCAGCGAAAACGGTGTTCGGCTTTGTGGCGCCGACGCCGTCGTTATGACGCGCATCCGATGTCCGTCGTCTGATACGGTGAACCGGTGCTCCACACGAAGGCCACCGGGCAACACATTCAGCGAGACGAGGTCGGTGCCCTGCCAGGCGCAGTACTCCGCGCCAAAGACGCTGCGTTCACTGACAGTCCCTTGGGCACTGAAGTCGCAGCTCAAGGAAAAGTCGTCTTTTCGATGCACCAGGACACGATCATCTGTCTGGGTAATCTTCAGCACGCTGGGCCGGGTGATCAGTTCAACCAGGCGCGCCAGCGCCACCAGGGACTGGGCTTCGCCGGCCGGCAGGCCGGTCGGTCCGGCACCGCCGTAACGCTGCTGGTCGGACAGGCTCCGAGCGAGCACCCGATAAGCCCGTTGCAGGGTCGCATTCACATCATCGTCACGCGCGAAATCCCGCTCCCAGGCACCGCCGAGCTCGGCCGCCATCGTCGGCTGTTCGACCACCGGCAGCGGCTGTTCGACCGATGCGCAACCCGCGATCAGGAGCAAGGCCGAAACGAGGCCGTAACGAGAGAGACTCCCTGTCAAACGAATGGCTCCAATGCATGGTGGGCTGTTGAGTGTATTGGAGCCACGTCGAACACGATAGTTCAGCAAGCGATCTGCTTGAGGCCTGCCGCGAGATCGCAGGCAAAAAAAAGCCGCGGTCGAAAGCCGCGGCTGTACCCCCGGATTACCCAGGAAAAGGGAATGCTTAGCGGTTGGACGCCATCTGGTGGTCCCAGCTCATCAGCGATACGCCGGATTTTGCAGACGGAAGACCCAGCGCGTTCAAAGCGCGCTCGCAGCCGTCCGAACACTCGTTACTGATCGTGTAACGGTCTGCCGTGCCGATCACGCCGTAGATGCCACTGTCCAGCGTGGCTTCGAGGGTGACCGCGCCAATGTAAACGCTCGACAATGCATCGGGGACGTTGAATCGGAAATTCGCCGGCGATTCAATCGTTTCGCCGTGATGTTCGAAAGCGATCGTCTCGATCACGTAGTTCCCTGACGGCAACGACAGGGCAAAACGGCCATCGTCACCGACGCGCCCGGAATACAGGTGCTGTCTGAACGTATCCCGAACATGGATCGACGCATTGCGTTGTGCGGGGCCATCGCCCAGCGTTATCTCATGTCCATTGGAGATGAGGTTGAAGGTGCCAAACGCGACACGATCTGTGTCTGCAGGCTCCAGAGTTGCACAGCCCCCCAGCAGGAAAAGGGTGACAAATGCAGCCGCTGCTCTGCTTGCCTTGTTCATTCTGATGCCCTTGCGTAGTTAATTTGTATATACATTGTACATCTAAAAAACAGCTTTGCAACAGCGATAGTACACACAATGCGTAACTGTGTAATGTTAAATGCATCACAGAAAATAACCGGCAGCCGTGAACCGGCCCGGACGTTTATTCAGGAATATCTTGGACTTGACGCTTATTCGTCGAAATCGCCGCGATCGTAGCGCTTCAGGAAGCGTTTTATGTACTTGCGGACTTCCCGCGCAGCCGAGGTATCAAGCTCCTGGCAGGCGTCTTTGAAACGATCGCGGGTCTCACGATCGAGTCGCAGGACCAGCTGGGCATCCTTCTTCTTTTTCTTTTTCTCGCCCTTGCTCATCGCGACCCTCTCGGCGTAATGGACTGGTACTGGTGGTTTTCCGGATTCGCTTTTCCGGCTTTTTGTTGTTCTTACAGCAATTGTATATACACGCCTCAAGCCGCGTCTACCGTGATTTACCACTAGGCCCAGAAACGCGTTCCAAGCGGTGCATATGCGCCCTATTCCAGACGATTAGCCCGGATTCTCGAGCTGTTTGCATGACACCGAGTAAGTACGTTTAACCCGGGCGTCCGCCCCGGTTGGACCACGTTCCGGACGGGTTGGGCGATTTGGAAACACGACTGCGAACAGAGAGGGAAATCTATGAGCAGGAGAATACGCATTGGAGCGGTCGCCGGACTGATCCTGGCTGTCATCATTGTCGGCTTGTGGCCGAACGGCAAACCAACTACGGCAACCGCGCCTGAGTCATTAAACAGCGCCGCCGTAACAGTCCCTGAGGCGGTACATCCGGCACCAACGAATTCACCGCACACCGCGGATATCGGCAATTCGCAAGAGCCGCCAACCATCGATCTGAGTGACTTTCAGGTGTTCGGTGAGGCCGTGAAATTCATGCCGGGCGAACTGTGCGACGGACAGGGCAATTGCAGTTACGAGCCGGTGGCACTGCACGACTATGCGGAGTACACCGACGAGGAACTTCGCACGCTGTCGGCCTTCGACGGTTCCGCCGCGATTGTACTGGCCCATCGTCTGGGTGAGAGCGACTGGCAGCAAGCACGGCAATACGCCGCGCGGGGCTTTGTCCTGACCGGCGACCCCTACGCCTACCACATGACCCGGCAGTTCAGTGGTGTCTCGACGGGCGCCACCTACGACCGCGCGGGGAACCTCGATCTGCGAGCGGCTCAACGCGCTTACGTCTGGATCAAAATCGGCTATGAACTGGGCGCCAGTGACGGAGCCTCCCTCGCCTACCAGGCAGCCGTGCTGAGCGAGAGTGGCTATGACGACTTCAAGCGGCTCGATGCGCTTGCCGACGCCACCCGTCGCGAGGTCGAACAGGTTCGATTGAAGCTCGTCGGAGAGGGATTCAAATGAAAACTCGAATCCTCCTGATCGGCCTGCTCGCGCTGTCGAATGCTGACGCGCAGCAGCCACCCTGCCGCAACGACATGACGGGTATTCAGACCACACGAAACATCAGCGATCGCAACGGCAACCCGTACCACATCAGCAACCAGTCCCGGGACGCGCGGGGAACGCTGCATTTCCTGCACGCCGCTGTTAACTACCTGTACTTCTCCCCGCAGGGTAACGACCTGCGCGGCGAATTTACCCGCTATCTGCGCGTTCGCGACACGCCGATCCTGCTGCCTGCCTGTAACAGTCGCGGGCAGTGCGCTGAAATTCAGGTGTCAAGCCGACCGTTGCATTGGGGCGGCTTTGTCGGTCTTAGCGTTCATATGGGCTTTGACGTATCGGCGCGATATAACGGTTCGATGGCGACCGATTTCATCCCCGTCGACAGCTCCGTGCACTGGAACCGGATCCCCACACCGAGTGATCCGACGCATCGATGTCTGTCCAACGGTGAAACCGATGGGTCCGGCGAGCCCGACGCAAGCGATGGCGATGACGCCGACGGAAACGACGACTCGCCCTTCGACGCCATCTGGGACGAAATCCCGGAACCGGATCCGGTCGACTATCCGTGGGGCGAGGCGGAAATCATCGATCCCGACGAAGACGGCAGGTTTCCGGACGAGCTGTAGAGCGCGGTCTTTGTCGCGCAGCGATCGACAGGGTGGCGTCGTCAGCATCGGCGGCGTCACCCTTAATCGTGAGCGGATCACTTTGGTTTAGACGGTCGACACCGTAAACTCCGTGCCGACAATGACGCCTTTGACGAACATACCTCTGATCGAGTGGCTGGGCTACGCCGCGTCCGCGCTGGTACTTATCTCTCTGTCGATGAGCTCCATCGCAAAACTGCGGTGGTTCAACCTGGCGGGCGCGATCACCTTCGCAATTTATGGTTACGTGATCGAAGCCTGGCCGGTCGCCGCCGTCAACCTCGCGATCTCAGCCATCAACGTCTACTACCTGGTACAGCACTACATCCAGCGAGATTTTTTCAAAACCCGTGAGATCCGCGCAGACGACTCCTACCTGCACGAGTTTCTCGAGTTTCACAAAGGCCTGGTGACACGCTGGTATCCGCGCTTCACGGGGTATCTTCCGGATGACGCACTCGTTTTGCTGTCGCTGCGCAACATGGCGGTCGCCGGTGTGTTCGCGGGTCAGAAAACCGGCAAGTCGACGTTGAAGATCATCATCGAGTTCGTGATACCGCAATACGCCGACAAGAAAGTGGGTCGCTTCCTCTATCGTGATAATCGACAGGTGTTCGTCGATCACGGCATCAACAAGCTCGTCGTCGACACCGGTGAGATCGAGAATGAGTCCTACTTCCGCTCGATGGGTTTCAGAGACTCGAAGGTCTATGGCAAGGACCAGCTCGTGCTGGACCTGGACCCGCCAAGAGTCAGCTAGTCGTCCTCAGGCGTCGCTGGCGGTCGCAAACCCGCCGAGCTGCTTGGCGAAATCCTGCAGCAGGTTTCGCACCGTTCCACTGACCAGCGCGAACTCAGCATCATGTCGCGCCTGCGGATCATCGCTGTCATCGGCGTCGGCGTCCGCGCCAACGAACTTCAATTTGGTCAGCGTGCCGTTCTCGTCGACCACGCAGCTCATGACGTTGTCGTACTCGATCGCGAGGTGCGTCAGCCGCATACCACCGGCTACGTGATCCCGAATCGAGCGATCGCTCAGATCAAAATTACTCCAGCGAACGATGGACGCGGGGTCGCGAAGGTCCTGCATTCGACACTCACGCCCGACGACGAACTGGCTGGGCGCACCGCCGAGAAACACCTTGGTCAGCAGATCCACAACCGGCGTGTTGTAGCCGAGCGGCCGCACGTCGAGTGAACCAAAGGCGGCCGAAAGCCGTCGCAGAAAGCGCTCTGCCATGGCCTCCTGTGCCGTACCGACAGCAATCAGCTTGAGCTTGAGATCCACATAGCCCCAGACACGATCCGATTTCAGCATCGCCTTGGGCATTAATTCGTCACGCGTCTCGGCTTTCATGCGTCGCTTTTCACGCGTGCTCGGCGCCTCGCCCATGCGCGCGATAAAATCATCGACCCTGGCCTGTAAGGCTTCGTCGACAGCGGCCGCCGGCAGGATTCTCGACTGACTGCGAAGCTTCATGAGGTCCGCACCCGCCAGGCGCCTGGCCAGCAGCTCACTGGTATCCGGGAACACCGCCTCCCAGCCGGAACTGCGATCGGTCAACGGACCGCAAGGCGTAAAGCCCGCCTGTTCCAGCAGGTCCGAGAGTTGCTCTTCACTGGACGGCCAGTCGATGTTGAATGCGTAGAAACGAAGATTGCGAAACATGGCCTTCCCTGCCCGAAAAAGGCAGCGAGGTTAGCAGATATTCCTGCGCCGTAACGGATTGGCCGCCGGACGTTTTCTAATCCGGCCGTCCATCGTGTCCTGTCGGTCGGTGGCGACGTCGCCCCGGGGCGCGTCGGCCAGGCCTTTCAGCGCGGCGGAATGTCTCGCGTTTCACCCGGCCGGGTGAACACATCACGACCGTCGAATCTCGCTTCACGGTCCGCGGCACTGTCCGGCAACGTCGCCGGCGCATGCACCCCGATCGTGAGTACGGCCTCGAGCGTCTCATCGACGATCTGGCGCCCTTCGTCGTGCAGGAAAAACCAGAACGGTGGCATAGCAAGGTCACTGTCGCGCGCCGCCCAATGATCCGCCTGTTTATCGAAGTGAACGCGTTTGTCGTCGGCATCGCCGAGATGCACAACGGTGGTAGCACCCGACAAGGTCACCCGAAACGAGAGGTTCTCGACATCGGTCATGCGATTCGGCCAGCCGGCATGCGGTATGCGAATGACCTCGATTACCAGTTCGCCGGAGACGATCTCGCGCGGAGCATCACCCGGCTGCATAGCGATGGCGTGGATCCGCTGTTGCACCGACTCGGCAGGCGTTCGAACCGCGAGGATGCCGTCGACAGCCTGTGTCGGCGCATACACGTCCAGCGTGGTATTGGTTTCGGCCCACGCGAGAATGAGCGCAGGGTCGAAATGGTCACTGTGGTAGTGAGAAATGAACACCGCGTCGATGGAGTCAAAAGGCGGTTCACCGAACACCAATGCGCTTTCCAGGGCATCGGGCACCGGATCGTAACGATCAAAGGTGTTGCGAAACAGCGGATCGAAGGCCACTTGTGTTTCACCGTGCGTGACCACCACACCGGCGTTCGCCAGGTAGTGTGCGGTCGACGCGTTTTCATGCGCTGCCGTCGACGAAAACGACAGCAGCGTCGCGAGAGCGATTGCGGCTCTGCTCATGGAGACTCTCCCTTCACCCTGGTGGATTGGACCTGGACAGGGCGAAGGGGTTGCATCGAAAACCGCCGGCTATTCCGGCGCCTCCGGTCGCCTAGCGATCAGGAAGAGCGCCTTCTTCGGCCCCGGCTGCCAGTCGTACTCAATGGCGAAACCGGCGCTGGTGATGCTCTCGCGCAATTGGTCGCCGGTGAAAAACCGGATCAAGGGAAACAGCCCCAGCAACTTCGCCGGACCGGCGATCCAGCACAGCCAGGCGTGTGTTTCGCCGAGGCAAATGGTGCTCGACACAAACACACCACCCGGCTTCAGCATTCTGAAGATCTTCCGAATCGCGATCTCCTTGTCTTCAAGCAGGTGCAGCAAGCTGTGCGCCATCACCATGTCGAAGTCGAACTCGTCGATCGACTCGATCGAAACCTGTCGAAACTCGACGTTTCTCACATCGGCGTCGTCGGCTTTTTGCTGTGCGAATTCGAGCATCTTCCCGGACAGGTCTGTCGCCAGGATATGGCCAGCATGGGGCGCATGCGCAATCGCTGTCGAACCGGTTCCGCACCCCACTTCGAGGACGCGTGACGTGTCAGTGAGAAACCGACGGGTCACCTCCAGCTTGGTTTGATAAGAATCCGGGTCGGCGACCGGTCGTTTTTCGTAGCCGGCCGCGTTTCGGTCCCAAAACGGAATCGCGTTACTCATAAATCATCTCCCAGACAGCAATCTTATTGCTGATTCGCCACTTCCCTTCAACCTTGAGCAGCAGCATGTAATCGGTGTAGCGACGACCATTCCAGAGAATCTCTGCCTTGACCGCCGCCGCTTTTCCGGTCGTGTCGATACTGACGATTCGGCCCTCTCTCGGTACCGAAACACCCGGTTCGATGCGACGGATATAGTCTTCAGCAGTCCTGCGTAACAGCACATCCCGCTCACCGAGGTACTGGACTTCCAGTGACGGCAGGAAGGCATCGCGAACCTGTTCGGGTTTGCCCTTGGACGTACCGTCGAGGTAAGCGGTGACGGTCTCGCGAATTCGTTCGACCTCACAATCTGCCGCTCTTCCGTCGACGGCAAGCAGCCCCGCGGTTACGACCAAAACCGGTATGGCCAGTTTCATCATTCACTCCTGAACACAAAAGGCCCCGCCAGACCGGTTTGCGGGGGACACATCCGATCCGGCAGGGAACGGCGCGTAATTTATCTATTCACCTTTCGCTGTAGAATGCCTATTTTTGCAGATAAACTATTCAAAATTGCATGGATTGGCGAGCCATCGAATTTGACTGGAACAAGGCACGGGCGTTTCTTGTAACGGCCGAAGAGGGATCACTGTCGGCGGCAGCGCGCGCGCTCAAGCTGTCTCAGCCGACCCTGGGTCGACAAGTGGATGCGCTGGAAAAAGAACTGGGCGTGACGCTGTTTGAACGCGTGCCTCGTGGCCTGGCATTGACGGAGTCTGGCACGGCGCTGCTGCAGCATGTCAGGACCATGGGCGAGGCCGCCAATCGACTGTCGCTGGCGGCGTCCGGGCGATACGATGATGTCAGCGGCACCGTTACGGTGACGGCTACGGAGGCGATGGCGGCGTTTGGCGTGCCGCGGCTGGTTCGCAAACTGCGCGACCAACAGCCGGGACTGGACGTTGAAATTCTTGCGTCAAATTCCACCAGCGATCTGAAACGGCGCGAAGCGGATATCGCCATTCGTTCCTACCGCCCTACCCAGTCGGATCTCATCGCGAAAAAAATCGGCGACATTCCCCACTTTCTGTACGCGTCGCCGGACTACCTTCAGCGTCTGGGCAATCCGACAACGCCGGCAGGCTTCAGCAATGCCAATTTCATCGGCTTTGACCAGAATGAGCAACTCATCGAGGCCTACAGTCGAGTCGGCATACAACTGACTCTCGACCGGTTTCCGGTCAGGACCGAAAACCACCTTGTGCACTGGGAACTGGTCAAAGCCGGTGTCGGCATCGGTGTGATGCCAGCGCCCATCGGCGACTCCGAAACCGGCGTCAGCCGCTGTCTGCAGAACCAGGCGCCGCTGATGGGCGAACTCTGGCTCGCGGCTCACCGGGAGCTAAAAACCAGCCGACGTATCCGAACGGTTTTCGACTTTCTCGCCGAGGAGCTGGCAAAAGGGATTAATCCTCACGCTTGACCGCGTGACCTCCGAACTGGTTACGCATCATCGCGAGCAGACGCGCGGAATAATCCTGCTTGCCCTGTGACGCGAAGCGCGCCATCAGTGCGAGGCTCATAACCGGCGTGGGTACACCCTGCTCGATCGCCTCCAGCGCCGTCCACCGACCTTCACCGGAGTCCGCCACGTAGGGCGCCACATCGTCCAGCTCAGCGTCGCCTGCCAGGACGTCCGCCGTCAGGTCCAGGAGCCAGCTGCGGACGACACTGCCGTGACGCCAGGTTTCAGCAATGTCGGCGACATCCAGATCGAAGTCCCGGTGGCCACGCATCAGGGCAAAACCTTCGGCATAGGCCTGCATCATGCCGTACTCGATACCGTTGTGAATCATCTTGACGAAGTGTCCGCTGCCAACAGCACCGGTGTGAATCCAGCCGCGGTCAGCCGCCGGAGCCAGTGCGCGAACGTAAGGCTCGACGACCGCAAAGGCCGACTCACTGCCACCGACCATCAATGTGTAACCTTTCTCGAGACCCCAGACACCGCCGGAAACACCGGCGTCGACGAATTCGATGCCGTCGTTTGCAAGAGCGAGTCCGTTGGACTGTGAGTCTTTGTAATACGAGTTGGCACCGTCGACGAGGACATCGCCGGCATTCAGCAGCGGGCGTAGTGACTCGATCACACTGTCGGTAACGGTACCGGCGGGCAGCATCAGCCAGACCACACGAGGCGACGGTAAACGTTCAACGAGATCTGCAAGAGACGCAGCCAGCTCAAAATTTTCGAGCTCGAGCAGTCCACCGGCCGCCGCAGCGTCGTCGTTATAGCCGACCACGGATATGTCGCTCGCCAGCAGGCGCCGCGCCATGTTTCCGCCCATCTTGCCGAGTCCGACAAGGCCTATCGGGTTGGTGCTCATCGTGTTGATCTCCATTGACGGTATGCCGCGGACATGGGGGCGTTCATCCGAGCATCAATCGCGCGGCCAATCTGTCGAAAATCGCGACTGCGCTCGCAGACGAGAATCGACCCTTTCCCGGGCAAAAAAAACGGCCCGAAAAGGGCCGTTTCTTAACTGGCTTGTGTTGCCGTTCATGACTCGATGGTGAACGTGCCGCGCATGACTGACCAGTGGCCCGGGAAGGTGCAGACGTAGGCGTAATCCGTGCCGGCTTCCAGGTCGCTCAGCGAGAACGTGACGCTGGTCGACTCGCCACCGCCGATGATGTTGGTGGCAGCGACGATACGATCATCTTCCGGGACGTAGTTGGCCGCGGCACCGGCACCCATGCCGGCGGTTGCGATGTCGGTGACAGCGCCGGCCGGCATCAGGACCCAGTTGTGGCCCATCGCCGTCGCGGGGAGGTTTCCGGTGTGCGTCAGCGTCAGCGTGACTTCACTGCAGCTGGATAACACCGACAGAGAATTGGTGCTGAACTTCAAGGCATCGCCCACTTCGATGGCGAGCTCACACGCCGACCCGGCAGCGGCCGACGAGGCTTCGGCACCGCCGTCACTCATCGTTTCTTCTGCCATCGTCTCAACCGCGGCGGCAGCGTCGTCCGCCATCGATTCAGCAGCGCTTTCCATATCGTCCACCATCGACTCGGCGGCGCTTTCCATATCGTCAGCGGCAGGCATTGCGTCCATGCTCTCAGCAGCAGCGGCTTCGGTAGCGTCAGCCATTTCCTCGGCGGGTGCTGCGGCTGCCTCTTTGGCCGCCATCGATGCGTCGTCCGCACCCGATCCGCACGCAACGAGCAGGAACAAAGGGGTGACCAGGGTCAGGGTTTTCGTAGGACTTAGTTTCATGGCTCACCGCTCCTGACGGTATTAATAACGAGCGCTATGGGACCGCACCGGGGAACCTGTGTCAAACCCGGAATAGATACAAAATGTAACTTCCGCTGGCGTCGCTGCCGAGACTGTAAAACTCGCGTCGCATCGTGTTTCGTCGGCACGGCAATCGCCCGGAATTGCGTCACAAAATGTAAATGAGAATCATTTACATTTGGCTCCAGATTTCCTATATTGCGTGCACAGGGTAATCACCAGGAGATGGAACGTTGTGCACCAACCGCAGCAGTGAAGCCATGCGCTACGCTAAACCCGATGTTCAGTGCCCCGAAAAGCTGATCGTCGGTGTGTCCCGATTTTATGTTTTTCATCTGACCTCGGGATCTCCGACGCTCGAACAGATTGAAACGGAAGTCGATGGATACGGTGTGGGCTGGCTGCTCTGCCCGCTGATGACGTTCTGGGACCTGGTGCTCGCGTCGACGACCGAGAAAATCGACCTTCACCAACCCGACTATCCGGCCCGGTCGGCGCATGAGCAGGCGCTGCTGCTGGCTTTGCACGCGCTGAGTCACGCCGACCCCTGGGCCGCTCACGCCAGCCTGCAAAGCATCGTGCCAACGACCACCGTGCGCCTGCTGATCCCGGAACTCCGAAAAATCGTCGGTCGACTCGCGGACCGTCAGCCTGTCGAACCGATTGCGCAACGTGCTCGACTCGGGCACGCGCCGATGCCCTACGCCGATCCGGAACCGCGACTTCTGCACTGAATCCGAGACCCGTCCGGCGCTCCCCGAAGCCGTGGAGAGCTGACTGTATCGACTTGTAACCATTGGGGTTTTGCACGTCTTCGCGCCGCCGAGACCGCCTAAACTGCGGCTTTGGCACGTCGCGTCGGAGCCCCCTCT
>JBCDJX010000018.1:0-43022 GCA_038747355.1 Pseudomonadota bacterium | reverse complement strand
TGCGTAACAAGGTTCGTTCACTGCTGGCGTCGAAATGAGCAAGGATGGCCTCGACAAGCGTGATTTCTACGAGCTGCTTCACGTCAGCCGGGACGCACCGACGGAGGTCATCAAGGCGAGCTACCGGACCTTGATGCAACGGCTGAAGATGCA
Organism: Pseudomonadota bacterium; assembly: GCA_038747355.1. Lineage (GTDB taxonomy): Bacteria > Pseudomonadota > Gammaproteobacteria > Steroidobacterales > Woeseiaceae > UBA1847. The sequence continues at coordinate 42,869 of JBCDJX010000018.1, read as the reverse complement.
CCCGGATCTCGGTGGAGACTCGGTCGTTGCTGCAATGATCAACGAGGCACACGCGACGCTGACCGATCCGGATCGCCGAGCCGAGTACGATGCCGACCTGCCGCCGCGAGACGTCACCCGGCAGGGTCTCGACGAGGATCTACCGCTACCCGAACCCCCGCCACCACCACCGCGCCCGCTGGACCCGTACCGTGAATGCATTTTTTGCTGCATGCCGCACGATCACGGTCGGTCGATATTTGCGGATGCCCGATGCGTCGTCTGCAAGAGTCCGCTGGCGATCGCCGAGCAGCAGCGGTTTGAGCAAAATGACGCCCGCTCAGTGCCGCGAATCGCGAAGCAGCAGGAGATCGAGTTATTCACCGGCTGGCCGCAGACGCGGCCGTTACCTGCACGCAGCGAAGATATCTCGCTCAACGGCATGCGTATCATGACCACCGAACAGTTGGTGCCGAATCAGCGCGTCCGGGTACGCTGTGCCCAGCTGGACGCCGTCGCGCTGGTGCGCAACGCCAGCCAGCAGGCACGCGGTATGAACCACTACTGGATCTGCGGTCTGTCATTCGTCACGCTGGTCTTCAACCAGGCGGTTGGCGGCTTCGTCTCTGATCGCGCCTGACCCGGGCGCGATACAAGCTGTTACCGAATCCACGCCGGCGCCGACCTGCGATTTCGGCGAATTGGCTATAATCGGCGCCCCCGCTCCCAAGACACGGAACCGCCGCCATGCGCATCGACGCCATTACCATCGGAAACAACCCGCCGGACGACGTTAACGTCATCGTTGAAGTGCCGGTAGGTGGCCAGCCCATCAAATACGAGCTGGACAAGGATGCCGGTACGCTGGTTGTGGACCGGTTTCTGTACACGCCGATGTCGTACCCGGGCAATTACGGCTTCGTGCCTCACACCCTGTCGGACGATGGCGACCCGATCGACGTACTGATCTGTAACACACGTGCGCTGGCGCCGGCCTGCGTCATCAATGTTCGGCCGATCGGCGTACTGATCATGGAAGACAACGCCGGACAGGATGAAAAAATCATCGCCGTGCCGTCACCCGAACTCACCAAGCGCTACGACCAGATGAGCAACTACTCGGACTTGCCCGACATCACGCTGCAGCAGATCGAACACTTCTTCGAGCACTACAAAGACCTGGAGCCGGGCAAGTGGGTTCGCATCGGTGACTGGCAGGGTGCCGATGTCGCCAAACAGCTGATCACCGAGGCTATTGAGCGCGCTCAGAGCGCGTCGTAGAACGCCTCCATCAGCTTTCGCTCGGCCGCGTCCGGCATGCGGGTCATGGCGGCATGGAAGTTGTCGTCGACATAGCGCGCCTTGGTCATTCCCGGAATCACCACCGTGGTGGCCGGGTGCGACAGAGCGTACTTCAACAGGAATTGTGCCCAGCTCTCACAGCCAAATTCCGTTGCCCAGTCGGGCAGTGCCGTGTCGCCGACGGCGTCGAAGATGCGTCCGCCACCGAATGCCCGATTGATGATCACCGCGACGCCGCGGTCCTCAGCCAGCGGTAACAGGCGCTCGGCCGATTCGCGCTGCTCCAGCGAATAGTTGATCTGCAGAAAGTCGAGGTCATGCGCCTTCAGGATGGTTTCGAGCTCGTCGTATTGCCGACTGCGAGAGGTCGTGATGCCGGTGTAACGAATGCGACCTTCCTTTTTCCACTCGTTGAGCATCGGGATGGTGTGCTTCCATCCCTTCAGGTTGTGAATCTGCATCAGGTCCACGTTGTCCGATTTGAGTCGAACGAGTGAGCGTTCCATCTGCGGGCGTGTTTCAGCCTCTGCGTCGCGATCGGTCTTCGTCGCCATGAAGATCTCGTCATAGATTCCGAGCTCGCCAAGCAGGTCGCCCAACACGGCCTCAGAGCGTCGGTACATCGGAGCGGTGTCGATCATGCCGCCACCCAAGGCGTGAAAACGCGCGAGTGTCGCTTTTAGCGGCGCACGCGCTTGCGCCGACTCGTCGACGCTGTAGCGGTTGGTGCCAAGCCCCATCACCGGGATCATTTCGCCACTGGAGGGGATGGGGCGGTGCAGCAGCTTGCCGGCTGTTGTGCCGGCGCTGGCAAGACCTGAAGCGGTGACTGCGCCAAGGGCGCCGAGGGCGAATTCGCGTCGATTGAGGGGCATCGAGATCTCCAAATCTAAGCCGGCGAACACGCCGACACGTGCAAGTGGGTCTGGCGGCCTCTATTATTCCCACATCGAGGCTTAAGAACCAAAATGACATGCCCGGTCGATATTTCGAAGAGTTCACCGTCGGGGAGGTGATCTCTCACCCGATACGCCGCACCATCACCGAAACAGACAACGTGCTTATCACGACGATGACGCACAATCCGGCCGCCTTGCACCTGGACGCCGAAGCGATGAAGGCGTCTGAGTTTGGCCAGGTTCTGGTCAACAGCTGCCTGACACTCGGACTGATGGTGGGTATTTCAGTCAACGACACGACACACGGGACAACCGTCGCCAACCTGGGCTGGGACGAGGTGCGTTTCCCGAAGCCGCTGTTCCACGGCGACACCCTCCGGGTTGAAACGGAGGTGCTGGAGTTGCGCGAAAGCCGGTCGCGCCCGCACAACGGCATCATCATTTTCGAGCATCGCGCCTACAACCAGCACGACGAACTCGTCGGCAGCTGCAAACGCAGCGCGCTGATGATGAAAAAGGCCTGATATGCGCTGTTTCCTGTTCGTACCCGGCGACAGCGAGCGAAAACTGGCCAAATCTGACGGAATCGACGTCGATGCCCTGATTGTCGATCTCGAGGACGCCGTGGCGCCGGAGGCGCGAACCGCTGCTCGTGGCCTGAGCGCAGAGTTTCTGGCGGGTCGCGACAACGCCTGGGTGCGCATCAACCCGATCTCAAGCGCTGATGCCATGCACGATCTCGCTGCCGTGATGCCGTCCGCACCTGCCGGTATCGTGCTGCCAAAACCCGACAGCCCGGATGATGTTCGGACGCTGTCCGATGCGCTGCATCGCCTCGAAGCCGAGAACGGTCTCGATGCAGGCAGCACACGCATCGTGGCCTTATGCACCGAGCGCGTCCGCGCATTGTTTTCGCTGGGCGACTACCGCGGTGCCTCGCCGCGGCTCTACGGCCTGTCGTGGGGCGCGGAGGACCTGAGCGCCGAACTCGGTGCCAGCGCCAACCGTGACGCCGACGGCGAATGGCTTCCGCCTTACCAGATGGCTCGCTCGCTGTGCCTGTTTGCCGCACACAATGCGTCGGTCGAAGCGATAGATACGGTGTTTACGGATTTCCGCGACCGCGAAGGACTGGCACGGTATGCGGCGAATGCTGCGCGTGATGGCTTTACCGGCATGCTCGCCATTCATCCGGACCAGGTCGATGTTATCCAGGCGGCATTTACACCGTCGCAGGCGGCACTCGACGAGGCCCAACGCATCGTCGAGCTGTTTGACGCCAACCCGGGCGTGGGGACGTTGTCGTTCGACGGACGTATGCTGGATCGGCCGCACTACGTGCAGGCCAGGAAACTGCTGGCCCGGGGAGCGGGCTGATTAACACAACAAGGGGATTCTTGAGATGAGTGACATCTATCCGGTCAGCGACGAGGTACGCGCACGGGCGCTGGTGAACCAGGATCAGTACGACGCCCTGTATCGCGAGTCCGTCGAGAACAACGAGGCGTTCTGGGCGAAGCAGGCTGAACGGATCGACTGGATCAAGCCGTTTACCGAGGTCAAGGACGTCAGCTACGCGAAGGACGACCTGCACATCCAGTGGTTTGCGGATGGCACACTGAACGTCTGCTACAACTGCGTGGATCGTCATCTTGAGACCAAGGCGGATGATGTCGCCATCATCTGGGAAGGCGATGATCCGTCGCGCGACGAGACCATCACTTACCGCCAGTTGCACGCGCGGGTTTGCAAATTTGCCAATGCGCTGAAAGCGCTCGGTGCGCAGAAGGGCGATCGCATCACCCTTTATATGCCGATGATTCCCGAGGCGGCCGTTGCCATGCTCGCCTGCGCGCGCATCGGTGCAATTCACTCCGTTGTCTTCGGCGGCTTCTCACCGGACGCCCTGGCCGGCCGCGTGCACGATTGCGGCTCGAATATCATCATCACGGCGGATGAGGGCCTGCGGGGCGGCAGGACGGTTCCGCTGAAAGCAAACGTCGATGCCGCAGCCGACAAGCCGGACGTGGAATCGCTGCAAAAAGTGCTGGTGGTCAGAAACACGGGGGCCGACATCAACATGGTCGACGGTCGTGATCACTGGCTGCACGAGCTTGAGGAAACCGTCGACTCCGACTGCCCCTGCGAGGAAATGAACGCGGAGGATCCGCTGTTTATCCTGTACACCTCGGGATCGACCGGAAAGCCCAAGGGCGTGCTGCACACCACTGGCGGCTACATCGTCTACGCCTCGCTGACGCATGAAGTCGTGTTTGATTACCACCCCGGTGACATCTACTGGTGCACCGCCGACGTCGGCTGGGTCACCGGTCACAGCTATATCGTCTACGGCCCGCTGGCCAATGGCGCGGTCACGCTGATGTTCGAGGGCGTTCCGAACTATCCGGATTCCTCGCGTTTCTGGCAGGTTTGCGACAAGCACCAGGTCAACATCTGCTACACCGCACCGACCGCGATTCGCGCGCTGATGCGCGAGGGCGACGAACCGGTCAAGCGCACATCACGCGAGACCCTGCGCCTGCTCGGCTCGGTCGGTGAACCCATCAACCCGGAAGCCTGGGAGTGGTACTACAAAGTGGTCGGCGACAGCCGCTGCCCGATCGTCGATACCTGGTGGCAGACCGAGACCGGCGGCATCATGATCACGCCGCTGCCCGGCGCCACCGACCTGAAACCCGGGTCGGCGAGCAAGCCGATGTTCGGCATCCAGCTCGCGGTCCTCGACAACGACGGCGCGGCGCTGGAAGGTGCTGCGGAGGGCAACCTGGTCATCACGGACAGCTGGCCCGGCCAGATGCGCACGGTCTACGGTGATCACCAACGTTTCATCGACACCTATTTCTCGACCTTCAGCAACGTCTACACAACCGGCGATGGCTGCCGGCGCGACGAAGACGGCTATTACTGGATCACCGGCCGCGTTGACGACGTGCTGAACGTCTCGGGGCACCGTATGGGCACCGCGGAGATCGAATCTGCGCTGGTGTCGCACGACAGCGTTGCCGAAGCTGCGGTTGTCGGCTACCCGCATGACATCAAGGGGCAGGGCATTTATGCCTACGTCACCCTGATGGAAGGCGTTGATTCCAGTGACGCGTTGCTGGGCGAACTGCAGCAGTGGGTGCGCAAGGAGATCGGCCCGATCGCGAAACCGGACCTGATTCAGTGGGCGCCGGGCCTGCCGAAAACCCGGTCTGGCAAGATTATGCGACGCATTCTGCGCAAAGTTGCCGCGAACGAGTACGGCGAGCTCGGCGATACTTCGACGCTGGCTGACCCGAGTGTTGTCGACGACCTGATCGAGAACCGGCAGAACCGCTGACAGCGCGGAGCGTCTCGGCTGGCAAACGGTGAAGCGAAACGAACTCTACAAGCTGGCGCTGATCGCCATCGCCGAGCTCCTGGTTTTCGCCGGCGGCGCGGTGCTGATCGTCAACGGGCACACGCTGGCCGGCATCCTGCTGATCGTACTCGGCACCCTGCTGACCTCAGCGTTGATGGTCGTGCTGGTACTCAGGCACAAACGCGATGCGCGCCGTGACGACGACTGACAGTGGCCGCTTTCCGGCGTCGAATTGCCGACTGATCCTAAAGACACCCTTTAACAGGAGAGCATCGATGCTCAGACTTAGCCTCGCCGGCGTTTTCGTGCTGGCTTCGCTCGCCCACGCCCAGGACGCGGCCGACATCCCGACACCGGTCCGCGACACCGTGACTCAGCTGATCCAGCAGGGCCTGGATGACACCGTTGGCTATGCGTTTGTCCGTGATCTCACCACCGAGGTCGGCCCGCGACTGGCGGGTTCCGAAGCGGAAGCGCGAGCGCGACAGTGGTCAACCCGGGAGCTCGCCGAACTCGGTTTTGCCAACATTCGCACTGAGCCGTTCAATATTCCGTTCTGGGCACGTCGTGTGGACCAGGCCAGCATCGTGGCACCCGCTCCGCAACCGCTGGTGATCACCGCGCTCGGCGGTTCGACGTCCACGCCGCCCGGTGGCGTCGAGGCACCGGTGATCCGCTTTGAAAGCATGGACGAACTGCGTGCGGCGAGCCCGGATGTCGTCGCTGACAAGATTGTGTTCATCGACGAGAAAATGACCCGTACCCAGGACGGCACCGGTTACGGCATGGCCGTGCGCAAGCGGCGCAACTGCGCCACGACGACCAGTGAAAAAGGCGGCGTGGCCTGCCTGATTCGCTCGGTCGGGACGCAGGAGCGGCGGTTTGCGCACACGGGCATGATGGCGCGCGGTGCAGCCGTCGGTGACGGGCCGGCCGCGGCCCTGTCTCCGCCGGACTCGGAGCAGTTGACGCGGCTGCTGGCTATCGGTCCCGTGACTGTAAAGCTGGATATCCAGGTTGAGACCCGGCCGGAGGCGGAGTCCGGCAACGTCATTGCGGAAGTCGTCGGTCGAGAGCGACCGGAGGAGGTCGTCCTGCTCGGATGTCATCTCGACAGCTGGGATCTCGGCACCGGTGCCGTGGACGACGGTGCCGGCTGCGGTATCGTCGTCGGTGCTGCGCACCTGATCCTGTCGCTCGACGAAGCGCCGCGACGCTCTATCCGTGTCGTGTTGTACGGCGCGGAGGAGGTCGGTCTCCTCGGCGGGATTGCCTATGCAGAGCGCCACGTCGACGAGATGGACCAGCATGTCCTTGCCGCTGAGAGTGATTTCGGGGCGGACAAGATCTGGCGCTTCGAAACGCGCTTCGGAGAGGCTGCGTTGCCCTACGGGCGCGCGATTCAGAAGGTACTTGAGCCGCTCGGCATTGCCCCCGGCCATAACCTTGCCTCCGGTGGACCGGACATCTCCATGCTCCCGCGCCTGGGTGTGCCGGTGGTGACACCCAGGCAGAACGGCTGGGATTACTTCGACCTTCACCACACGCCGGATGACACCTTCGACAAGATCGACCCGGCGAATTTTAACCAGAACGTCGCTGCCTACGCGGCCTTCGCCTACCTCGCGGCGGAGATGGACTGGGACTTTCGCAAGGCGGTGGAGGAGTAAGCGATCGGGGCGTTCAGGGCGCGGGCGCCGGGATGGCGCGATCGTCCTGAGCGGGACGGCCGCTGTCTGCGGCCATCCTCGTCAGAGGGTATTACGAGCGCTTGTAGCGCTGGTTGAACTTGGCGATGCGGCCGTCGTTCTGCGATACGCGCTGTTTGCCCGTGTAGTGCGGGTGCGATGCGCTGGAAATATCGATGGTCATGTACGGGTAGGTTTCCCCTTCGTACTCAGCGGTTTCGGTCGTGGCGACCGTCGAGCCGACGAGGAAGTAGACGTCAGCTGTCGTATCGTGGAACAGGACGTCGCGGTATTCGGGGTGGATTTCGGGTTTCACGGTGTGGTCTCTGGTTAACGCTTTAGCTCGTTATATTGTATCGACAACATCGGGTGGCGCCTAGCCCCCGCCTGACAATGCCGCCCGGGCCGCGGTTCGCGTGAGCGGGCCTTCTCCCTCGACGCCTGCCGTCCCCGTTTACCGCCGCTGCGGTGGCGGGATTGCGTAAATCCCCATCGATCAGCCGGCAAAGTGTGAATTCAGTCACCGCACTTTTTGTGAACTGGTTCCACTATATATGGCGCTGACTGACCAGCTTGCCGTTTCGGCACTATCCAAGGAGGGAAATATGAGCAATCCGTACGACACGACCCGTACCGCGAACTCGTCGGTTCTGGGCCCCACACTGAAGTTCAAAGGTGATCTGACTGCGGATGAGGATTTGCTCATTCAGGGTGAGGTTGAAGGTTCCATCAAGCATTCCTCCAGCCTGACCATCGGCGAGGGTGGTCGAGTGAAAGCTGACGTGTCCGCCGAGTACATCGCGGTCGAGGGTCGTGTAGAAGGCGATCTGCGTGGCAGCAAGTGCGTCAAGGTGCGCGTGTCCGCAAAGATCAACGGCAACATTGTCAGCCCGAACGTCTCGCTGGTCGAGGGCGCCAAGTTCAACGGCAAGATCGACATGCACTCCGACCCGGCGGTAGCCGAACAACCCAAGCCTGCCAAAGCCGAAGCGGCCAACGATGCTTCGTCAAAAGTCGAGGCCGACAAGAAACCGAGTAAATCGAAGTCGTCTGCCAAGAAACAGGGTGATGACAAAAGCCCGGCTGACGCCGCCTAACCGGAGGGATCGACATGTCTGATACAGAAATCATGAAGCGGCCAATGCTCGGCGAGGACAATGAACGCCTGACCGACTCCCAGGTGATCGCCCTCAAGGATGTTCCCAACTCCGTGCGCAACCAGCCGGACGATGACAAAGCCCCGGTCTCCGTGATCGGTGAAACCCTGCACTTCAAGGGTGAACTGTCAGCCGGTGAAGACCTGGTGATCGAAGGGAAGGTCGAAGGTACCGTCAACCAGGGTAAATGCTGCCTGACCGTGAAGCCCAAGGGTTCGCTGCTGGCGAACGTGAACGCGACCAAGATATTTATCGAAGGTCGTGTCGAGGGCGACCTGGCCGCGACGGTCAGCGTAACGATTCGCGAGAGCGGGCAGGTGACGGGTAACATTATTTCGCCGAAAGTTGCGATCGATGAGGGTGCAACCTTCAACGGCAGCATTGAAATGCGTTCGCCGGGTGACAAACCGTAAGCTCGACGCTGGCGGGTCTCGTGTTTGAGAAAGGCACCCGCGGGTGCCTTTTTTTCGCGTACCGTCTTCGTGCGCACCGTCGTACAGAGAAGGGTTTGAGAGGGCTGCCGGAATGCCAAAGACGAGACACATTAATACGCTGAGTGTCCGGGCACGATGGTTTTATGCTGTCATCTGCTTTGTCGCGGGAAGCTATCCGATCGCCATCTGCCTGGGCTACGTGACGTTTGAGGAGTCCGACACCGCGACGCCCCTGTGGGTCGCGGCCGGTGTCGGCTCGGCCTTCATCATGGCGGGCTTCATGATTTTATTGACCCGATACGGCCGGGCCAACGACCTGATGGCCGGTGTCATGCTGTTGATTTTCGCCAGCCTCGGCGTCTGGGTGTCCGTATTCAGTTCGGACGCGGGATTTTCCGGAGGGGTGGCCTGGCTGCCTGAGGACATGAATATCCTCATCGGTCGCGTGTTTTTCGGGTTCGGGGCGCTGGTCAGCCTGGCGATGGCGGTCTGGGCGTTCCGGCGAGCGGCGTCCGGACCCAAGCCGTAATGTGCAAACCGTCATGGGGCAGCCGATCAGGCTGCCTTCACGGCAGGGTCGATCCGGCGTCGCGGGTTTTTAGAACTGTTAAGGCTGCACATCCCGGATCCGTCTTTGCTTGTTAATCTCATTCACTCACCACGAGGAGGTCGTTCGAATGAAAACCAATGCCTGTCATTCTTCGAGTGCGATGCTGTTATTGGTTGCCGCAATCGGCCTTGCGGCCTGCGGGAGTGCGCAAGACGGTCGAGAGGCGGTGGCCGATTGGTCGCAAACGACCAACGACAAGCTGCCGATGAGTGTCGGGGACTTCCAGCTCTCTGAACTCAAGCACCACGAAAACCAGGTGATTGCCTCGTTGGTAGCCACCGACAGCGAGTCGTTCAAAGGCTTGTCCGAAACCGTTGCATTCGAGCGGATAACCGAGGCGGTCTGCGGATTACCGGGTATCGAACTCGTCTGGGCCTCGGATCACGAGTTCTACTCCAGCGTGCGGTCACGCTCTCCCGACACCGTGCTCACCGTCCGGACGAAATCCTTCGATTGCTGCGTCGTCGACGCCATGACCACGCAAAGCCGGCAAGACGCACAAAACGCCTGCCCGTATGACGATTAATCCTCGCTAATCGGAATCGCCCGGCGTTTCGGGCGGGACGGCCTTTGCCGAACGCCGCCTTTCATCTCTGCCTTTTTTCCGCCGTAACCACGTCCTGACGCGCGCCACAGCCGCGTCGGCCGGTTTCCGTTGATCATCATTCTAACGATTGCAAAAAGCTTGCATATGCAAGTGTAATGCAATAAAGTGCGCGGCATGAAACAGACTAGAATCACAAATATGCTGCGACTCATTCAAACAGCCGACCTGCTGTCAGCTCGACTTGCTGGCGAGTTTTCCGCGGTGCACGGCCTGTCGGTAAACGAGTTTTTCCTGTTGATGCACCTCGACCGAGCGTCACTGAATCGCCTGGCGCGCGTTGAGCTGGCGCGACGAATGCACGTCAGTGCGTCTACCGTGACCCGAATGGCGGCGCCGATGGAAAAGCTCGGACTGGTGTCCCGCCAGGTTGACGAGCGCGATGCGCGGCTGGCCTACGTGGTGCTCACGGATGCGGGTAAGCGGAAGCTCGATGAGGCGAAGGCAACGTTCGCCAAGCAGGCGGACGCGGCGTTCGAGGATCGTTGGGACACCTCGGAGCTGAAGCAACTGTCCGAGCTGTTGAATCGATTTGTCTCGGGTGAGCCGGCCAGCCTGACGTAAGCTTCGCCGGCGAGAAACGTGGTCAGGCGCTCTTTTCTTCCGGGTCCGGCAGCGCTTCGAGTTCGGCACTGATTTCCGGGTCAAGCGGGTCGTCCGACAACACCTGCGTCTCCGCATGGTCTTTGACAATCGGCTCCCAGCGTTGCGTCTTGTCAACATTCGGTCGGTTTGCGTCGGACACATAGCGCTCGTAGGCCTTGACGAACTCTTCGGCGAGCATGTGCGGGAAGCGGCCACCGCCGGTTTCCGTCAGGATCGGGTAGAGCTCGGTGTAGAGCTGCCAGTATTTCTGTTCGCCCAGCAGTTTCAGTTTCGGCTTCTTGCCCATCGTCTGATCGAAGCTTTCGGCCAGTTCCGACGGGTCGAAGCGGTCTGAAAAATCCGCGAATGCCGCTGACATGGCCTCGATAAACGCATCCTGATGGACGACGAGATCCAGGCTGATTTCACGCACGGCGTCTTTCGGGCAGAGGTATTCGCCACCTTCCTTGCCGACCAGCAACTGCTTGATCGAGTCGTCCGTGTTCTGCGACAGCTTCAGCGGATTGTTGTTGCGCGGCAGGACGGTGGTCTGGTTCAGGTTGAAGTTGGTTTTCAGGTTGGCGCGATTGACGAGCAGCTGTTCGGTGCCCTTGACGTATTCACGTAAGACCTCGCCGGCCTGTTTCATGACCTCTTTGATGTCGATGTCGCCGTGCAGGTCGCTGCGCTCAAGACCGAGCCCTTCAAGGAACGCTGCGAACACGCCTTCGGGTGTTGCCTGCGGTTTGCCGACATCGATGATGTCGGGTTCGTTCGGGTCGGCTTGCTTCGGCTCGTTCGCCGATTTCCCGAACACGGCGCGCTCGAAAGCGTCATCGCCGGTGATCGCGTCCTCGTCGATCAGGTCAACGCCCGTCGTCATCGGCGTCACCATGGTCGCTTTGCGGGCCATATTGTCGTGGTGGACCATCGCGGCCGGGTCGTCGGGAATCGACAGCGTCTCTCCGCTGTCGTCCAGCGATACTTTGATTTTAAAGTCACCCAGGTGCAGCGTGTCGCCATTAAACAGGCGGCGCGTGTTGCCTTTGCCGACGGGCTCGTTGTCGTGATTCAGGTATACCCCGTTGGAGCTCAGATCCGTGAGGTAGTAGATGCCGCCGCGGAAATCGATGGCCGCGTGTTTGCCCGAGATGTACCGATCCGGGTCCGGCAGAATCCAGTCGTTGTGGAGCGATCGGCCGATCGTCCCACCGTCCTCGCGAAATTCGCGGACGGCATCGTCTCCGACCAGCTCTTTGTGTTCGCTGACAATTTCGAGTTGCAACGGCATAGGCGTCTCTGTGGCAGCGATCCTGCTGCATTTATCCCTACAGTAGTTTGCAACCCGGGACGTTCTCAGACTGCCAAGCAGTTCACATAATCATAATCCGTGGTTAAATCCACCTCTCGGTCAATTTTCGTTACACTACCGCGCCTTCGAGGCCGCATCTCTCCTCAATGAGCAAGAAAACCCTGTTCAAGGTTATCTTCCTGAGCCACGGCCAGGTCTACGAAATCTATGCCCGCCAGGTCGGCCACGGCGCCATGTTTGGCTTCGTCGAGGTTGAGGAGCTGGTGTTCGGCGAGCGCAGCTCGGTGGTCGTGGATCCGTCCGAGGAAAAGATCAAAACCGAGTTCGAAAACGTCCGCCGTACCTACCTGCCGATGCACGCGATTGTTCGCATCGACGAGGTCGACAAACAGGGCAACGCCAAGATTTCCAAGGTCGAAGGGGACAACGTGTCGCCCTTTCCCATGCCGATCTATACACCGGGTGACGGTAAGTGACGCCGGTTGAAATGCTCGTACTCGCTGGCCAGTCAGCGCTGTCGAGCTTTCGGTCCACCCGCCTGGAGTCGCAGCTCAAGGCCGTCGTTCCGTCCCTGAAGTCGGTGTCAGCCCGCTACGAGTATTTCGTCGAGTTATCGGCGCCGTTGAGCGACGGCCAGCGAGCCAGGCTTGACGCGCTGCTGCTGTCCGGCGAGCCGGCGGTGGCAACTCCGCGGTCCTCACTGCTTCGTGTGGTCGTTCCTCGTCCCGGCACGATTTCACCGTGGTCGAGCAAGGCGACCGACATCGCCCGCGCGTGCGGGCTCGATTCGGTGAAGCGCATCGAGCGTGGTATCGCCTACTTCGTTGATGCACGCAACACGCGGCCATCGATCACAGACATCGATGCCGTATTGCACGATCGGATGACCGAAGCAGTGATCGATGCGAGCGCGGACGCGAGCGGCTTGTTCGAGGTTCACTCGCCGGCGCCGCTGGGGCTAATCGAGCTTGGCGACAATGGCCTTGAGGCGTTGCGTCGCGCGAATGTCGAGCTGGGCCTGGCGCTGTCCGACGAGGAAATTGACTACCTGCTGGAGAATTACCAGGGACTGGGCCGGAATCCGACCGACGCAGAGCTCATGATGTTCGCGCAGGCAAACTCCGAGCATTGCCGACACAAGATTTTCAACGCCGACTGGGTGATCGACGGCGAGGTTCGTGACGAGCGCCTGTTTGGCATGATTCGCACCACGACCGAGGCGGCGCCCGAGGGTGTGTTGTCCGCGTACTCCGACAATGCCGCGGTGATCGAAGGCGCCGACGGCAAGCGGCTGATGCCGGACAGTGACAGTCGCGACTGGGTGTTCCGCGACGAGCCGATCCATATCCTGATGAAGGTCGAGACGCACAATCACCCGACGGCCATCTCGCCGTTTCCGGGCGCCGCAACCGGCTCCGGTGGGGAAATTCGCGACGAGGGTGCAACCGGGCTCGGCGCGAAACCGAAGGCAGGCCTGACCGGCTTTTCGGTTTCGCACCTGCGCTTGCCGGATCTGCCGGAGCCCTGGGAGTCTGACTTCCCGCATCCGGACCGCATGGCGACACCGCTTCAGATCATGACCGACGGACCGATCGGCGGTGCGGCTTTCAATAATGAGTTTGGCCGGCCAAACCTGCTCGGGTATTTCCGGACCTACGAGCACGCATTGCCCGGACTTGGCGATCGCGAAATTCGCGGCTACCACAAGCCGATCATGATCGCAGGCGGAGTCGGCAACGTGCGCGCGGAGCACGCCAACAAGATTGACGTGCCGGTAGGCGCCAAGGTCGTGACCATCGGCGGTCCCGCCATGTTGATCGGTCTCGGTGGCGGCGCTGCATCGAGTGTCGCCAGCGGCACGTCCAGCGAGGACCTCGACTTTGCCTCGGTGCAGCGCGGTAACCCGGAGATCCAGCGCCGTGCCCAGGAAGTGATCGACCGATGCTGGGCCATGGGGTCGGAAAATCCGATCCTGCTGATCCACGATGTCGGCGCCGGCGGCCTGTCAAACGCCGTCCCCGAGGCGGTCGATCACAGCCAGCATGGCGCAACCATCGAACTGCGCGAGATCGAAAACGCGGAGCCCAGGATGTCGCCCATGGCGATCTGGTGCAACGAAGCCCAGGAACGCTACGTGTTGATCATCGCTGACGCCCGCCTCGAACAATTCCGCGCGCTGTGCGAGCGCGAACGTTGTCCCGTCTCGGTGCTCGGTACGCTGGCCGACGACGGACAACTGACGGTGTCTGACCGCGATCTTGACGGCAAGCCCGTGGACATGCCGATGCAGATGCTGCTCGGCAATCCGCCGAAAATGACCCGCGACGTCACGCGCACGACCGAAGTCGATCAACGACTGGACCTCGACGGGATCGAAATCGTCGACGCGGTGCACCGCGTGCTGCGCTTCCCGGCGGTGGCGAGCAAGGCCTTCCTCATCCACATCGGTGATCGAACAGTCGGCGGGTTGAGCGCCCGCGACCAGCTAATTGGCCCGTGGCAGGTGCCGGTGAGCGACGTAGCGATCACGGCCTCCGGATTCGAGTCCGTCACCGGCGAGGCGATGGCCATGGGCGAGCGGACGCCGATTGCGAGCTACAACGCCCCGGCGTCGGGTCGCATCGCGGTTGCTGAGGCGATAAGCAATATTGCCGCCGCAAGAATCGATGACATCAGCGACATCCGTCTGTCGGCGAACTGGATGGCGGCCGCCGGACACGCCGGCGAGGACGCGCGCCTTTTTGACACGGTGAAGACGGTCGCCGAGGACGTGTGCCGCGAACTCGGCATCGCGATTCCTGTCGGCAAGGACTCGCTGTCGATGCGCGCGAGCTGGTCAGACGACGATGACAATTACCAGGTCGTGGCGCCGGTCTCGCTGATCGTGTCGGCGTTTGCGCCGGTCACCGACATTCGCAAGCAGCTGACGCCGCAGTTGAAAGCCGTTGACGAGTTTTCCTACCTGTTGCTGGTCGACCTGGGTGAGGGGCGTGATCGTCTCGCGGCCTCGGCGCTGTCGCAGGTGTTCAACCGGGCGGGTGGCGAGACGCCGGACATCAACGACATGAGCCTGCTCAAGCGCTTCTTCGCGTCGATCCAGGAAATGAACGAGCGCGACATGCTGCTCGCCTACCACGATCGCAGCGATGGCGGCTTGTTGGCCACGGTCGCTGAGATGATGTTTGCCGGTCGACAGGGGGTCAGCCTGAGCATGGACGGGCCGCGCGACCGCATGTTGGCACGCCTGTTCTCGGAGGAAGTTGGCGCCGTTCTGCAGGTCGCGAAATCGAGGCTGCCGCAGGTGCAGATGATTCTCGACCGGCACGGCGTGAAGGCGTCGGCAGTCGGCCGCGTTGAAGCCGAGGATCGACTGATCATTCGCAGCGGCGATGAGGTCCTGTTCAGCGAAACCCGGGCAACCCTGCAGCAGAGCTGGTCAAAGGTCAGCTATCGCGTGCAGGCGTTGCGTGACAATCCGACGACGGCCAAGGAGGAATTCGATGCCATCGCGGACGCCAACGACCCGGGCTTGAGTCCGGCGCTGACCTTCGACATTAACGACGACGTCGCTCGCGCCTACCGCGGCACCCGGCCGGTGGTGGCCATCCTCAGAGAGCAGGGCGTCAACAGCCAGTATGAGATGGCGGCCGCGTTTATGCGTGCAGGGTTCCGCGCTGTGGATGTGCACATGAGTGACCTGCTGGCAGGCAGGGATTCACTGTCGAATTACCAGGGGATTGTCGCCTGTGGCGGCTTTTCGTTTGGTGACGTGCTCGGCGCCGGTGGTGGCTGGGCAAAATCGATCCTGTACAACAATCGGACGCGTGACGACTTTGCGGCGTTTTTTCTGAGGCCGGACAGCTTTGCCCTCGGAGTCTGCAACGGTTGCCAGATGCTGTCGCAACTCAAGGACCTGGTCCCGGGTGCGGCGCACTGGCCGCGCTTCCTGCGCAATCGGTCCGAGCAATTCGAGGCACGCCTGAATCTCGTCGAGGTGGTCGAAAGCCCGTCGATTTTCTTCGCCGGCATGGCGGGCTCGCGGCTGCCGATTGCGACCTCACACGGGGAAGGGCGAGTGGTTTTCGATTCGGATGCCGATCGATACGCCGCCTCGTTCGCTGTGGGTCTGCGCTACATCGACAATCGCGGCGAGGTCGCAGATCGCTATCCGGCCAACCCGAACGGCTCTGTGGACGGTATCTGTGGTTTGTCGAATGACGATGGCCGAGTCACCATCATGATGCCGCATCCGGAACGCGTGGCCATGGCGCGTCAGCACTCCTGGTGTCCGGACGAATGGAACGGCGACGGGCCGTGGATGCGCATGTTCCGCAACGCTCGCGTTGCGATCGGCTAGGCGGAGTTCGCGGCGTCGTCGCGAACAAACAGGTTCCTGACCCGGATGGCTCGCGTGAGTTTCCCACTCCGCACGAAGCACTGATAAAACAGGTCCTTCAGCAGTTCGAGCAGGATGCCGGCCTGACGGCGGTTGAGAATCGGCAGGTTTTCGTCGCCACCGGCCTCAAACAGGATGGTCTTGATCGGGTCGAGAGTCGCGTCATCGATCTCGGCGATATCCTGCGCGACGATAAGTTCCTCGAAGGCCTGCATGCGACCGGAGTCTCCCAGGTGTTCGATGGCGCTGACCGTGGCACGGCGGCACATCGAGGCAAACGCGTTGTACGCATTATTGGAGTAGCAGGTCAGTGCCTCACGAAACAGGATCTCGGTGGGCTTGGGTAAATAGGAAAACGGGAAACGCTCCGGCGGGCGTTCGAGCTCGACAAAGTTGTTGTACAACTCGATGCCGTGCTGGTCGGCCCGCTTAAGCCCGTAGCGAAGGAAAACCGGGGCTTCGCAGTAGTCGCACTGGAACACGATGCCAACGTGTTTCGGTTGCGTCTGGATAAGCAGTTCGACATCCGGCAAGGATTGCGGCGTCATTTTCGCGAAGACGTTGCAATACGGGCAGTCGGTCGCAACCTGCAGCCGGTTGCGCGGATCATCGCCGGTGTTGATGGTGATCGACATGCCGTGCTGTCAGCCCGAGATTCGCTTTCCCGCCATTATGCCAAAAACTGTCGCCTGCGTGACTTCGCGTCGACTCGCTAGTTGGCGCGCCAGTCTCCCACAGCGCGGCTGGCCTGCTCGTTCACCGGTCGCGCAACCAGCGCGTCGCGCGTCATCGACACCTCGTACCGGGCACCGTCCGCCATGGGCAGGTAAGTGGCGGTGCCGTAATAGGCGTCGACACCGGGCATCAGCGACGGGTATTGGCGCGCGAAACTCCACAGGTCCACGACCGCTGAATCGGTCAGGGCATAGACGGTTCTCTGCTCGGTCCGCTCGCGCGATATATCGGCGTAGCGGCCACTGATGCGTTCCAGCTCGAACACGGGGTCCAGCCCCAGCACCGTCGCCGGTGGTGACCAGCTGATAATGCGTGCATCCATCTGCCATTCGTCTCCGCGAAGTTCGAAAAAGCGGTCGGTGGATTCAGCGCGCATCAGGCGAACCGAGTAGGTTTCGGGCGCGGTTGCGATGAACTCCACCTGGCCGATGACGGTTTCCGCCGTGAGACGTTCATAACCGTAATAACTGCCACCCACCATCAAGCCGAAGCCGCCCAGCGACGCGGCGACGGCGCCGCCGGCGAATCGAGAGCTGGCCGAGCCTATCCGACGGTGCCGAACCTGGCGCACGCAGCCGATCAGCATGGCGACCGCCATAAGTGACAGAAGGGCACTGATCGCCAGCAGGATAATCAAGGCTCAGGCGTCCAGTCGCTTGTACTTGATGCGGTGCGGGTTGGCGGCATCGGAACCCAGGCGTCGTTTCCGGTCTTCTTCGTAGTCCGCGTAGTTGCCCGGGAACCAGACGACCTCCGAGTCGCCTTCAAACGCGAGGATGTGCGTGCAGATACGGTCGAGGAACCAGCGATCATGCGAGATCACGATGGCAGAGCCCGGAAACTCGAGCAGCGCTTCTTCCAGTGCACGCAGTGTCTCGACGTCGAGGTCGTTGGTCGGCTCGTCAAGCAGCAGCAGGTTACCGCCGGACCTGAGCATCTTGGCGAGATGCACGCGATTGCGTTCACCGCCGGACAGCAGGCCGATCTTCGACTGCTGGTCCTGGCCCTTGAAGTTGAAGCGACCGACGTAGGCGCGCGACGAGGTTTCGTAATTGCCGACTTTGATCATGTCGAGGCCGTCGGAGATTTCCTCCCAGACTGTCTTGTCATCGTTCAGGCTGTCGCGGCTCTGGTCGACATAGGCAAGCTGGACGGTGTCGCCAACGCGAACGGTGCCGGAATCCGGTTGTTCCTCGCCGGTGATCATGCGAAAGAAGGTCGACTTGCCCGCGCCGTTGGGCCCGATCACGCCGACGATGCCACCCGGCGGCAACTGGAAACTCAGATCGTCAATCAGCAGGCGGTCGCCAAAGCCCTTTTTCAGGTTTTCAACGTCGAGCACCACATCGCCAAGTCGCGGACCGGGCGGAATGTAGATCTCGTTGGTCTCATTGCGTTTCTGGTAATCGGACGACGACAGTTCCTCGAACTGCTTGAGGCGTGCCTTGGATTTTGCCTGTCGTCCTTTCGGGTTCGAGCGCACCCATTCGAGCTCGGCGTGCATGGCCTTCTGTCGCGCCTTCTCGGTGGCTTCCTCGGTCTGCAGGCGAGCTTCCTTTTGCTCCAGCCAGGATGAGTAGTTGCCTTCCCAGGGAATACCGTGGCCCCGGTCGAGTTCGAGGATCCAGCCGGCCACGTTGTCGAGGAAGTAACGGTCATGCGTCACGGCGATGACCGTGCTCGGGTATTCGTCGAGGAAGCGCTCCAGCCATGCAACCGATTCGGCGTCGAGATGGTTTGTTGGCTCATCGAGCAGCAACATGTCCGGCTGCGACAACAGCAGCCGGCACAGAGCGACGCGTCGGCGTTCACCGCCGGAGAGTTTGCTGACATCGGCCTCCCACGGCGGCAGGCGGAGTGCGTCAGCGGCGATCTCCAGCTTGCGCTCCAGTTCCCAGCCGCCGGCGGAGTCGATCGCGTCCTGCAGTTTTCCCTGTTCCTCGAGCAGGGCGTTCATCTCGTCATCGTCCATCGGCTCCGCGAAGCGATCGCTGATTTCATTGAAGCGATCCAGCAGCGCCTTGGTGTCACCAACGCCTTCCTCGACATTGCCGCGAACGTCCTTGCTTTCGTCGAGCTCCGGTTCCTGCGGCAGATAGCCGATGTTGATACCGGGCTGCGGCCGCGCCTCGCCGTCAATCTCGGCGTCCAGTCCGGCCATGATGCGCATCAGCGTGGATTTGCCGGAGCCGTTGAGGCCGAGTACGCCGATCTTGGCGCCCGGAAAAAAGGACAGGGAAATGTCGCGAAGGATGTAGCGCTTGGGTGGGACGACCTTCGCGACCCGGTTCATCGTGTAGATGTACTGAGCCATACCGCGGGGTGGACCTTATTCAGAGTTGAGCAGGCCGCATTATCCGGTATGCTGGCGGCTTAGCAAACCGGCACTGCAATTACTGCGGGGTAGCAAGATGAGTGCGGTTTTAGAACCAGATACACCCACGGTCCTGGTCTATCGCGGCAGCGAGATCGCCCGCTACGGCTTCGGTGACCCGCATCCTTTCGGCACAGACCGCCACGATGTCTTCCAGCAGGAGCTCGAAGCCGAGGATCTGGGTGCCGCCATCGCTTACGCCGCGCCGCGGCGGGCCACCGTGGACGAGCTACTGTTGTTCCACACGGCGGAATACATCGACCTCGTGTCGCGCAAGTCGCAGAGCGGGCGTGGCTACCTCGATGAAGGCGACACGCCGGCGTTTCCCGGCGTCTTCGACGCTGCGTCGGACGTGGTCGGCACGACGCTCGCCGCTGTGGATGCCGTCATGGCGGGCGAGACGCGCCGCGCGTTCGTGCCGATAGCCGGCCTGCATCACGCCGCGCGCAACCATGCCGCCGGGTTCTGTGTGTTCAATGACTGCGGTGTTGCCGCCGAATACCTGCGCAAGAACTACGGTTTGCAGCGAATCGCCTATGTGGACATCGACGCGCACCACGGCGACGGCATGTTCTACGGATTCGAGGACGACCCCGACCTGATTTTTGCCGATATCCATGAGGACGGTCGCCACCTGTATCCGGGCACCGGGGCGGAGAGCGAGACCGGCACCGGCCGAGCGCGAGGCACCAAACTTAACGTGGCGCTGGCACCGGGTGCCGACGACGCCGAGTTTCGCCGTGCCTGGCGTCGCGTTGAGGCCTACCTCGACGCTGCCCAACCCGAATTCATCCTGTTTCAGTGCGGCGCGGACAGCCTGGAGGGCGATCCGATAACGCACCTGTGCCTGACCGAGCAGGCGCATGCGGACGCCGCCGCCACGCTGTGTCGCCTCGCCGACAAGCACTGCAACGGACGTATCGTCGGCACCGGCGGAGGCGGCTATAATCGCCGTAACCTGGCGCGTGCCTGGACCCGCGTGGTCCGTTCGTTCGCCGAAGCCGGCTGAACGCCTGGCCGCCAGAACACTGCTACACTTTTCAAAACCCTAAGCCCGGAGATCCCATGCTCGCCAGCAACCCAGAGATCGAGTCCTTCGATCCAGACCTCGCCGCCGCAATGGCCGCCGAGATGAAGCGCCAGGAACAACATATCGAACTGATCGCGTCCGAGAACTACGCGAGCCCGCGCGTCATGGAGGCCCAGGGCTCCGTGCTGACCAACAAATACGCTGAGGGCTACCCGGGCAAGCGCTATTACGGTGGCTGCGAACACGTCGACACCGCAGAAGACCTCGCCATTGAACGCGCCAAGCAACTGTTCGGCGCCGACTACGCCAACGTCCAGCCGCACTCCGGCTCGCAGGCAAACGCGGCGGTCTACCTGGCACTGATGAACCCGGGCGACACGCTGCTCGGCATGTCGCTTGCCGAGGGCGGTCATCTGACGCACGGCGTCAAGGTGAATTTCTCGGGGCAGGTGTTCAATGCCGTGCAGTACGGCATCGATCCGGAGACTGCGCTAATTGACTACGACCAGGTCGAAGCGCTGGCCAAGGAGCACAAGCCGAAGCTCATCATCGCCGGTTTCTCGGCGTACTCCCGGGTGCTCGACTGGCAGCGTTTCCGCGACATCGCAGACAGCGTCGGTGCCTGGTTGCATGTCGATATGGCGCACATCGCCGGACTGGTCGCGACCGGCCACTACCCGAGTCCGATTCCGTTTGCCGACGTGGTCACGACGACGACCCACAAAACGCTGCGCGGCCCGCGCGGCGGCCTGATACTCGCGAAGAAGAACGACGAGATCACCAAGAAATTCAACTCCAAGGTGTTTCCGGGCACGCAGGGCGGTCCGCTGATGCACGTCATCGCCGCCAAAGCCGTCGCCTTCAAGGAAGCGCTGGAGCCATCCTTCAAGGATTACCAGCAGCGCGTGGTCGACAACGCCAAGGTCATGGCGGCGGTGCTGCAGGAACGCGGTTACCCGATCATTTCCGGTGGCACCGACAATCACCTGATGCTGGTCAGCCTGGTGGACAAGGGCATAACCGGCAAGGACGCGGACGCCGCACTGGACCGCGCGCACATCACGGTCAACAAAAACGCCGTACCTAACGACCCGCAGTCGCCGTTCGTGACCAGCGGGCTGCGTCTCGGCACGCCGGCGATCACCACCCGCGGTTTCGGCGAAGCCGAAGTGCGAGAGATGACCGGCTGGATCGCGGATGTCCTGGACAATCTGGGTGACGCGGACACCGAAGCACGCGTGCGCGAGCAGGTCGTCGCCCTCTGCCAGCGTTTCCCCGTGTATGCCTGACAGGTCTGATGCACTGCCCGTTTTGCAACCACGAAGAAACCAAGGTTATCGATTCACGCCTTGCCGGTGAGGGCCGGCAGATTCGCCGACGTCGGCAGTGCCTGAACTGCAACGAGCGCTTCACAACGTTTGAATCTGCAGAGCTGGTGATGCCGCGGCTGGTCAAAAACGACAACACGCGACAGCCTTTCGACGAGACCAAACTTCGCAGCTCGATGGTAAGGGCGCTTGAGAAGCGTCCGGTGTCGTCGGACAAACTTGAACAGGCCATCGGCCGACTGATCCACAAGCTGCGCACCATGGGCGAGCGCGAGGTGCCGTCACGCCTGGTCGGCGACCTCGTCATGGAAGAGCTGCGTGCGCTGGATGAAGTCGCCTATGTGCGTTTCGCGTCCGTGTATCGGAGCTTCCAGGACGTCACCGAGTTTGAGGAAGAAATTAAACGCCTGCAGCGCATTTCTGATGCTGCGGCTAATCGCGAGCAGATGTCCCTGTTGCCAGAACTGCTGGATCGCCAGAAGAACAAGGACTAGGCCACTGCAATGACGGCTTTCTCTGCCGCTGATTCCCGTTTCATGGCGCGTGCACTGCGACTCGCCGAACGCGGTCGACTTACCGCGGCACCGAACCCGATGGTTGGCTGTGTGCTTGTGCGGGACGGCGACATCGTTGGCGAGGGTTACCACCTGCGCGCCGGCGAAGCACACGCCGAGGTCAACGCAATTGCTGACGCGGGAGAGCGAACCGCCGGTGCCACCGCTTACGTCACGCTCGAACCCTGTGCGGTTACCGGGCGCACACCCCCCTGCACCGAGGCCCTGATCGAGGCCGGTGTGGCAGAGGTGGTTATTGCCGCGGCAGATCCGTCGCCGTCGGCAGCCAGCGCGGGACTGAAACGCCTGGAGGCCGCCGGCATTGCCGTCCGGCAGGGCCTGATGGCTGCCCAATCGGAGACGATGAATCGCGGCTTCCTGATGCGTGTCAGTCGTGGACGCCCGTTCGTCACGCTAAAGCTCGCGGTCAGCATCGATGGCGCCATCGCAATGCACAGCGGCGAGAGCCAGTGGATCACCGGCTCTGCCGCGCGCGCTGACGTGCAGCGTTTGCGCGCCGAGTCCGCGGCGATACTGACCGGAATCGGCACGGTCATCGACGATGACCCCTCGCTCACGGTGCGGGATGAACGGTTCGATACCGCTCGCCAGCCGCTACGAGTCGTTGTCGACTCGACGGCCAGGCTGCCGAGCGACGCCCGGGTACGGACGCAGGCGGGAGACTTGTTGCAGGTGACGGCTCGCGACGGTGAGGGTGATCTGTCGCTGTCCGACACCTATGGGCGCGTCGATCTTGGCCGCCTGATGCAGGCCCTGGGCGAGCGCGATATCAACACGCTGCTGGTAGAATGCGGCCCGCGCCTGGCCGGCAACCTGCTCGATGCAGACCTCGTCGACGAGCTTGTGATTTACCAGGCGCCCCATATGATGGGTAGCGAAACCCGCCGCATGGCCCGGACGCCGGACTGGCAGCAGCTCAGCGACCGCCTCGACCTCGAGATTGTCGATCGCCGCCAGGTCGGCCGCGACACCCGCATCACAGCAAGGATTTCCTGACATGTTCACCGGCATCATCCAGGCCAAGGGCCGGATCGACAGCATGACGCCCACCGGCGGCGACGTTCGCCTGCGCGTCGTGTCCGACGGGCTGCCGTTCTCAAGTTACGCGCTGGGCGACAGCATCTCGGTCAATGGCGTCTGCCTGACCGCCGTTGAGCTGTTCGATGACGGCTTTACCATGGATGTCAGCAACGAGACTCTGCGGGTGACGGCGCTGAGTAACCTCGCCGAAGGTGCTGAGGTCAACCTCGAGCCGGCGTTGGCCGTCGGCGATCGACTCGGCGGTCATCTTGTCAGCGGCCACGTTGATTGCGTTGGCAAGGTTGTCGGCAGGGACAACGAGTCGCGATCTATCACCTTCACGATCGAGATTCCCGAGACTTACGCACGCTACATCGCAAAGAAAGGCTCGGTCTGCGTGGATGGTGTCAGTCTTACCATCAACGAGGTATCGGGCTCACAATTCGAGCTGAATATCATCCCGCACACGGCAGAAGAGACGATAATCGACAGCTACACGGTTGGTACGACCGTCAACATCGAGGTCGATCTGCTGGCGCGATACATCGAGCGCCTGCTGGGTAAAGACGACGACGCCCTGAGTCTCGCGAAACTGAAAGAGCACGGCTATGCCTGACAACACCAAGCCGCTGTCCAGCGGCAACTCCATGTTCAGCGACATCGAGGACATCATCGCGGATATCCGCGCCGGCAAGATGGTCATCATGGTCGATGACGAAAATCGCGAAAACGAAGGCGACTTGCTGATGGCCGCCGGAGCGGTCAGGCCCGAAGACATCAACTACATGGCGACGCACGGGCGAGGACTGATCTGCCTGACCCTGTCTCGTGATCGCTGCTCGCAGCTGCGGCTGCCACTGATGGTCACCGAAACAGACCAGCACCACGCGACCAATTTTACGATTTCGATTGAAGCCGCCGAGGGCATCACCACCGGCATCTCGGCACACGATCGGGCGAAGACCGTGCTGGCGGCCGTCGCGCCCAACGCAAAGCCGGAAGACATCAGCCAGCCGGGACACATTTTCCCGGTGATGGCGCAGCCGGGCGGTGTTCTGACCCGGGCCGGCCATACCGAGGCTGGCTGTGACCTTGCTCGCCTGGCGGGCATGGAGCCGGCCGCCGTGATCGTCGAAATCCTCAACGAAGACGGCAGCATGGCCCGCCGTCCCGACCTCGAGCGCTTCTCGAGGGAGCACGGAATTCGCATTGGCACCATCGCCGACCTGATTCGCTATCGGCTGGAAAAAGAACGCAACGTCGATCGCATCGCTGAGCAAATCGTGTCGACCGATCACGGTGAGTTCCGTCTTGTCTGCTACGACGACCGGATCAATCGCGCCGTTCACCTGGCGCTGGTCAAGGGCGATGTCTCGACCGTGGATGCACCGCTGGTGCGCGTACACCTTGCCGACACGCTGGGTGACGTGATCGGTGTCGACAACGAAGCACTGGGCTGGCCGATCGATTCCGTGATCGAGCGGGTTGCCCGCGAGGAGGCTGCGGTCATCGTGCTGCTGCGCGAGCAGGAGTCCTCTCGCGACGTGGTTGAAGCCGTTAAGAATCTCGGTAAGCCGCGCGACGAAGTGACGCGTCGACGCAGCGGCGACTCGGTGCTGCGCACCTATGGCGTAGGTGCGCAGATTCTGCGCGATCTCGGCGTGTCCCGAATGCGTGTATTATCCGCTCCCAAGCAGATGTACGCGATCTCGGGCTTCGATCTTGAGATTTCGGAATACGTGGAAAACTGAGCATGCCTGACGTCCGGATCACTGAGGCCGACCTGAACGCGCGCGATATGCGCATCGCGATCGTCGCGTCGCGTTTTAATGAATTCATCGTCGAATCCCTGCTCAAGGGCTCCCTGCATGCCTTGAAGCAACACGGCGCCAGCGAGTCGGATATCGAGATCATTCGCGTGCCCGGTGCGTACGAGATGCCGCTCGCCGTGTCGCGCGTGGCGCAATCTCGGCGATTCGACGGCATCGTTGCGCTCGGTGCGGTGATTCGCGGCGGTACGCCACATTTTGACTACGTCGCCGGCGAGTGCGTCCGCGGCCTGTCGTCGGCGATGCACGAGCACGGTGTGCCCGTTGGCTTCGGTATCCTGACCGTCGACACCATCGAACAGGCCATCGAGCGTGCCGGCACCAAGGCCGGTAACAAGGGCGAGGAGGCGACGCTGGCCGTCGTCGAGATGGTCAACCTGCTTCGACGTCTCGACTGACATCCATGGGTGACAACACCTCAAGTGGCGCTCGCACGCGCTCGCGCGAGCTGGCGGTCCAGGCGCTCTACCAAAAGCAGATCGCAGGTCACGATCTTTCCGAACTCAAACGCCAGTTCTCCGAGCAGGTCGCCTACGAGCGGGTGGACCAGGAGTACTTCGATGAACTGCTATCCGCCGTCGTTAGCAACGAAGCGGAGCTCGGCGAAAACATGGATACCTACATCGATCGACCGCGGGAACAACTCGATCCGGTTGAGTACGCCGTGCTGCTGATAGGCACCTGGGAACTGCAGTCGCGTATCGACATTCCGTATCGCGTGGTGATCAACGAAGGAGTCAACCTGGCCAAGCGCTTCGGCGCAATTGACGGTCACAAGTACGTCAACGCCTGTCTCGATAAGGCAGCGCAGGGCTTGCGCGAAATCGAGATCAAGGCGGGAATGTAGCGGCACCCTCGATGGACGAATTCGAGCTGATTCGTCGGTATTTCACGCGCGATGCCGCACCCGGCGTCACCGTTGGCATCGGCGATGATGCTGCGGTTCTCGAGCCACCCGACGGCCAGCAACTCGTGGTCGCGACAGACACCCTCGTCGAGGGCATTCACTACCCGAGTGATTTGTCACCGGCCGACATCGGTTACCGGCTGGCTGCCGTGAATTTTTCCGACATGGCAGCGATGGCCGCGACGCCGCGCTGGATGTTGCTGAGCCTGACCCTGCCGTACGAGAACGCCGACTGGTTGGAGGCGTTTGCCGCCGGCCTGTTCGACGCGGCGGATGCGCATAAGGTGGCGCTCGTTGGCGGTGACACCACGAGCGGTTCGATGCCGGTGTTGACGCTGCAGGTGATCGGTACCGTCGAACCGGGCAAAGCGGTCCGTCGTCGTGGCGCTGCGGTCGGTGATGGCATCTATGTGACCGGCAATCCGGGTGACGCCTCCGGCGGTCTCGAACAGCTGCAGCTCGGTCATCCGGAACACTCGCTGTGCCGCAGCTTCCTCAGGCCCGAATCGCGAGTCGCCTTGGCGAGCTCGCTGGACATGTCCGCGGCGATCGATATTTCAGATGGCTTGTACGGTGACTTGAGCAAGTTGCTCGCCGCCAGCGGCTGCGGCGCGAGTCTGCACATCGACCGCTTGCCGTTGTCACAGTCGCTGACTGACACTTACGGACCGGAGCAGGCGAGACAGTATGCACTTGCGGGTGGCGACGACTACGAGCTTTGTTTTACTGCAGCGTCGGCACCGTACGCAGACGGTGTTGCCATCACGTGGATTGGCGAGGTGACGGAGGGGGCCGGTGTATGCTGTTTCGATGCTGGCAGACCGGTCACGTTTCGCGACCCTGGCTACCGGCATTTCACATGAGCGATCGCGTACCCGCAAAAACCGTGTTCACCGATCCGGTGCATCTTTTGGCCTTCGGCTTCGGCACCGGTCTGTCGCCGGTAGCGCCCGGTACGGTCGGCACGCTGGTTGCGTTTCCTGTCGCGTGGCTGACGCTCGATCTGGGACTGACCTCGCAGATCGCAGTGGCGGCATTGCTTATTCTGTCGGGCATCTGGATCTGCGGCGAAAGCGCTCGACGTATCGGCGTGCACGATCACGGCGGGATCGTCTGGGACGAGGTGGCCGGGATGTACGTCACACTTTTGGTCGCACCCCCGACAATCCTCGGCTGGGCCTTGGCATTCCTCGCTTTCAGGCTGTTCGATATTGTTAAACCGTGGCCGATCCGAGACCTTGATCACAGAATGAAAGGGGGCCTCGGAATTATGCTGGATGACATTGCCGCTGCCCTCTACGCCATGATTTTACTGGCTCTTTACGGGTGGCTTATGAACTGAATCGCGAGACCACATGGCCAGCCCCGTCGCAGATATTGCCCGCTCCAAGGACGTGCCCGAGAAGATCGGTAAGTACGTCATTATCAACAAGATTGGCAGGGGCAGCACCGGCGAGGTTTACCTGTCGCACGACCCGTACTATCGCCGCGACGTCGCGATTAAAGTTTACAATCTCGAAGAAGATTCAGACCCGCAGCGTGCCAGTGTCTCGCGCAAGATGTTCTACAACGAAGCGCACATGGTCGGGATGCTGCAGCACCCGAATATCATGCCGATCTACGATGCGGGCCAGGAAGACGGCAAGTACTATGTCGTCACCGAGCACATCCAGGGTGCACGAACGCTCGCAGCCTATTGCAAACCGGATAACCTGCTGCGCGTTGATGACGTCGTGGAGATCATCTACAAATGCGCCAAGGCCTTGCACTACGCACACGGCCGCGGCGTCATTCACCGCGACATCAAACCCAGCAACGTGATGCTGACGATCGACAATGATGTTCGCATTATCGACTTCGGTATCGCGATCGTCAGCGACTCCGACGTTTCCCGCATTGAAGGCATCGCCGGCTCACCGAGCTACATGAGCCCGGAGCAGGTGCAGTCCGAAGACCTGACCGCGCGCTCCGACTTGTACTCGCTCGGTGCCGTTATGTACGAACTGCTAACCGGCTTTCGTCCGTTCCGGGCAGATAACCTGTCCAAGCTGCTGCACCAGATTGTGTACGCAACCCCACCGCCGATTCACACCTATCGCGAAGACCTGCCCGAGGAGCTCGAGCACGTCGTTGCGATGACCATGCAGAAAAACCCGGACACCCGACCGGCCAGCGGTGCCGTGATGGCGGCCGAGCTGACGCGTGTCTACAAGGATCTGCGCCAGAAGTACGACACACTGGATAACCAGGAACATTTCGATCTGCTGCGCACACTGCGCTTCTTCCATGAGTTTTCGCACGCCGAGATCTGGGAGGTGCTGCGCGCGTCCGACTGGGCGGAATACCGTGACGGCGACGACATCGTGCGTGAAGGTGATTCGGACGACCGCTTCTACATCATCGTTTCCGGCAACGTCGACGTCGTGAAAAGCAGCGACTTTGTTGGCGAACTGACCGCCGGTGACTGCTTCGGTGAAACCAGCTATGTGCGCGGCGCAAAACGCCAGGCATCGATCGTCGCCAAGGGGCCGGTCACGATGCTGCGCGTGAGCTCAACGCTGATGGAGCAGGTTTCGTCCAGCTGCCAGCTGCGCTTCAACAAGCGCTTCCTGCGTGCACTGATCACGCGTTTGCAGGGCAACGACGACAGCGCCAACCTGTAGATTTGCAGGGCGGGCAGCTCGCCCGTCAGCACTCAACCTCATCGAAGCTATCGGTTAGACTCCGAGCGTGCACCGCCGGAGTTCGTCATGACCATACGCCTGTTTCTTCTTTCCTCACTGTTGCTGGGTCCGATCGCGCATTCAAGCGAACTCAGCGATACGATCCAGCGCGACTACGACGACTACCTGTGGCCGCTGTTCGATCATTTCCACCGCAACCCGGAGCTGTCGCTGTTTGAGACCAAAACCGCAGCCCGCATGGCGGACGAATTGCGCCTTGCCGGCTTCGAGGTGACGGAAGACGTTGGCGGAACCGGCGTGGTGGCGCTGCTTGAGAACGGCGATGGCCCGCTCGTGATGATGCGTGCCGACATGGACGGCTTGCCGGTGGAGGAGAAATCCGGGCTCGAAAACGCGTCTACTGCGATGCAGAAGGACCCGATTTCCGGCCAGATGATGCCGGTCATGCACGCCTGCGGGCACGACGTGCATATCACGAGCCTGGTGGGAACGGCCCGCCATATGGCCAGCCACCGCGGCGACTGGAGCGGCACCTTGATGCTGGTGGTGCAGCCGGCCGAAGAGCGCGTCCTGGGCGCGCGCAACATGCGCGATGACCGAATCTGGGAGCGCTTTGGAACGCCGGACTACGCCCTGGCGCTGCACGTATCGGCCGGCGACGTCGCCGGGGTAATCAACGTCACCGAGGGCAGTCCGTACGCGGGTGCCGATACGGTCGACATCATCATTCACGGCATCGGTGCACACGGCGCGAGCCCGCATCGTGGCAAAGACCCCATCGTGTTGGGCAGCCAGATCGTGCTGGCCCTGCAAACGCTGGTCGCCCGCGAGCTGCCGCCGCGTGACCCCGGCGTGGTGACCGTCGGGTCCTTTCACTCCGGCACCAAGCACAACATTATTTCCGACCGGGCGCATCTGCAGCTCACGGTCAGAAACACGAGCCTGGAAACCCGCGCCATCCTACTGGATGGCATCCAGCGTATCGCCGAGAACATGGGTCGGGTAGCGGGACTGCCTGACGACAAGTTGCCTCAGGTGATCATCTCCGAAGAGAGCGTGCCGCCGACGATCAACGATGCTGCACTCGCGCGTCAGCTAAAAGCCGCCTGGACGGAAGCAATGGGCGCGGACCGGGTGGTCGATATTCCGACCAAGGGTATGGGCGCAGAGGACTTTCCGTTTTTCACGGTAAACCCGGACATCCCGAGTGTTTACTGGAAGATCGGCGGTACGCCGAAAGCGGATTTCGAGCGAGAAGCCGCCGGAGGAGCTCCGGTTCCCAGCCACCACTCGCCGCTGTTCAAGATCGAGCCGGAGTCGTCGGTCACCACCGGTGTGGAATCGACGGTGGTCGCATTGCTGAGTATTTTTAACGCGACCTAGGCGGTCATTCGTCGTCGTCGGCGAAGTCCTCGAGCGCTTCGTCGCCGCCGGCGCTCTTTAACAGGATTTCCACCTTTTGCTCCGCATCCTTGAGTGCCGATTGCGCATTGCGCGTCAGCTTGATGCCCTTCTCGAATTTTTTCATCGCGTCTTCCAGCGGCAGGTCGCCCGCTTCCAGTTCTTCAACCAGAGTTTCGAGATCACCGAGTGACTTTTCGAGGTTTGCTTTGCTGCTCATTGGCGCATTCCGTAGGGCACCGCGGCAACTTAGCGGCACGCCATCCCCGCGTCAATCTGCCCGACCTGTTCAAGCGCTGAGAACCAGCTCAGCAATACCCGAACCGATCAGCAGAACTTCAGCTTTTTCAGGCTGTTGCCTCGCGCTCGGACGCTGTTCGGACGCCGCTCGTGCGTTGTTCAGGCGACAGGCGCGTCGCTCGCGCAGGCTGGATCCTGACTTTTTAGGGAGATTTGCCGTGACGAAGCTTGGGAACCTTTTACTGATCGCCGCTGTCCTTTTTCTTGTGACAGGGTGTGCGGGCCTAACCGCGGATCAGCAGCTGGACAGAGATATCCGGAACCTCGAGTACGCCGAGCGTTTCAAACTCGACAGTCGACGCTGTTTCGCCAACGGCGGCCGCATTGTGGTTGACGCGCTGGGCAAACGTGGACGCGACGGGGTACCAAAACACCGTGCGCACTACGTCTGCGCAACCTAGCGGCAAAAAAACGTTGCGCGATTGCAACCCATAACCGGCCGGCGCGCATCCAATCATGGGGATAGCCAACAAGGGGATACCTGCCCATGCCGGTCGGTGCACGTTTCAAGCTCCACGACAGTCGAGTAGACCTGGATCGCTGCCTCGTCGAGCGCGGTGGCGATACGCATCGCCTGAAACCGAAAGCGGCGGAGGTACTGGCCGTTCTAGTGTCGGCGCCGGGCCAGGTGATCCCGCGCTCGGAACTGTTCGATCGGGTCTGGCCGAACAGCGACGTCAGCGACGACGTGTTGACCCAGTGCGTGACCGAGCTGCGTCGTGCGCTGGGCGACTCGGCGAAAGCGTCGACCATCATCGAGACGGTGCCGCGTAAAGGCATTCGTCTCGTGGCCACGCCCCGACGTATCGATGTCGACAGGCTGGCGTTCACCCCCGTGAAACGCTGGGCCATCGCCGGCCTGCTCGCGGCAGCCTCGGTTGCCACGGCGCATTTCACGCTGAATTCCGCGACGCCTGAGGTCCTTGATGACGGTCAGCGACGACTTGCTGTGTTGCCGTTTGCGGACCTGAGCCAAAACGGCACGTACGAATATTTCACCGACGGGTTGACTGAGGAATTGATCAATCATCTCGTCAGTGTCGACGGTCTGCGCGTCACCGGACGCACTTCATCGTTCTACTTCAAGGACAGCAGCGACGATCTGACGGCGATCGGCCGCGAGCTCGGCGTAAACCATATCCTCGACGGCAGCGTCCGGGTTTCCGACAACGAATTGCGCATCACCGCGCAACTGATCGAGGTGAATTCCGGTTTTCACCTGTGGTCCGAGACCTTCGACCGTTCCCTGTCGGACATTTTCGACGTACAGGAGGAAATCGCCGGCAACGTCGCCCAGTCGTTGCAGCTGAAGCTCGGGGTTGGTGTCTACAGCGAGTTTTCGGGAGGCACCAACAACGCCGAGGCTTATCGGCTGGTCATGGAGGGCAACGGTCTCTACAAAAGTGGCCACGAGGAGGACAGGGTCGGTGACCTGTTTGAAGCGGTGCAGATGTTCCAGCGCGCGACGCAGCTGGACCCCGGCTACGCGATCGCCTACGAGCGTATCGCCGCGGCCTACCTGTACGGCCGGATTCGCCTTGGCACGGAGTACTGGGAGTCGGTCTCCGACCAGGCGCGTCTCGCGATCGATCGCGCGCTTGAACTCGCGCCCAACTCGGCGATTGCGCTGGAGACTGCGGCCTATCTGAATGTGATCGAAGGCGACCTGTCCGGCGCCGACGCCTACTTCGAGCGCTTTCCGGAGGCTGACGTGCCGAGGTCGCTGGATCGGTCGGAGGCCTATATCGATATGCGGATGAAAGCGGGTTACATCCTCGATTCCGAACGCATCATTCGCGAGAACATCCTGATCAATCCGAAGGACTGGAGCAGCAGCATTTACCGGGCGCACGGCATGATCTCGGCCGGCCGGCCCGAGGAGGCGCTCAGTCTGCTGGAAATGGTCTACATGAGCGGCCCCACGCACGTGCCCATCAGTTTCGAAGGTTTGATTGCCGCGCTGTCGGTCGGCGAGTCGACCGCCATCGAGCGCTGGCTGGACCGGACCATCAAATACGCCTCGCCGGTGGAACGCGAGATCCTCAAACAGATTCGCCGCACGCGCGACAACCCCGATGAGCTGCTCGCCTATCTCGAGCAACTGGCCGGCGAGACGCGCGATCACGATTTCATTATCGCGGCGTTTGCGGGCTACTACGGCGACCCGGAGCTGGTGCTGGAGACCTTTGTACGGACCGCGGACCTCTGGGTGTTCTGGTATCCGCTGTTTGGCGAGGTGCGCGAACGTCCGGAATTCAGGCTGCTGGTGCGTGAGTTAGGGCTCGTTGATTACTGGCGTGCTAACGGCTGGAACGACTTTTGCGAGCCCTCATCGGACGAATCCTTCTCCTGCAGCTGAACGATTCGGCGCGACAGGTGCACAGCGAAATCATTCCCGTTACACTTTTCGCTTGAGCTTTTCTCTGGCACAAGCAACCTATGAGCAGACGATACGACGCTGCGGACATTGAAGTCCTTAGCGGGCTTGAGCCCGTGCGTCGGCGCCCGGGTATGTACACCGATACGACCCGGCCCAACCATCTCGCCCACGAGATCATCGACAACAGCGTCGATGAGGCGCTCGCGGGGCATGCGAAAAAGATCGACGTCACCGTGTACGCCGACGGTTCCCTGGAAGTCACCGACGACGGTCGCGGCATGCCGGTGGACATTCACCCGAAGGAGAAGATCCCGGGCGTCGAGCTGATCCTGACCCGGCTGCACGCCGGCGGTAAGTTTTCCAACAAGAACTACCAGTTCTCGGGTGGCTTGCACGGTGTCGGCGTGTCGGTGGTGAATGCGCTGTCGAAGAACCTCGAGGTCTGGATTCGGCGAGGCGGCAAGGAATACAACATGAGCTTTGCCGGCGGCAAAAAGCGCGGCAAGCTCGACGTGGTCGGCAGCGTCGGCAAAGCAAATACCGGAACAACGCTGCGTTTCTGGCCCGATGCCCAGTACTTTGATTCGTCCAAGTTTTCGGTCAATCGCCTGAAACACGCCCTGAAAGCCAAGGCCGTGCTGTGCCCGGGTCTGCGGGTTCGCCTGAAGGTCGAAAAACCCGCCGAGAAGGCGGAGTGGCTCTACGAAGGGGGTCTCGAGGAGTACCTGAAAGAGGCCATGGGCCCGGCTGAACGACTGCCGACAGAACCGTTTTCCGGGGCGGTCAGCACCGATTCGGAAGCCGTGGACTGGGCGCTTGCCTGGGCGGTCGATGCCGGCCAGATGGTGACCGAGAGCTACGTCAACCTGATCCCGACGGCGCAGGGCGGTACCCACGTGAACGGCCTGCGCACGGGACTGACCAACGCCATTCGCGAATTCTGCGACTTTCGCTCACTGCTGCCGCGCGGCGTGACGCTCGCCCCCGAGGACGTCTGGGACGGTCTGAATTTCGTGCTCAGCACCAAGCTCGAGGACCCGCAGTTCTCCGGGCAGACCAAGGAGCGCTTGTCGTCGCGCGAATCGGCCGCGTTTGTCTCGGGTGTCATCAAGGACGAGTTTGCGGTCTGGTTGAACCAGCATCCGGAGACCGGTGACCAGATCGCTCAGCTGGCGATCGGCAAGGCACAGTCGCGTCTCAAGGCGGCCAAGAAGGTGGTCCGCAAGAAGGTGACGACCGGGCCGGCCCTGCCGGGCAAGCTCGCCGACTGCACCTCGCAGGAGCCTGAGTTTTCCGAACTGTTCCTCGTCGAGGGTGATTCCGCGGGCGGCTCCGCGAAACAGGCGCGCGACCGTTCGACGCAGGCCATCATGCCGCTGCGTGGCAAGATCCTGAACACCTGGGAAGTGGATTCCGCCGAGATTCTCGCGTCGCACGAAGTGCACGATATCAGCGTGGCGCTGGGGATTGATCCCGGCAGCGCTGATCTCAGCAATCTGCGCTACCACAAGATCTGCATTCTCGCGGATGCGGATTCCGACGGGCTGCACATCGCAACATTGTTGTGCGCCTTGTTCCTCAGGCATTTCCGCGAGCTCGTGCTGGCAGGCCACGTCTATGTCGCTATGCCGCCGCTGTACCGCGTGGATATCGGCAAGGAAGTGTTCTATGCACTCGACGAATCCGAACGCAAGGGCATCCTCGATCGGATCGAGGCCGAAAAGAAAAAAGGCAAGATCAGCGTGACGCGCTTCAAGGGTCTGGGCGAGATGGACCCCAGTCAGCTGCGTGATACGACGATGAACAAGGACACGCGACGGTTGGTGCAGCTCACCGTCAGCGGTCGGGACAAGACCGACCAGATGATGGATATGCTGCTGGCCAAGAAACGCTCTCGCGATCGCCGTGAATGGCTGGAAAGCAAGGGCGACCTCGCTGAGGTGTAGAGAACGAAGGCATGCAAAACACACTGAATCTCGAAGGCGTCGAGCAACAGTCTCTGAAGGAATACACCGAGAAGGCTTACCTCGATTATTCGATGTACGTCATCCTCGACCGGGCACTGCCGCAGATCGGCGACGGCCTGAAGCCGGTGCAGCGACGCATTATTTACGCGATGAGCGAGCTCGGACTGTCCGCGACGTCGAAGCCGAAAAAGTCGGCGCGTACGGTTGGTGACGTGATCGGCAAATTCCATCCGCACGGCGATTCGGCGTGCTACGAAGCGATGGTGCTAATGGCGCAGGACTTCTCCTATCGCTACCCGATCGTGAGCGGACAGGGCAACTGGGGGTCGACCGACGACCCGAAGTCCTTCGCCGCGATGCGTTATACCGAGTCGAAGCTCGCGCCGTATGCCAAAAGCCTGTTGCAGGAGCTGGGCCAGGGCACGGTCGACTGGGTGGCCAACTACGACGGTACCTTCCAGGAGCCTGCGTTGCTGCCGGCGCGACTGCCGAACCTTTTGCTGAACGGCACCACGGGCATTGCGGTCGGCATGTCGACCGACGTGCCGTCGCACAACCTGAATGAAGTGGTCAGTGCGCTGGTTCATCTGATCGACAACCCGAAAGCGGGCGTGTCCGAGCTGATGAAACACATCAAGGCGCCCGACTTTGCGACCGGCGGCGAGATCATCTCGCCACAATCCGATATCAACGAGATTTACACGACCGGCTCCGGCACGCTGCGTCTGCGCGCAAGTTATCGTGTCGAAAGCGGCAACATCGTGATATCGCAGTTGCCCTACCAGATCTCCGGCAAGAAGGTGCAGGAGCAGATCGCGCAGCAGATCACCGGCAAGAAGCTACCGCAGGTGACCGACATTCGTGATGAGTCCGACCTGAATGAGCCGACTCGCCTGGTGATTGAGAAGAAGCGCGGTGTCGACGTTGACCAGTTGATGTCGCACCTGTTTGCGACCACGTCGCTTGAGCGCACGCTGCGCGTCAACATGAACGTCATCGGCCTGAACGGTCGGCCGCGCATGTTCAACCTGGTCGAGATGCTCAGCGAGTGGCTGAAGTTCCGCAAGGAAACCGTCAAACGACGTCTTGAACATCGCCTCGGCATTGTGCGCGATCGCCTGCACATTCTCGACGGCCTGCTGGTCGCCTACCTGAACATCGACGAGGTGATTGCGATTATCCGCAGCGAGGACGAACCCAAGCCTGTGTTGATGAAGCGATTCAAGCTGTCGGACCTGCAGGCCGAAGCCATCCTCAATCTCCGCCTGCGCAATCTCGCCAAGCTCGAGGAAATGAAAATCCGCGGCGAGCAGAATGAGCTGAACGAAGAACGCGAGCTGCTCGAAAAGACGCTGAAAAGTGCCGCGCGCCTGAAAACGCTTATCAAGAAGGAGCTGCTCGAGGACGCTGAAGCCTATGGCGACGAACGTCGCACACGGATCGTCGAGCGCGAGGTTGCCCAGGCACTGGATGAGACACAGCTGGTCGCGAGCGAACCCGTCACGGTCGTATTGTCCAAACGCGGTTTCGCGCGCGCCGCCAAGGGCCACGACATCGACCCGACGACATTGAGTTATAAATCCGGAGACGCCTACCTCGCGTCGGCGCTCGGCAAAAGCAATCAGCAGGCGATGTTTATTGACAGCAGCGGTCGTGTGTACAGCGTCATCGCACACACACTGCCGTCCGCACGAGGCCAGGGCGAACCCTTGTCCGGCCGATTTAAGCCGCCCGACGGTGCGGCGTTTTGCGGTGCAATGATCGGTGAGCCGGAGCAGAAATACCTGCTCGCGAGCGATGCCGGCTACGGCTTTATTTGCCAGCTGTCGGATCTTGCGTCACGCAACAAGGCCGGCAAGGCGGTGCTTCGTGTGCCAGCCGGCGGGCGCGCGGTTGTTCCGGCGCCGGTGCCGGCCGGTTCCGAATGCGTGATTGCCGCTGTCAGTTCCATCGGCCGTCTGCTGCTGTTTGAAATGGATGAGCTGCCGGAGCTGGCCAAGGGCAAGGGCAACAAGCTGATCAATATTCCCGGCAAGAAATACCAGGCGGGCGAAGAAAAGCTCATCTCGGCGACCGTCGTACCGGAGGACGGCAATCTGCTGGTTCACTGCGGCAAACGCATCATGACCCTCAAGTGGAATGACACGGATACCTACTACGGTGACCGCGGCCTGCGCGGCGCGCTGCTGCCGCAGGGCTGGCGCAAAGTTGATCGACTCGTGGGCGTCGCCCGATAGCGGCGGTCAGATCGCCTTGGTATCGACGCGGCCGCTCTCGACTTCCATTTCCACGGTGTCGTCGTCGCGGGTCACCACTTCAACGGTGTGATCGCCGTCTGAGGTGATCACTTCCAGCGTCTTGTCGTCGTCTTCCTCGTCGATGGCGGGCATCTCTGCGGTGGCATCCAGCGCCGGCATTTCGGCGGTGGCATCCGCCGTCGGCATCTCAACCGTCGACTCGTCACGCTGCATGTCGACGGTCTTTTCCTCGGCGAGCACTTCGGTGACTTCCAGGTCGGCCGGATCCAGAGTCTCATTGACATTGGTATCGTCGAGATCGGACAACAGTTCCTCGTTCGGCGCAGGCACCTCCGCGGTGACGTCGAGTTCCGCAATGTCGGAAATCTGCACGTTGGTCGTCGCGTCGATGTCCTCTTCCTCGTCCATGAGGCGATCGTTGAGTTCTTTCGCGGCCTTCTCAATTTCCATGTTGAGAGCCTGCGTCGCGGTCAATTCGTCCTGATAGTCCTGCTCGAGGATGTCGTAATCAATGGCGTCGTTCAGCGTGTATTCGTCGTCATCCTTATCTTCGACCTCGATGGCCTGCAGATCACGCTCGGTGACTTCTTCCGATGCGGGCATCTTGGTGACGTCGACGATCACCGACATGTCGTAGTCGTCGTCTTCCGGAAGAACCTCTGACGCCAGGATCGAGGACTCCTCGATTTGCGGCGGCGGAATGATGTCCGTTTCTTCGGAGGTTTGCGCGGCGACTTCACCCTCGGGCAGTTCAAAGTCGATGGCCTGGGTGGCGTGGAAACCGTCATCGAAGTTGACGTCGACCTCACCATCGAGCTCGTGTCCGAGCACTAGGTCCGCATCGAGTGTCGGGTTCTGGTCGGTCGGGCTGTCGTCATCCAGCTGAAAGTTCGACTCCTCGACTTCCATCGTGGTTTCCGGTTCGAGCTCGCGGCGCCGCATCGGTGGCGTGTCGACGGCAACCGGCGTTGAACCGAAACGGCCAAAGATGCCGCGGCCGAAGAACAGCAGCGCCACCAGCAGACCGATTCCTCCGCCGGTGAACAGCAGGGTGCGACCCCAGCTGCTGCCTTCCTCGACGGGTGCTGCAATCGGCTGCGCCGACGCGGGCTCGATGCGCGCGACGGTCCGGTTCGGGTTGTCGCTAACCGCCGGACTTTCCAGCGGGGTGTCCGGAATAATAATGGTCTCGTTGGCGTCGGCTGTGTCATTCGCGAACGGGTCGATGTCTGCCGCGACGTTGCTTGCCTCAGCGGGACTGTTCGCCGTTGCGTCCGTTGCTGTCACGCGCGTCGATTCCGTTTCCGTCACCGCCGCGATTTCGGTCGCTGCCAGTTCGGCCTCCGCGGTTTGCGGCACGGGCGCCGACGCCGCTGACCCTGTGCCTGTGACAGAGTCGACCGAGGTCTCTGCTGCCGCGCTCGCTGCGTCGGCAACCGACGCGAACTGCGACACTTCGTTGCCGACAAAATCGGGGATGGTCAGCCAGCTGCCGGCTTTGAGTCGGTTCGGGTCGGCATTGATGAACGCCTCGGGATTGGCTTCGAAGATCGCATTGACCGCCGGCCAAAGAGCAATACTGCGGTTTTCGACGCGCTGCACGATCTCGGACAAGGTTTCGCCGGGCTGCACCCGGTAGCGAGCCCCTTGAACGACGGGCTCGCTACGGGCCGGTGCGCGAGGCGAGGGGGGCGCCTCGCGAGTCACCGGCGCTGCGGCGGTCACCGTTGCTGCTGCGCGCGATTCGGGCGCCGGTGTGACCGCCGGGTTGGCCGGGTCAATAAACATCATGTATTCGCGCGTCAGGTTCGGCGTGTACGGACAGGTGATCGACAGGCGTACCGCGACCATGGGCTCTCGGACGGGCCGCGAGCTGGTCAGGGTAATCACACCATCGGCGACGCGAACGCGCGTCGTCGGGACCGTTGGCAGTCCGCTGCCCGAGGGCCCGTTGGCGACGTTTACGCAGTAGTTTTCCAGCGTCTCATTCGGACCCAGCGCGTAGGCGATACTCGCGCGAAGCGGTTGTCCCAGGGTTGACTGCACCTGGATGTCACCAAGCTGAATAGCACCTGCGGGTGCCGCGGCAACGCTGCCACCGACGGCCACAATGGCCGGCAGTACCGCCTGTGAGGTGGAACGCCGCGGCGAAGCTGTCTTGTCGTGCTTGGTCAAAGTGGTATCCCCCGGGGATCTGGTGAATGGACTTCCTGTCCATGACTGCGCCTATTGTACGAGGCCGCCCTCGAGGCCCGTAGCGCGTGGTTCCCTGATTGAAGTGTGACGTGCGTCACACTCGGTCTCGCTGTCCTTGCGAGATCTAGCCAGCGGCCATCAACTCCGCCAGCGTCTGCTGTTTGGTGTTCGAGGTGTCGTCCGACAGCACAACTTCGGCCTCGTGAACATAGTGTCCCTGCATGTAATCGAGACCCAATTGGAAGAGAACCGCCATGGCGTTGGCGTTCTCGACGCGTTCGGCGATCGTTTTGATGCCTTTCTCGGAGGCCGCCTTGACGATGCGCCGCACCTGCGCCTGCACGTCCGTGTCG
Source organism: Pseudomonadota bacterium (assembly GCA_038747355.1). Taxonomy (GTDB): domain Bacteria; phylum Pseudomonadota; class Gammaproteobacteria; order Steroidobacterales; family Woeseiaceae; genus UBA1847. Next base: position 3,202 of record JBCDJX010000018.1, on the reverse strand, counting down.
GTCATCAGCGAGTGCATCAATTCGCCGTCGACCTTGATGTAGTCGGGCTCCAGAATGCCGAGAATCTGGAATTTGTCGTCGGAGGTGCCGAAATGCTCCAGCGCGAAACGTACGCCGATGGCTTTCAGATCGCCGGCCAGCTGACGCGTGTGACGAATGTGTTTCGCCGCGTCGCGTTCCGGGATCTCGATAACCAGTCGCGATGCGTCGAAGTCGGACTCATCACAGGTGCCACGAATCCAATCAGCAGTGGTCTCGTCGGTGATCGATTGCCGTGACATACGCACAAATACCCGATCCGCCTCGCTGCGTTCACAGTGTTCTATCGCCGCCTTGACCATCCAGCGGTCGATGCTCTTCATCATGTTGGTCCGTTCAGCGGCCGGTAGGAACTCCGACGGCAAGACGGACTTGCCTTGTTCATCGAGCATGCGCACCAGCAGGTCGTACATTTCGACCGCGTCGCTGCGAAGCCCGGCGATGGGCAATTGCGCGAGCGCAAACCGGTTGTCCATCAAGGCGCCTTTCAGGCGTTTCGACCAGACGCCGTCGAGTTCTTTCTGGCGCGAATCCTCTTCGTCTGCTTCGCTGAGAATCGCCTGGCTGCCACCGTCCTTTTTGGCCTGGCGGCAGGTGCCGACGGTCTCGGCGACAAACTCCTCAAAGCTGTCGAAGCGACTGCTGACGGCACACACGCCGACGCTGCAGGTGATTTGTGCCGAGATGTCGTTGACCTCGAAGGTTTGCTGACTGACGTAGTCGGCCAGCTGCTGGCCCCAGACCTGGCCGTCGCGTTCCTTGCCGCGTTCCAGCAACACCATCAACGAGGTGCCCTCAAAGCGGCCGGCGATGTCCTTCGGGTGCATGCGCTTGCGCACGATCTCTGAGAACTGCGCGAGGATTTCCTCGGAATTCAGGATACCGACCTTGCCAACGACAGCGTCGAAGTTGTCCGGTTTGATGTAGGCCAGCAATTGCAGGCCGGACGTCGGCTTTTTGATCAGGCGCTTTTTCAGGCGCTCGATAAACTGGGCGCGATGGAAGAACAGCGTCGTTGGATCGCGCTGCAGTGCGTCATGCACCAGCTTGGTTGGCTCCTTGGAGTGCAGTTCTTCGTACGGAATACGGACCTGCACACAGGGATCGTTGTCGAACTCGATGCGTGTCAGCTCGAGGCTAAGCTCACCGAGTTCACTGCCATCCACGGCCGGCTTCGCCTTGAGTTGCTCGCCCGGATGCCATTTTCCCTCGAGGGTCGCGACCAGTGCGCCCTTCAGCGCCGCACGACTTTCCTCGTCAAAGGAATCCATGACCGGCAACCCTTCCAGTTCGTCCATGCTGGCGGCGCGGAAGGCCTTGAGCCACTCTTCGTTCGCCTCGATCAAAACACCTTCCTGCACGAGGGCGATAGCGCTGGTCGAGGATTTCATGTGGTCGCGTATCTGGCGCTTGTATTCGGTGGCCGATTGCAGTGTTGAGTTCAGCGCGCGTTCGACGCGCAGGGCTCGCAGTTCGCGTTTGATCACGGCCTGCAGCCGGCTGATCAGACCGAGAGAGACGAGGTCGCTCGCGCCCTGCTGCATTGCATCCTCGATGGACTGCTCGTCAGCGGATTCGCGCACGGCGATCACCGGGACTTCAGGATCGAAACGGTCTTTCTGCTTGATCACCTGCCGGACCGAATCCGGGTAGGAGTCAACGTTGTGAATGATCAGTTCGACGCGCTGGTCGCAGAGGGTGTCAGCCAGCGCATTCGGCTTTTCGACCCAGTGACAGTGTGTCGCCATACCGGCATCCCGGAGGCTGCTGTTTACGAGTGCGACATCGTCCTGGTTGCCGCTCAAGACGGCGATCGAAATGCTGTCGTTTTTGCTCAAGCTTTAGTCCCTGCTGCTTGTTCTTGTCGAATCCTTCCATTGGATCCGTCGCGCCTGGGCGATGCCGTCGTGGTCCGCCCCGGGCCGCGCGCCGCGTTGTTTTCAGCGCGTAGCCTTATGTGCAGTAGAGTAGGCTGCCGTGCGAATGATTGGCGTGACGGGCTTCTAACTTTAGGTGGGAGACCCTAGGGGTCCAACCCCTGAAAATTCAGGGATTTACTGGTTTCTGCCCAGCGCTGCGGTATTATTGCGCCCCGCCGGCACCCGGCAGACCGTATTACGTCAAAAGGACGCACCATGGCCAGCTACGCAACCAACGAATTTCGCTCCGGCCTCCGGATCATTATCGACGGTGACCCGAACATTATCGTGGAGAATGAATTCGTGAAGCCCGGCAAAGGCCAGGCCTTCAATCGCGTCCGGATTCGCAATCTGAAAACCGGCAAGACGGTCGACCAAACCTTCAAATCCGGCGAGACCGTGGAAGCAGCGGACGTGATGGACACCGAGATGCAGTACCTCTACGCCGACGGTGAATTCTGGCACTTCATGCAGCAGGACACCTTCGAGCAGTACGCCGCCGACGCCAAGGCGGTGGGCGACGCCAAGGACTGGATCACCGACGGTGACGTCTGTGGCATCACGCTGTGGAACAACTCGCCGCTGATCGTCGAAGCGCCCAACTTCGTTGAGCTGGAGATCACCGAGACGGATCCTGGTGTCAAAGGCGATACCGCAAGTGGCGGTGTCAAGCCGGCAACCCTGTCGACCGGTGCCGTGGTGCGTGTGCCCTTGTTTGTCGATCAGGGCGAGGTGATCAAGGTCGACACGCGCTCCCGCGAATACGTGTCGCGCGTCAAATAGCGCGATTCAGATCCACTCCGGCCCGAGGCGGGCGACGAACGTCTCGCACAGCGCTTCGAGACCGGCCTGGTCCGCTTCGCTGAATCGATCCGGTATCGGGCTGTCGAGGTCCAGCACGCCGTAAAGACGGCCGCCGCTGATCAGCGGAATCACGATTTCGGAACGCGAGGCGGCATCGCAGGCGATGTGGCCCTCAAAGGCGTGGACGTCCGCAACGCGCTGGGTTTCGCGCGTCTGCGCCGCGGTGCCGCAGACTCCTTTGCCCATTCCGATACGCACACAGGCGGTATTGCCCTGGAACGGTCCGAGGACGAGTTCGTCGCCACGCAGGATATAGAACCCGGCCCAGTTGAGGTCATCGAGGTTGTTAAACAGCAGCGCCGCCGTGTTGGCCGCGTTCGCCAGGGCATCGGTTTCGCCGTCGATCAGTGCATCGAGCTGCGAGGCAAGCAGTGTGTAGT
>JBCDJX010000017.1:0-43910 GCA_038747355.1 Pseudomonadota bacterium | reverse complement strand
GAGATGGTCATGCCGGGCGACAACGTGCAGATGGTGGTTGAGCTGATTGCCCCGATCGCGATGGAAGACGGTCTGCGTTTCGCAATTCGCGAAGGTGGCCGTACCGTCGGCGCCGGTGTCGTTGCGAAAATCATCGAGTAATTGAGTAACCGGCACGGTGAGAAGCGCTCACCGTGCCGAGTCTGCTCGCTGAGAGGAATAAAGAAGTGGCTACCAACCAAAACATTAGAATTCGCCTGAAAGCGTTCGATCACCGACTGATCGACAATTCAGCACGCGAGATCGTCGACACCGCCAAGCGCACCGGCGCCACGGTGAAAGGCCCGATCCCGCTGCCAATGAAAAAAGAACGTTTCACGGTGCTGATCTCGCCGCACGTCAACAAGGACGCTCGTGACCAGTACGAAATCCGTACCCACAAGCGCCTAATGGACATCGTTGATCCGACCGACAAGACGGTTGACGCGCTGATGAAGCTGGAGTTGCCTGCTGGCGTAGACGTTCAGATCAAGCTGAACTAAGGAACCGGCAGAGTACTGACGATCAATCCGCTATCACCGTTTTTCTCTCTGTTGAGAATGGCGGGCGGATTGGGTGTAGACGTTCAGATCGAGCTCAATTGATTCCGTTGTAACGGCCGAATCGGCCGTTATCCACCCGCTACGCCTGCCACAAGGCGTTAAGCTGTTGAATCTAAAAGAGCTTTCAGCAAGCAAATAAAGCCTTGCAGCAAGCTGTTTAGCCGCTATAATTGCGGGCTCGCTGAATCGGGCCGGACCAGGAGTCGGCCGGATGCAGAGCTTAAATCACGGCCGCCAGGAAACTGAGGGCGGTACGGCAAATCCTGGAACCGCCGGCACGGTGTAGACACCGAACCGGAGCTTGGGTCAGCCCCTTGTGCAAGAGAGGACATGAAGTCCCGCAGCAAAGGCTGGCCCTTTCGCGTGTCTGAGAGGAACGCGACAAACAAACAAATGCAGCCCGGGCCAACCGTAGTCGGGGTCGAGAAACAGATTTTTTTAGATAGGCGCTGGCCAATCGAAGTCAGCGTGAGGTTGTAAACATGACTATGGGTCTTGTTGGCCGCAAGCGCGGCATGACGCGTGTCTTTACGGAAGACGGGGTATCCATCCCGGTCACCGTCGTTGAGGCACAGCCGAACCTGGTGACGCAGGTGAAAGACGTCGACACTGACGGCTACCGCGCATTGCAGGTGACGACGGGCAGCCGTAAGGCATCGCGCGTTTCCAAATCCGCAGCCGGTCACTTCGCCAAGGCGAAGGTCGAAGCCGGTGACATCATCACGGAGTTCCGGGTCGAGGATGGCGAAGCCGCCGACATCGAAGCGGGCAGTGAGATCAAGGTTGACCTGTTCGAAGCGGGCCAGAAAGTCGACGTCGTAGGCACGTCGATCGGTAAAGGCTACGCCGGCACGGTTAAACGCCACAATTTCCGCACGCAGGACGCAACCCACGGTAACTCGCTGGCGCACCGCGCTCCGGGTTCCATCGGCCAGAACCAGACACCGGGTCGCGTGTTCAAGGGCAAGAAGATGGCTGGCCACATGGGTAATGTGCGCCGCACCGTTCAGAACCTCGAAGTTGTCCGCGTCGACGTGGATCGCAACGTGCTGCTCATCAAGGGCGCCGTTCCGGGTCACAAGGGCGGCAGCGTCATCGTTCGCCCCGCCGTCAAGGCACGTGGATAAGGAGAGCGAGCGATGAAACTGGATATTCAAGGCAAAGGCTCCGTCGACGTCGCTGAAAGCGCGTTTGGCGTTGAGTTCAACGAAGCGCTCGTTCACCAGGTGGTGACGGCGCACCTCGCCGGCGCACGTGCCGGCACCAAGGCGCAAAAGAATCGCGCAGCGGTTCGCGGTGGCGGCATCAAGCCGTGGCGCCAGAAGGGCACGGGTCGCGCCCGCGCCGGCACGATTCGCAGCCCGATCTGGGTTGGCGGTGGTCGCGCCTTCGCGGCAGCGCCTCGTGACCATTCGCAGAAGGTCAACAAGAAGATGTACCGCGCGGCGATCCGCTCGGTGTTTTCGGAGCTGATTCGCCAGGAGCGCCTCGTCATCGTCGAGTCGCTGGAGCTGGAAGCGCCGAAGACCAAGCTGATGGCTTCGAAACTCAAGGACCTCGGCGCGGACAACGCGCTGATCGTCACCGAGGCGTTCGACGACACGGTTTACCTGGCCGCGCGCAACTTGAAGAACGTCGGTTACGTCTACGCCACTGCGATCGATCCGGTGATCCTGATCAACTTCGAAAAGATCGTGATCACGGTTCCGGCGCTGAAACTGATTGAGGAGCGTCTGTCATGAGCCAGGCACTGCACCAGGAACGACTGATGACCGTCATCCGCGGTCCGCACCTCTCTGAGAAGGCGCACATTGCGGCTGAGAACAACCAGGTTGTTTTCAAGGTCCGCACGGACGCGACGAAGGCGGAGATCAAGAAGGCGGTCGAGATGCTGTTCGACGTGAAAGTCGCCGGCGTTACGGTCGTCAACAACAAGGGTAAGTCGAAGCGCTTTGGCCGCGTTCAGGGCCGCCGCAACGACACCAAGAAAGCTTACGTGAAGCTCGCGGAAGGAAGTGATATCGACTTCCTCGGCGGCGAATAAGGTTAAAGGCCATGTCACTCCATAAAGCCAAGCCGACATCTGCAGGACGCCGTTTCGTCGTCGCTGTAAAGACGCCCGACCTGCACAAGGGCAAGCCGTACGCGCCTTTGCTGGACAAGAAGACCAGCAAGGGTGGCCGTAACAACAACGGTCGCATCACGGTTCGTCACCAGGGCGGTGGTCACAAGCAGCGCTATCGCATCGTCGACTTCAAGCGCAATAAGGACGGTATTCCGGGCGTCGTAGAGCGTCTCGAATACGATCCGAACCGCAGTGCACACATCGCTCTGATCAAGTACGCCGACGGCGAGCGCCGTTACATCCTGGCGCCGAAGGGCGTTAAGGCCGGCGCACCGATTATGAGCGGCGACGAAGCGCCGATTAAGCCGGGCAACTGCCTGAGGCTGGCGTCGATCCCGGTCGGTTCCGTGATTCACAACATCGAGATGAAGCCGGGCAAGGGCGGCCAGCTGGTTCGTTCAGCCGGTGGTTCTGCACAGCTTGCCGCTCGTGAAGGCGCGTACGCGACGATTCGCATGCGTTCCGGTGAGATGCGCAAAATCCACGTAGATTGCCGCGCGACGATCGGTGAGGTCGGCCACGGCGAACACAACCTGCGCAAGCTCGGCAAGGCCGGAGCCAAGCGCTGGCGCGGTGTGCGCCCGACCGTTCGCGGTGTTGCCATGAACCCGGTCGATCACCCGCACGGCGGTGGTGAAGGTCGTACCTCCGGTGGCCGTCATCCGGTCAGCCCGTGGGGCACGCCGACCAAGGGCGCCAAAACGCGCAGTAACAAACGCACCGACGCGATGATCGTTCGTCGCCGCAAGCGTAAGTAAGGAAGGATCTGAGACATGCCACGCAGTGTGAAGAAAGGCCCATTCGTCGACAGCCACCTGATGAAAAAGGTGGAAGAAGCGTCGAACAAAAACGATCGACGCCCGATCAAGACCTGGTCGCGTCGTTCGATGGTGCTGCCGAACATGGTTGGCCTGACGATTGCCGTACACAACGGCCGTCAGCATGTGCCGATCCTGATTTCCGAAAACATGGTGGGACACAAACTCGGTGAGTTTGCGATGACCCGCACATTCCGCGGTCACTCCGGTGATCGCAAGACCAAGTAAGCGAGGGGTTCATCATGCAGGTTGCAGCAACACTTCGTTACGCGCGCATTTCTCCGCAGAAATGCCGCCTGGTCGCAGATGTCATTCGCGGTAAGTCCGTGGACGAGGCACTGCGTACGCTCAGCTTCACACCGAAGAAGAGTGCACGCATCGTCAAGAAAGTGCTCGAGTCCGCGATTGCCAATGCCGAGCACAACCACGGTGCCGACATCGACGAGCTGAAAGTCTCGACGATCGAGGTCAACGAAGCGCCGTCTTTCCGTCGTTTTCGCGCACGCGCGAAAGGTCGTGGCGCTCGCATCATCAAACGTAACAGCCACATCACGATTCGCGTGGCGGACGAGTAATCATGGGTCAGAAAGTACATCCGAACGGTATTCGCCTTGGCATCGTCAAGGATTGGGACTCGAAGTGGTACGCCGACAGCAAGACGTACCCGGACTACATCAAGTCTGACTTCGATCTTCGTACGTTCATCAAGAAAAAGCTGAAGGACGCCTCCGTCAGCCGCATCGCGATCGAACGCCCGGCGAAGAAGGTCAATATCACGATCCACACGGCACGTCCGGGCATCGTGATCGGCAAGAAAGGCGAAGACATCGAAAAACTTCGTTCGCAGGTCGCGGCGATGATTGGCATGCACATCAACGATGTGCGTATCAACATCAACGAAATCCGCAAGCCGGAGCTCGACGCACAGCTGGTTGCGGAAGGTATCGCCCAGCAGCTCGAACGTCGTGTCATGTTCCGCCGCGCCATGAAGCGCTCGGTCACCAACACGATGCGTGTCGGTGCTGAAGGCATCAAGGTCAAGGTTGGCGGTCGCCTGAACGGCGCGGAAATCGCCCGCTCTGAGTGGTACCGCGAAGGCCGTGTCCCGCTGCACACGCTGCGCGCTGATATCGACTACGGCACTGCTGAGGCGAACACGACCTACGGCGTCATCGGCGTCAAGGTGTGGATCTTCAAGGGTGAAGTCTTCGAGCGTCCGGAGCCGGTAGCTCCGGAAGCCACGGAAGCGGCTCGCGGCTAAGAGGTTTTAGACAATGCTACAGCCAAAACGTACCAAGTTCCGCAAGCAGATGAAGGGCCGTAATCGCGGTCTCGCTGTCCGCGGCAGCTCAGTGTCTTTCGGTGAATTCGGCCTGAAGGCAACCGGTCGCGGACGCATGACGGCACGCCAGATCGAGGCGGCTCGTCGTGCGATGACGCGTCACATCAAGCGTGGCGGGAAAATCTGGATCCGCGTGTTCCCGGACAAGCCGATCACCAAGAAGCCGCTGGAAGTTCGTCAGGGTAAAGGTAAGGGCAACGTTGAGTACTGGGTATGCCAGATTCAGCCGGGCCGCATGTTGTATGAAATGGAAGGCGTCTCGGAAGAGATTGCACGTGAAGCGTTCCGCCTCGCGGCTGCAAAGCTCCCGTTCCCGACCGCCTTCGTTAGCCGGCAGGTGATGTGATGACTGCAGAGCTGCGTAACAAATCAGTTGAAAAACTCTCCGCCGAGCTCGTTGAGCTTCGTCGTGAGCAGTTCAACCTGCGCATGCAGGTGGCGACGGGCGAGATGACCCAGAACCACCAGCACAAGCGGGTCCGTAAAGACATTGCGCGCGTCAAAACCATTCTCAATGAGAAGCAGCGCGCGGCAGGTGAACAAGCATGAGCGAAGAAGCAAAGAAACAACGCACCGTCGTCGGTCGTGTCGTCAGCGACAAGATGGATAACACCGTCTCTGTTGCTATCGAGCGCCTGATCCGCCACCCGGTTTACGGCAAATTTATCCGTCGTACCACCAAGGTGCTGGCTCACGATGCCGCGAATGAATGCAAAACGGGCGATCGCGTCGCAATTGCGGAGTGCCGTCCGATCAGCAAGAACAAATCCTGGCAGGTCGTGAACGTCGTCGAACGTTCGGCTGGCAAGTAAACACACAGGGACGCAGTCATGATTCAGATGCAGACAGTTCTGGACGCCGCAGACAACTCAGGTGCTCGTCGCGTTCAGTGCATCAAGGTACTCGGCGGCTCCAAACGCCGTTACGCCGGTGTTGGCGACGTCATCAAGGTGAGCGTTAAAGACGCAATCCCGCGTGGCAAGGTCAAGAAAGGTGAGGTCTACAACGCGGTTGTCGTGCGCACGCGCAAAGGTGTGCGTCGCAAGGACGGCTCGCTGATTCGCTTTGATGGCAACGCTGCCGTCCTGCTGAACGCGCGCCTCGAGCCGATTGGTACTCGTATCTTTGGCCCGGTGACCCGTGAACTGCGTACCAACCAGTTCATGAAGATTATTTCTCTGGCTCCTGAAGTCCTGTAAGGGCTCGGAGGTAAAGGCAATGAACAAGATTCACAAAGATGATGAAGTCATCGTAACGACCGGCAAGGACAAAGGTCGCCGCGGCACCGTCACCAAGGTGCTTCCGGATGGTCGCCTCATGGTCGAAGGCATCAACATCGCGAAAAAGCACGTTAAGGGCAACCCGAACGCGGGCGAGCAGGGCGGCATCATCGATACGCCGATGCCCATCCAGAGCTCGAACGTAATGGTATTCAACCCGAAGTCGAAGAAGGGCGAACGCGTCGGCATTCGCATCGAGGACGACGGCAGCAAGGTGCGTTACTTCAAAGGCACCGGCGATGCGGTTGATATTTAAGGACGATCAAGACAATGGCTAGATTGCAGGAAAAGTATCGGAATGAGCTGGCTGGCGAACTCCAGCAAAAGCTCGGACTGAGCAACCCGATGGAAGTGCCGAAGATCACCAAGATCACCCTCAACATGGGTGTCGGTGAAGCGGTTGCTGACAAGAAGGTGCTGGAAAACGCACGCGGCGACCTCGAGAAGATCGCGGGTCAGCACGTCGTCACGACGCTGGCACGCAAATCCGTGGCCGGCTTCAAGATCCGTGACGGCATGCCGATTGGCTGCAAGGTCACGCTGCGTCGCGAACGGATGTACGAATTCCTGGATCGCCTCGTCAATATTGCGATCCCGCGTATTCGCGACTTCCGCGGCCTGAACCCGAAGTCCTTTGACAAGCAGGGTAACTACAGCATGGGTGTTTCCGAGCAGATCATCTTCCCGGAAATCAACTACGACGAAATCGACGCGCTGCGTGGTCTGGACATCACGATCACCACGACGGCACGCAACGCCGAGGAAGGCAAGGCGCTCCTGGAAGCGTTCAACTTCCCGTTCAAGAAGTAACAGACGGATTACCACTATGGCAAAGAAGTCAATGATCCAGCGTGAACTGAAACGCGCCAAGCTGGTCGCCAGGCAGGCGGACAAGCGCGCGAAGCTGAGAGCGATCATCAAAAGCGTTAACAGCACCGATGACGAACGCGCTGAAGCCCAGGCAAAACTGAATGCACTGCCGCGCGACGGCAGCCCGACGCGCCAGCGCAAGCGCTGCTCGATCACGGGTCGTCCGCACGGTGTTTACCGCAAGTTTGGCCTTGGCCGAAACAAGCTCCGTGAAGGCGCCATGAAAGGCGAAATCCCGGGCCTGACCAAAGCCAGCTGGTAACGGAGTAACGCATCATGATGACCGATCCTATCTCCGACATGCTGACACGCATACGTAACGGCCAGGGCGCTCGCAAGACCTCCGTCACGATGCCGGCATCGACGGCTAAAGAAGCTATCGCTCGTGTCCTTGAGGACGAGGGTTACATCCTTTCCTCTAGCACCGACGGTGAAGGCGCTGCGAAGAGCCTGACGATCGAGCTGAAGTACTTTGAAGGTGCGCCGGTAATCGAGCGCATCCAGCGCGCAAGCCGTCCGGGCCTGCGTGTGTACAAGGGTAAGGACGACCTGCCGAAAGTGCTGGGTGGTCTTGGTGTAGCCATCGTTTCGACGTCTGCCGGCGTCATGAGCGATCGCGAAGCACGTAACAAGGGTATTGGCGGCGAAGTTATCTGCATCGTTTCCTGATGCTTCGCACGATTTAACGAGTACATAACTATGTCACGAGTTGCAAAAGCACCGGTTGAGCTGCCGAAGGGCGTTGAGTTCAAGCAGGACGGCAACGTTGTCACGCTGAAGGGTGGCAAAGGTGAGCTGTCGATGGAGCTGAACTCTGAAGTTCTCCTGTCGCAGGAAGAAAACACGCTGAAAGTCGCACCGCGTTCCGGTTCGCGTTTCTCGACGGCAGTCGCCGGCACGATGCGCGCGCTGCTGGCGAATATGGCGCAGGGCGTTTCCGAAGGTTTTGAGCGCAAGCTTGAGCTGGTCGGCGTTGGTTACCGCGCACAGGCGCAGGGTAACAAGCTGAATCTGAGCCTCGGCTTCTCTCACCCGGTTGTGCACGAAGTACCGGCTGGTATCACGGTGGAAACGCCGAGCCAGACCGAGATCCTGGTTAAAGGCGCTGACAAGCAGATCGTCGGCCAGGTCGCTGCCGATATCCGCAGCTACCGTCCGCCCGAGCCCTACAAGGGCAAGGGTGTTCGCTATTCCGATGAGCGCGTTGTGCTCAAGGAAGCGAAGAAGAAATAACGCTTAGAGTGAAACCGTTATGAAGCTTGACAAAAAACAGAATCGAATCCGCCGCGCCCGCAAAGCTCGCGCGAAGATCCGTCAGCTCGGCGCCAGTCGCCTGAGCATCCACCGCACGCCGCGCCACATTTACGCGCAGGTTATCGCGGCGGATGGCGACACGGTCATCGCAGCAGCGTCCACGCTGGAAGCTGAAGTGCGCAAGGGTGTAAAGAACGGCGGTAACGTCGAAGCAGCCGCGATTGTTGGTGCACGCATTGCCGAGAAGGCAAAGTCGGCCGGCGTCGATACCGTTGCATTCGATCGTTCCGGTTTCCGCTACCACGGTCGCGTCAAGGCACTCGCCGACGCTGCTCGTGAAGCAGGACTCAAATTCTAGAAAAGGATGAATGACGGCACGCCGTCAGGACCAGACTATGGCAAAAGTTGAACAATCACAGTCTAACGACGACCTGATCGAGAAACTCGTCACCGTGAATCGCGTGGCGAAAGTGGTCAAGGGTGGTCGCCAGTTCGGTTTTACTGCGCTGACCGTTGTCGGTGACGGCCAGGGCCAGGTCGGCTTCGGCTATGGCAAGGCTCGTGAAGTACCGATCGCGATTCAGAAGGCGATGCAGAGTGCTCGCAAGAACATGATCAACGTGAACCTGAACAACGACACGCTGCAGTACGCGAAGAAAGGCCGTCACGGCGCAACCCGCGTTTACATGCAACCGGCGTCTGAAGGTACCGGCGTTATTGCCGGAGGCGCGATGCGCGCTGTCTTCGAGTGCGCCGGCGTTCGCAACGTGCTTGCCAAGTCCTACGGCTCACGCAACCCGATCAACGTGGTTCGCGCGACGATCTCCGGTCTGTCCGAGATCCACTCGCCGCAGGCGATCGCGGCCAAGCGTGGCAAGAAGGTAGACGACATCCTCGCGTAAGCGCAGGACGTCACGACGATTAAGAGACTGAAGCTATGGCTAAGGCAAAAGAATTGAAAGTCACGCTGGTCAAAAGCAAGTACGGCCGGCTGAAGGCACACAAAGCCTGCGTTGCCGGCCTGGGTCTTCGCAAGATGCACCAGACCGTGACCGTGCAGGACACCCCGGAGAACCGCGGCATGATTAATCGCGTCTCCTATTTACTGTCAGTCGAGGAAGCCTGAGATGAGACTGAATGATCTGTCGCCCGGCAAGGGCGCGAAAAAAGTCGGCAAGCGTCTCGGTCGCGGTCATTCCGCGGGCCAGGGCAAGACCTCGGGTCGTGGTCAGAAGGGTCAGCACGCGCGTTCTGGCGGCTACCACAAGGTCGGCTTCGAGGGCGGCCAGATGCCGCTGCAGCGTCGTCTGCCGAAAGTGGGCTTCAACTCCCGCAAGGCGCACCTGACGGCGGAGCTTCGCCTGCACGAACTGGCGAAGCCGGAAGCGGACGTGATCGACATGGACGTGCTGAAGGCGGCGAACCTGGTTCCGGCCTTCGTGACCAAGGTTAAGGTCATCAAGTCAGGCGAACTGAGCAAAGCCGTGAAAGTTAAAGGACTCGCGATCACCAAGGGTGCTCGCGAGGTGATTGAAGCTGCAGGCGGCAGCATCGAAGAGTAAGGCGTTTAGGGACGATTTAAGTGGCAAAACAGCCCCAGCAAAATCCGTCAGACCTGGCTAAAAAGGCCGGTCAGCTCGCAGATCTCCGGAACCGACTGTTCTTCCTGATCGGTGCGCTGATCGTGTATCGCGTGGGTACCTTTATTCCGGTACCGGGCGTTGATCCGGCTGCGCTCGCTGAGTTCTTTGATCAGCAAGCGGGCAACCTGCTAGGCCTGTTCAATCTGTTCTCCGGCGGCGCACTGGGCCGCTTCGGACTGTTTGCGCTCGGCATCATGCCGTACATCTCTGCGTCCATCATTATCCAGATGGCCAGCCGCATCGTCCCGAGCCTCGACCAGCTGCGTAAGGAAGGTGAGCAGGGCCGTCGCCAGATCATCAAGTACACACGCTACGGGACGCTGGTGCTGGCTGCATTCCAGTCAATCGCCGCGGCGAGCTGGCTGCAGCAGCAGCCGAACATGGTAGTCAACCCGGGTCCGGCGTTCTTGATCACGGCGTGCATCACGCTGGTGACCGGCACGATGTTCCTGATGTGGCTCGGCGAGCAGATCACGGAACGCGGCGTCGGCAACGGTATCTCGATGATCATCCTGGCGAGCATCGTGGCGGGTATTCCGTCCGCGATCGCTGGCACCGCTGAGCTGGTTCGTAACGGCGAGCTGTCTCCGGCGATTGCCATCCTGATGCTGCTGGCGGGTGTCGCTGCCATCATCTTCGTGGTTTACATGGAGCGTGCTCAGCGCCGCATCACCGTGAACTATGCGCGACGACAGCAAGGGCGAAAGATGTATGCGGCGCAAAGCACGCACCTGCCGTTCAAGCTGAACATGTCCGGCGTTATCCCGGCCATCTTCGCATCGTCGATCCTGATGTTCCCGGCGACGATCGCGCAGTTCTTCGGCCAGGCGACCAACCCGAATGCGATCCAGAGTGCCCTGCAGGCCTTTGGCGCAAACCTGGGCCCGGGTCAGCCGATTTACGTGCTGCTGTATGGCGCACTCGTGATTTTCTTCTGCTTTTTCTACACGGCGCTGATGTACAACTCGAAAGAGACCGCCGACAACCTGAAGAAGTCCGGTGCGTTCCTGCCGGGTATTCGCCCGGGGGCACACACCGCTGAATACATCGACCGCGTTTTGACGCGCGTGACATTCTGGGGAGCGATCTACATCGCAGGCGTTTGCCTCGCACCGGAGATCATCCGGATGTTCTACCCGAGCATTCCGTTCAACTTCGGTGGCACGTCGCTCCTGATCCTGGTCGTCGTCACGATGGATTTCATGTCGCAGATGCAGGCGCATGCAATGAGCCATCAGTACGAAGGCATGATGCAAAAGGCCAACTTGCGTAACTACGGTGGCCGTAGCGGACAACTACGCTGAGTCGTTTGACTCGCAACGGAGCAAGCTCATGAAAGTAAGAGCCTCAGTTAAGAAAATTTGCAGAAACTGCAAAATCATCCGCCGCAACGGTGTTGTGCGCGTGATTTGCACCGACGCTCGCCACAAGCAGCGTCAGGGCTAACAGAAGGAAATTTGAAGTGGCACGTATAGCTGGCATCAACATCCCGCTGAACAAGCACGTCGTCATCGCGCTGACGTCGATTTACGGCATTGGCCTCACGCGTTCGAAGCAGATTTGCGAAGTCGCAGGCGTCGCAGAGGACACCAAGGTCAAGGACCTCGCCGAACCGGAAGTCGCAAAACTGCGTACCGCAGTTGCCAATTTCACGGTCGAGGGCGACTTGCGCCGCGAAGTGTCAATGAACATCAAGCGCCTGATGGACCTCGGGTCTTACCGAGGCATTCGTCATCGCCGCGGCCTGCCGCTGCGTGGCCAGCGCACACAAACGAACGCACGCACCCGCAAAGGTCCGCGTCGTCCGATCAAGCGCTAAGGCACAGGAATTTTGCACCGGGCATTAGCCGGGTGGATTGCAAAGAGAAGCAATAGTTATGGCAGAAACTCGTAAGAAGAAGGTTAAAAAGCACGTGGTCGATGGGATCGCCCATATCCACGCGTCCTTCAACAACACGATTATCACGATCACGGATCGCCAGGGTAACGCTCTGTCGTGGGCGACGGCTGGTGGCTGCGGTTTCCGCGGCTCACGTAAGTCGACGCCGTTCGCAGCGCAGGTTGCCAGCGACAAGGCCGGACGTGCCGCGCTCGACTTCGGTCTGAAGAACCTCGACGTTCGCGTTCGTGGGCCAGGCCCGGGTCGCGAATCAGCGGTTCGCGCGCTGAACGCACTCGGCTATCGGATTCAAAACATTGAGGACGTCACTCCGATTCCTCATAACGGCTGTCGCCCGCCCAAGAAGCGGCGCGTATAGAGGCTACAATGGCTAGATACTTAGGACCCAAATGTAAGCTGTCCCGCCGCGAAGGCACGGATCTGTTTCTGAAGAGCGGTGTTCGTCCGCTCGAGTCGAAGTGCAAGCTCGAAGTCCCGCCGGGTGGTGCTCCACAGCGCCGGCCGCGTCTCTCGGACTACGGTCTGCAGCTTCGTGAGAAGCAGAAACTGCGTCGCATGTACGGTGTGCTGGAACGCCAGTTCCGCAACTACTACAAGAAAGCGGCACAGCTGAAAGGATCAACCGGTGAGAACCTGCTGCGCCTTCTCGAAGGCCGTCTCGACAACGTCGTGTATCGCATGGGTTTTGCGACCACGCGTGCCGAGGCTCGTCAGCTGGTGAGCCACAAGAGCATCGAAGTCAACGGCAAGGTCGTCAACATCCCGTCGGCCCAACTTTCTGCCGGTGATCAGATCACGATTCGCGAAAAAGCGAAAAAACAGCTTCGTATCCAGAGTGCTCTCGAGAGCGCTTCCCAGGTCGGCACGCCGGACTGGGTGGATGTTGATACGAAGAAGATGGCGGGTACTTTGAAATCGTTGCCGGACCGCGAAGATATTCTTCCGGACATCAACGAAAACCTCGTCGTCGAGCTGTACTCCAAGTAGTCAGGAGGGAATACCCCCATGCAGGAATCTGTACACGAATTTCTGAAGCCGCGCGTTGTAAAAGTCACGCCGGTCAACGATCTGCAGGCAAAGGTCATCATCGAGCCGTTCGAACGTGGTTTCGGCCACACGCTCGGCAATGCCCTGCGTCGTATCCTCCTGTCTTCCATGCCGGGTGCGGCAATTGCGGAAGCGGAGATTGATGGCGTGCTCCACGAGTACACCAGCATCGAGGGCGTCCAGGAAGACGTCGTCGATATTCTGTTGAACCTCAAGCAGGTCGCCGTGCGTATGAACGGTCGCGACTCAGCTGAGCTTCGTGTGTCCAAGAAGGGTCCGGGTGCCGTCACGGCAGCCGACATCCAGCTGGATCACGATGTCGAGATTATGAATCCGGATCATGTGATCGCTAACCTGACTAACGCCGGTGAGCTGAACATGATCCTGCGCGTAGAACGTGGCCGCGGCTACCGCCCGGCAACGCAGCGCCCGACGTTTGAAGAGCAGGCTGGCCCGATCGGTCGTTTGCAACTCGATGCGTCGTTCAGCCCGATCAACCGCGTGACCTACGACGTAGAAGCGGCTCGCGTTGAACAGCGTACCGACCTCGACAAGCTGATCATCGATATCGAAACGAACGGCACGATCGATCCGGAAGAAGCCATCCGCCGTGCGGGCAGCATCCTCAAGGACCAACTGTCGGTCTTCGTCGATCTGCAGGGCCAGGAAGAAGGCGCAACCACGCAGGCCGAAAACCAGGTCGATCCTATCCTGCTGCGTCCGGTGGACGAGCTGGAACTGACGGTCCGTTCAGCCAACTGCCTCAAAGCAGAGAACATCATGTACATCGGCGACCTCGTACAGCGCACCGAAGTGGAGCTGCTGCGTACGCCGAACCTCGGCAAGAAGTCGCTCACCGAGATCAAGGAAGTCCTCGAAGGACACGGTCTCGGCCTGGGCATGCGTCTCGACAACTGGCCGCCGGCAAGCCTGCGTCCGGAGCACGAGCTCGCCATTTAATTTGAAGGATTAGAGACCCATGCGTCACAGAAAATCCGGCCGTAAGCTGGGCCGTAACAGCTCACACCGCAAGGCCATGTTCCGCAATATGGCAGCGTCGATCTTGAAGCACGAAACGATCAAGACGACCCTGCCGAAAGCGAAGGAGCTGCGCCGCGTTGTCGAGCCGCTGATCACGCTCGCGAAAGAAGACAGCGTGGCGAATCGCCGCCTGGCTTTTGATCGACTGCGCGACAAGGAAGTTGTCGGCAAGCTGTTCTCCGAGCTTGGTCCGCGTTTCAAGGAGCGCCCGGGTGGTTACCTGCGGATCCTGAAAACCGGTCCGCGTGCGGGTGACGCAGCGCCAATGGCGATTGTCATGCTGACGGAGCGTGCTGAAGCACCGATCGTCGAAGAGTAAGCAGTACTACAAGTACTCGCGGAGAAGCCGGGCACTGTCCGGCTTTTTTGTGCCTGCGATTCTACGAAGGCGCACAGCCGATGCGCCGAGCCGGATCACGGTCGTCAATCCAGCACTCTCAGAAAACGAAAGGCGAGATGATCGTCGATGATTTCGTAATTTCTCGAGACAAACTGAACTGTCCAGTACGGTACGGTGTTGGCCTGCAGTCCGACCTGGCGCAAAGCGTCTCCGATCTCGGACTGGCGAAGTGCCCCGGTTTTGTCGAGACTCGCGGTGACTTCCTCGACGGTCATCGTGTCGGGGATGCCGATTCTTGCGTTGTGGATGAGATTGATGGGTTCGGGCTCGAAGTTCCGGAACGCCTCGTAGAGCTCGACATTGTCCGACAGGAATTCGGCCAGCGTCTTCGATGTTGCGGCATCCAGGGGCTCGACCAGCGATGCGTCGCAGCTGTCCGACCTGAAGGCGCGTTTGAACGTGTCGCTGACACAGCGCTTGCAGAAGACCGTGGTTCGTCGCGTTTCCGACCTAGAGGCCGGATCCCATGCCAGGTAGCTTGAAACTCTGTAGACCTGCCAGATACCCGACCCGTAGCTGCGGACCCAGTCGCCTGTCGATAGACTTCGAATACTGCCTCTCGGATCCCGGTTGGCGGGAACCCATTTTGCCGAGGATCGTTACGAGCTGTCAGTATAGCCGACGGCCACCGTCAAGCCTCCGGACTTGATAAACTTGCCGGCCTGCGTCACTGCGCGATGTGAACTCGCCCTGACGAATACTGTCCTGACATTCAGGCGTCCCTTGCGCGCCACGCGGTACGTGAAACAGGTACAAACGACGCTTAACGATAGGGCCGATGACGAACGCCGTCACGGCGACTTTTTCCAGGAGAAATCTATGAACCGTATGTTCGCCGCCGCCGGTGCTCTGGCACTTGCCGCATCCTTTCCTGTCGCTGCCCAGGAATTTTCCATGCAGCGCCTCGACCAGCATATCCGCACCTTGTCGGATGACTGGTTTGAAGGTCGTGCACCGGGAACGCCGGGCGAGGACAAGACCGTGGCCTACCTGTCCGGCGCCTTCGCAAGCGTCGGGTTGCAACCGGGTGGCGACCTGCGCGCTGACGGTTCTCGCAAATGGACCCAGGACGTCATCCTGTATCGCTCGACCATGACGGCGGGGCCGGAGCTGGCGATTACGATCGACGGGGAATCGGTTGCTATGGTGCAGGATCAGGATCTGGCGGTGCGCTCGCCGGTCAACGGCACGTCGGAAGTCCGATTGGACGATGTCCCGCTGATTTTTGCCGGCTACGGAACTCACGCGCCCGAGCGTGACTGGTCCGACTTCAAGGACATGGATATCACCGGCAAGGTCATCGTTGTCCTCGTCAACGATCCGGACTTCGAAAGCGGCCAGGGCGACTTCGGTGGCGAAGCGATGACCTACTATGGCCGCTGGACCTACAAATACGAGGAAGCAGCAAGACGGGGCGCAGCGGGCATCCTGGTGATCCACGAAACCAGGCCGGCCAGTTATCCGTGGGGTGTCATCGCCAACGGCAACAACGTGACCTTGGATATCGTCCGAGCAGACCCGGCGGCCGCGCACTCGGCCCTGCAGGGCTGGATGCACGTGGATATCGCCAGTCGTTTGTTCGAGGCAGCCGGCACCAGCTACGAAGACGCCAAGGCGATGGCGCAGCGCCGTGATTTCCAGCCGATGGACCTGGGCGCAACGATCGATGCCACTCTGCTGTCGCGCAGCGAGCAGATTGCGGCGAAAAACGTCGTTGGCATCCTGCCCGGCAATGAACGCCCCGATGAGCACATCCTGTTTACCGGACATCACGACCACCTCGGTATTGGCGAAGCGGATGCAACCGGCGATACGATTTACAACGGCGCCATCGACAACGCCACCGGTCTGGCGTTGATGATCGAGATGGGGCGTACCTTCGTCAACGACGGTGGCACCGATCGCAGTCTCGTCTTCCTCGCGGTTGGTGCAGAAGAAAGCGGCCTGCTTGGTGCGAAATACTATGCGGCAAACCCGGTCTACCCGCTGGAAACGACGGTCGGTGTCATCAATACAGACGCACCGGGTGTGCACGGGCCGACGCGTGATTTCTCGATTTCAGGCAGCGCCAAGCTGGGCCTGCTCGACATCATGATCGAGGAAGCGGCAAAGATGGATCGAAGCTATTCCCCCGATCCGAATCCGGCGGCCGGCAGCTTCTTCCGCTCCGACCATTTTGCCTTTGCACAGGTTGGTGTTCCGGCAGTCAGCTTTCGGTCGGGGCGTGACCTTGTCGATGGCGGTACAGAACGCGCCGCAGCGATCGCGGCCGACTATGCCGCCAACCACTATCACCAGCAAAGTGACGAGTGGTCCGCTGACTGGGATCTCAGCGGCATCATTCGTGATGCCGAGCTGATCAAGGCCGTCGCTGAGCGGCTCGGCAACAGTGATACCTGGCCGAACTGGGCGGAAGGCAGCGAATTCAAGGCCATGCGAGACGCCACGGCAGCGGCGCGAGACTGACGGCTGCAGCAACACGCTCGTTGTTACGAAACCATCATCAGGCCTCTGCTAACACAGAGGCCTTTTTCGTTGTTATCTGGGTTCAATAGCACCGAATCGACAGGGCGTCGAATACGATCGGCATATTCCGGATTTAGTCACTCAGTCCCATAAAGAATCTGTCGGACCCCGAAGCGTGTGCTAGTGTTAAAAGTGTTCGACCAGCACGACCCAATCTCTACAAAAAAACGACGGCGCCGACCAGGCGACCGAGCGATCGGAGGAAGGACATGCGACTCAACGGACTTATTCTGGTAACCCTGTTCTTGATGGCTCCTGGTCTGGCCAGCGGTGGCGATACGGCCGATTTCAACCAGGCGTGGACCGACTATGTGGCGGCCATGGAAACCAACGATCTGCAGCGGCGCGAGGTGGCAGCCAGAGGCGTTGCGGAGGCGGGCAAGACGGTTTTTGAGGAAACGGACGAGCGACTGACGCTGGTAACGCAAAACTATGGCGTTGCCCTGATGGAAAACGGCAACGGGAAACAAGCCGTACCCATACTCAAAGAGGCCGTCCGACTCGGCGAGGGAGTGTACGGTGCTGAGGGCTCGGGGTTGGTACCCATTCTCGTGGAACTTGCTGACGCCGAAGCTCGCGCCTATGAACCCAACCGTCAGCTCAGGCACTATCGCCGTGCGTTGAACATCGTCGAGACCAACAACGGCAAGCAGAGTATCGAGTACGCCAATCTCGCATTTCGAACCGCTCGTCACGTCTACGAGTTGTCGCTGTCCGATGCCGCCCGTAACCACATGCAAGCGGCCAAAGATATTTTTGAATCGCTTCCGGAACCCAACTTGCAAAACGTCGCGCTTGCCGATTTCTTCCTCGGAAAAATGGCCTTCAGCGACCGAAACTATCGTCGTTCAACGGAACATCTCGAAAGCGCACTCACCGAATTCGAAGGACCTGACAGCAATCTTCAGACGCTTCGCCTGCTGACTCGGGCGCTGCTGGTGCAGAACTATGAGAATCGAGGGCAGAGCGACAAGGCGACGGAACACTGCGTAGCCATCGGACGCGAGAGCCAGATTTCACCCGACCAGGATTATCGACCGCTGTTTCGCATGGCCCCGCAGTATCCCGCTACGATGTTGCAGCGAGGTAAGACCGGTTATGTCGATCTGGCCTTCACGGTTAACAAAAGCGGATTTGTAACGGATGCCGTCGTGGAAGGGCGATCGGTTGACGGGCGGGAACTTAAAGGAAAGTCGGATTTCGATAAACCGGCCCTGGAGGCCGTGCAGCGGTTTCGATACGCACCGCGATTCATCGATGGAGAAGCGGTCGACTCCGAAAATGTGAAGACCCGGATTCGATTCGAAATCGAGGGCTGAACAATGCGTTTCCCCAGTGGTTCTCTTTAACCGCTCGCGGATTCAGCGTTGACGAAGATCAAGTGCTCGTCTTCAGGGCGCTGATGCTTCCAGCAGTGGTCTGGGATCAAAATAAAGTCGTATCGCCGTAATCTTGCCATCGCTAATCGTGAGGCAGTGCGCTTCCTCCAGCGTGACTCCCTGTCCCTCGAAGACAAATACGAGCTCGGCGCAACCACCGGTGTCACCCTCATAGGCCTGTTTGATGTCTTTCAGCTGCACGGAAGGAGCCACGCGGTTCAAGAATGCGATGACCTGGTCGCGGCCGACAATTGGTTCGGCCAAGAGGGCGCCGAAGAAGGTTGCATCATCTGCCAGCGGTAAATGATCAGCTGTTTTGGTTTCGAAGACCGTGAAGTAAGCGTCAAGAATAGGTTGCTTACTCTCCACAGAAACCGCCACGGCGGGCCAGAACATCGGGAACACGAAGAAAGCGATCACTCGCATAAATCACCACCAAAGAAGTTGTTTAAGAGGGCTACAGTCGGGCGTTTCACGGGTCTATTTCCGCGTCCGACGTGTCCCCCGCATTTTGACGTCGGAGACGAAGCCGATAGGACGGTGCGTTCGGCACTTCGCCGAGTTTTATGCGGTCACCCGTCAGCCAGCGCTCTGTCAAGTCGTCATAGTGTGATGACCGGAAGTGTCCGGAAGTACCGCCGGAGGTCATGAACAGCGATTGGCCAAGGTCAGCAAGATCGTAGATACCCTGGTAGCTGGATGTGAAAAACGTGGTCGAAAATGAGGGAGCTTCATCGGGACTCAGTCCATTGGTGAACATGGATTCTGGGCCGCCTTTAATCGGTGACAAGCGTGAGAACCGCGACCCGAGAACGGGCAGGGCATCGAAGCCAATATGCGCATGACGAAACTGTCCCACGTCGCCCCATCGCCATTTGGAAGACTGCACGCCGTATCGTTCTTCTAGGGATAGGCGTGTTTTGGTTAACGATTGGGAAAGCAAGGTATCGCAATCTTCGACACGGTCGGTGGTCGTATTGTCGCACCATTCTGGCGTCTGACCGCCCAGCGCTTGCAACAGAGGTAAGTACAGTCCGCCGTAATCAAACGGGTAGACGCCATCGATCTTGTCACCAAAAATACCGTTACGGAGCTCAGTCACCCACGTGGTCCAGACAACGGCTGCAGGGGTGTCGAGTGTGAAGCGATAGTCCCACCCGGCAAGCATCTCGATCAGAAGGGCGTCCGCAGCGCCTGCAGGCTCGGTGTCAAGGAGCAGGGGAGTGATGTTGCGGGCCACCGGCGACAAAGAATCGGTTTGCATGTCCAGAAATGAGTCAACGTCGTGTTTCGGTGTTTCGTCGAGCAATTCGTGGATTCTCCAGGCGCGATACGGCGTCGCCCACAGCGTCGATAGGTAGTGGGGGTATGCATCGCCAATAATCTGCTGATTGGCCGAGACAATGCGTCCCGCTGGCGGATTGATGACCTTTGGATTTGCTGCAAAATCGAGCAATTCCCATTCATTGTCATCTTCCGGGTAGAAACCCACGGTCGTGGCGTGTGACACGTCCCGTGCTGCAATGCTGCCACTGACCACGTAACCGATGTCGCCTTGCACATCGGCAAACGAAAAATTCAGTGCCAGAGCAGTCGCGTCGCGTATCGCGTCGATCGCGCTCTCAACGGATTCCGCCTGGTTGAGTGACATGAAAGCTGCGACGCTTTTGCCCGGGGCATCGTGAAACACGGAACGAATTTCCAGCCGCACGCCCGGCAATGAACCGAGGGACCGTGAGGGAACACCATCTGGCCAGATTCGACCCTTCGGCGTATGGCGAACCGTCTCCGTATGGTCTGCGCCGAAACGAACTTTGATCAGTTCGTCCCTTTCGATGTAGGACTCCCAATCTCTTGTCGGTCCACGGCGGTAGAGCGTCGGATTATCCGGGTGACTTTCGAGATACGCCAGATCGATGGCATCAACAACGGCATTGGTAATTCCCCAAGCGACCGCGCCGTTGTGCCCGACCGTAATACCCGGTATTCCGGGGAGTGTCCCACCGGCCCGAAGCGTACCGTCAAGGTGATGCGCCTGCAGTTGCCAGGTATTCGGCAATGAGACAGCAAGCTGCGGATCATTGGCCATCAGCGGCAAACCCGAAACCGTATGCTCGCCCGTGACTGTCCAGTTGTTGGAGTACGTCGACTCCTTTACCGGCATCGAGGGTTGCCGGACGGCTTCGTCGTCGGCTGACATGATGATCGGCGGAGCCTCGAAGGTGTTGCCACTTAACATGTCGTACATGTCAGTAGACAGGTCGGCCAGCCGATGCTGAGCGTCGGTCGATTCTGCGCCCGTTGTCGCGAGAATCAGGAAGAGTGAGTTGGCGACGATAAAAGAATCTGTCGAAGTCCATCGTTCCGGGTGAATATGCAGAATGCGCATCTCCGGTGGTCGGCGGTAGTGTTCGCTGTCCAGCCAGGCATTTACGCCAGACGCATACGCATCGAGCAGGCGTCGCTCTTCTCCAGACATTGCCGCATACGAATCCTCAGCAACCTGTTGCCAGTTGAACATGCGTTGCAGTCGGTCGCCGTCGAGAGCCATTGACCCCAGCCATTCCGACAGGCGGACCTGCACCGTTTGCCGCGTTATCGCCATCTGCCAGAAACGGTCCTGAGCGTGAACAAAGCCCTGTGCGAAATACAGGTCAGCTTCACTGGAGGCCGAGATATGTGGCGTTCCGTGTTCATCACGGCTAATGACGACATTGGCTTGAACACCGTCGACTGTGATGTCGCCGTTCCAGTCCGGTAAGCCGCCCTCGGCGCGCATCAGCGTGACCTGGACATATGCGACGATCAGAATCACCAAAACCGCAAGCGCAGATGCACTACGCAGGAAAAACTTTCTCATTCTTTTTCCTTTTTCCCGTTAACCGGCAAAGCCGATGCTCAGTTAATCACTCGCCCAATTGCTGTTCGATGGATTTGGTCTGTTCTGTGACCACGTCGCCCGTGTGTTTTGTTGTGACTGTTTCGATCACCGCGACCCAGCACTCTTTGGCAGCAACCGGGTTGTGTGGCGTTCCCTTGGGGACGATGTGAATGTCGCCTTCATTGAGGGTGACGGCATGGTTCTCGTACTCGATCAACAGCTGTCCCTTGAGGACGAAGAACAACTCATCCTCATCGTCATGCTGGTGCCAGGTGAACGTGCCCTTGAGTTTTGCCACCTTGACGTATTGGTCGTTTACTTTGCCGATTACCCGCGGCGACCAATAATCGTCGACGCTATCGAGTTCCTTCAAAAGATTGACGGTGTTCATAGTTTGCAGTCTTTAGGGTTGTTGCGTGATGTCGTTGCGGTCGGGTTCATAAACCCGATACGCCTGGCAGGATTCCTCGATCCGGCGAACTTCCAGCGCCGCGTCGACCCAGCCGGCAACGAGTTGTGCGTTACCGCCGCCCCACAGTCTGATTTCCGTATTGATCGCTCGCGCGTCGACGTGAAGCTCGTAGACGGGTCCATCGACAACAACGACATCGGTCAATGTCCGCGGCGCGATGCCGGCAACGATTTTCATGTCCGCTTTTACGGCGTCTTCCAGCCTCTGCAAGCCAACGGCAAGCTCCGAACAATCCGTGAAGGCAATGCCGTACGGTTTCTTTTCGGTATTGCGGGCAACGACGATATAGGAGTCAGTAAGGTCGAAGGCGTAGATCGATCGAGGGGTCCACGAACCGCCGTGGTAGAAGCGAAAGGCTTCTACATAGTCAGGTAACAGGTATTCCAGTGAACGACCGTAGGACGAGCCCCCGGCACAGGCCGAGAGTGTCAGCAAAAGCCCGACAGCAGTGGCTGGTTTTGCAGTCGTAGAAGCCTTGCGCATCCCGCTCCCTTAACCCCGGTTTTCTCCTCGACTCGATGATCTGACGGAACGGCACAATCTTCAAGCGCAACGTTGCTTGAGCGATGCGGGGGATAGGCGTGTCAGGTTGTCAAATAAGGTGCGGTTGGTAGCGTACCGGGGACCGGCAATCTCGCCGGCAACGACGTAGTTGGCCGGTCGGTAGGCCGCTTAGCGGTAACTGGCGGCGGTGATGAACTCACCGAAAGTCTCGCACCAAACGATGACAGCACTGTATGCCGACGGGTCGATACTGCCGGGCACGGACACCATAAAGTTCTCAAAAGTCCTGACCGGTCCTACTTCAACCATCTGTGACTTCAGCGCCTCGAAATCCGCTTCGGTTTCAACAAATTGTGGAGACAGGTACAGCCGGTAATCCGGTCCCGGCGATAGACGGCCTTCCAGCGCGATGCTTTCCGGGCCGATGTAGACCTCACCTTCACCCCAGTGCAAGGCATCGCTGTCCTGCAGGTCACGGCGGAAGCTGGCGGCGAATTCAGACGCAGCTGCAACGGCCTGCACTTCCTGGATCTCCGGGCTGTCAGGGGCAATCAGAATCGGAAGGTAGTAGATGCCAAGCGCGAAACCAATGCCCAAGGCCACCAAGTGCGTACCGATCCGAAATAACCACTTCATTGTCTGACTCCAGTTGTGTTTTGTTGACAAGCGTCGTGGCACTCGTAATGGAATGACCGGCAACGAGGAAGATTTATTTCAGCTACGGCACCTTGGGTCGGTTACCCTCCATTTCGACAAGCCCCATCGGGTTGCCGGCGGGGTCACGAAAAAGTCCGAGTATCACAACACCAGGCACTTCGAAACGCGGAACGTCGACGGAGCCACCGGCTTCTTCGATATTTGCCATACAGGCGTTGATGTCCGGCACGCCAAGGTAAAAGCGTTTCTCGGCGGGATCCTTACGGATGGCGGCGTCGATCGGGTTCATGACCGACACGGAAAATTGTCCGGTGTCATCCAGTTTCCAGTCGAAAACGGATGCATAAAAGGACCGCAGCACCTCGTCATCAGGGCCGGCGATGTCAAAAAACACGATCGGAGCGGGCATGGGCGCCTCCAGCGTTGGGTTTGTTAGTGCGAGAGCCTGGCGCGGTTAGTGTATCTCAAGCGCCTGCATCGGACTCACTGCGGGACAGTCGTTGAGCGATGTCGCCCACGCGGAATTCGCCGGACCGAACGACTTTCGCGTTGATGCCCCGAAGGCAGAGTGTTTTGCCGAGGCCCGAGTTGACGAACTTCATGGCCTCGAGTCCGAAGCGCGCCACGAATTTCTTGCAGCCCGCGTGGGGTTCGGCGGTAACCTCAACGATGGCAGAGCCGAGCGCCAGCCGGGTGCCGGCCGGGAGATTGTCCTTGCTCAGGTCCATGTCGATATAGATCTGGTCACCGGCCAGCGGCCATCGATCCCGCGTAACGGCGACGAGGTCCACGACACGCGAGTTCATAATGTTGAGCTGCATCTCCGGATGCGCAGAACCGTCCGGCATGCGTGAGCTGCCCCTGGCTGACCAGTTGTCGCCAAGCAGACCCTCAGCTTCGTCCAGTCGACCGGACTCGCAGACTTCCCGCTGTTCGGTTTCCGGACGACGAACGATCATGTGGACAACGCCTTTATCGGCGGGCGATCGCCGAATGTGATCGAGCCCGGCCAGCAGCTCACTGGCATCGAGATGGCGCACCTCGCTCACGAGTGTCTCCTTCAGTCGTCGGGCGCGTCGCCCGCGTAACGTGGCAGGCCGTCATCGTAGCGCATCCAGCTGACCCGCTCATCAAACCAGATATGGTATTCCGGCGGAAAACGCTCAGGCTGGTCCAGCGAATTCGCCGTCACGTCGATCGTGTCGGTATTTTCGAGGCTGCGAAACACGAGCTGTGTGCCGCAGCGACCGCAGTGTTCGCGCACGGCTTTGGCCGAGGATGCGAAAACAGCCGGACTGCCGACGGTGTATTCAAAAGCCTCGCGCGGAAAGTTAACCCAGGTAAGAACGGGTGCCCCACAAGACTGCTGGCACTGGCGACAATGGCAGGACGCCACCTCCAGTGCGTCAGTGCTAACCGTGTAACGAATATCTCCACACAAGCAGCCGCCATCGATCGCTGTAGTCATAGTTGCTTCCGTTCGTGTCACCCAGTTTCGAGTGTGGTGGCCCCGATCGATTAACCGCTGAGAGTCAGGCGGAGCGACTCGCCATCAGCTTGTCGATCATCGACGACACATACTCGGGTGATTTCGTATTGCGTGCAATCAGCGCATACGCCACCGGAACGACCAGCAAGGTCAGCAGCACCGAGAACGTGACGCCAAAGAACACCACGGCACCGATGGACTGTCGAGACAGGGCACCGGCTCCCGATGCAAGCAATAAAGGAATCGCTCCGAAGGCTGTGCACATGCTGGTCATCAATACCGGGCGCAGACGTGTCTGCGCTGCCTGGATCAGTGCTTCAGTAAACTCCTCTCCGCGATCACGCAACTGGTTGGCGAACTCGACAATCAGCACGCCGTTTTTCGCCGCAAGGCCGATCAGCATCACCGCGCCGATCTGGCTGTAGATATTAATCGTGGCATCGAAGACGTAGAGGCCGAAGATGGCGCCGCTGACAGCCAACGGCACCGTGGTCATGATCACCAGCGGGTGACGGAAACTTTCAAACTGCGCAGCGAGCACCAGGTAGGCTACGAGCATCGCCAGCAGGAAGGTGATGTAAACCGAGTTGCCGGTGCTGCGAAAATCGCGCGACTCACCGTCGTAGTTAATGGTGACGCCGGACGGCAGTTCTTCCCGCACGATGCGCTCGAGATCTTCCAGCGCGTCGCCCAGCGTCGAACCCGGCGCCAGGCTGCCGCTGATCGTAATTGCCCGTTGACGGTCAAAGCGCTTGAGCTCGTCCGGCCCGGCGATTTCCACCAGCCGGACCAGGTTGGACAGCGGAATGAGCTGGCCGGAACGCTCGGAACGTACATAAATGTTTTCCAGATCACCTGGCGAGCGCCGCTGCGAATCCCGACCCTGCAGCAGTACCGGGTATTCCTCGCCTCGATCGATGAAGGTTGTGACAACACGTGAGCCGAGAATCGACTCCAGCGTGCGGCCGACATTCGACAGAGACACGCCGAGATCGGCTGCACGATCACGATCGATCTGGATATCGATTTTCGGTTTGCGCTCTTCGTAGTCCGAGCTCAGGTTACGCACGGAGTCGAGACCTTCGGCTTCGAGTAACACGATATCGCGCCAGGCTTTCAGTTCATCGTAAGAGGTACCGCCGAGCACCAGCGCGAGCGGTCGGCTGCTCTGGCCGAGGCTCCAGGCGCCGGGCGCGACCGCGAAGGCGCGACACGCCGTGATGTCCGGCAGCTGGGCATTCCATCGCGCAACGATGTCGGCGGCGGAGTCCTCTCGCTGCGACCATTCGGTCAGCGGTACAAACACACGCGCCGTATTGACCTGGCTGTTGCCCCAGCCGCCCGAGCGGCCCAGCGCAGTTACCGCATTGCCGTTGCGGACGTCCTCCATCGCAATCTGCTCCGCCTGCTTGAGGCATTCGAGCGTGTATTCGAGGCTGGAGCCCTCGGGTGCCGTTACACGCATCATTGCGATGCCGCGGTCTTCGCGCGGCATGTATTCCTGTTGCAGCGAACTGCCAATCCAGAGAGCAAATCCCAATATCGCTGCTGCCGAACCAAGCACAAGCACGGGTCGGCGGATCATTTTGCGCAGCGAATTGCCGTAGGCGTTGGAGATCTTGATAAACAGACGGTCCACGGCGTGCGTCAGGCGACTGCGATGCAGGCGGTTATCGGCGTACAGCTTCGTGGTAAGCATCGGCACCAGCGTCAGCGCGATAAGGCTGGAGAAAGCAACTGCGGCGGCCAGCGAGATGCCGAACTCGCCGAACACCATACCGATGTTACCGGGCATGAAAGACACCGGCAGTATCACCGCGATCAACACCAGCGTCGTGGCGATGACCGCGAAACCGATTTCACGACTGCCGAGCGTCGCTGCGAGCAGTGTTGGTTCGCCTTTCTCGATGCGCCTTGCGATGTTCTCAAGCACGACGATGGCATCGTCAACGACGAGACCAATGGCGAGGACAAAGCCCAGCAGCGTCAGCGTGTTCAGCGAGAAGCCGAGCGCGGCCATCACGATAAAGGCCGAGATGATCGACACGGGAATCGTCAAGGCCGGAATAATCGTCGCCCGTAGCGTGCCGATAAACACGTAGATCACAATCAACACCAGCGCGATCGCAAAGCCCAGCGCCTTACCGACTTCGATCATCGAGGCGCGTATGAACACCGAGTTATCGAGATTGATACCCACGTCGATATCGTCCGGCAGGTTAGGCCGTATCTCCTCCAGGCGCTTACGAACGCCGTTGTTAACCGCGAGAAGATTGGCCTGCGCCTGCGGTACGATCGCAAGACTGAATCCCGTAACGCCCTCATTCCTCGAGAAGGTTCGTACGTTTTCCGGCGCAATTTCCACATCGGCGACCTCACCGAGTCGGATAACGTAGCCGTCATCCGTTTCGCGCAGCGGTAGATTGCGGAAGTCATCGACGGTGTTGAAGCCGGTGTCGGTGCGCAAGGTGAACTCACGCGTAAAGGACTCGATGCGTCCCGCCGGCAATTGCACGTTCTCGCGACGCAAGGCGTCTTCGATGTCGCCGACGGTCAGGCCTCTTGCGGCCAGTTTGACCGGGTCGATCCAGACGCGCATCGCCGGGTTGCGGCGACCGGAGCCGCGGACACGGGCAACTCCGTCCACGATCGACAGCGCGTCCACGAGGTAGCGTTCGGCAAAATCCGAGACTTCCATAAGCGAGCGGGTGCTGCTGCTGACGCGGATCCACATGGTGGCATTGGTGCCTGCCCGGTCTTTTGTGATTTCCGGCGGGTCAGCCTCATCCGGCAGATTGTCCAGCGTTCGCGCGACGCGTTCTCGAACGTCGTTGGCCGCCGAGTCAATGTCCCGGTCGCGGCTGAATTCGATGCTGATTTCGGACTGGCCGTCCGCGCTCGACGACGACACCTTGCGGATGCCGGCGATACCGGCGATCTGGTTTTCGATCAGCTGTGTGACCCGTCGTTCGACGATATCCGCTGAGGCACCGCGATAGTTGGTTTCTACCGAGACGACGGGGCGTTGAATATCCGGGTATTCGCGGACCGTCATGCTGTTCGCCGAGATCACGCCGACGATGACAAGAATCAGCGAGATAACCGCGGCAAAGACCGGTCGGCGAACGGAGACGTCCGAGATCAGCATGTCAGTACAGTGACTGTTCGGTTTGCGACAACGTGGTCTGGTCGACGCTTTCGACGACAGATCCGTCGCGCACGCGCCCGGTGCCCTCGGTGATAATCATCTCACCCGCCGCCAGGCCGTCTTCGATGATGACCAGGCCGGGAATGCGACGGCCCAGAGTCACCGTCCGTTTTTCTACGACACCGTCCTGGACCACGTAGACAAACTGCTCGTTGCCTTCGGGAACGATCGATTGCTCGGGCGCGACAATCTGGTCACCACGGTCGCGTTTCAGGTCGACCGTCATGAACATGCCCGGTTTCAGGCGCCCGTCGGCGTTGCCGATTTCAGCGCGCGCCTGTACCGACCGTGACACCGGGTCGAGACGCGTATCGATGCTCTGCACGATGCCGTCAAAGTCGACATTGGGGTAGACGATACTGTTTGCGCTGACCGTCATGCCTTCGTCAATGACCGTCAGGAAAGTCTCCGGCACGGAGAAGTCGAGCTTGATCGTGTCCGTGTCATCCAGCGTCGTGATGACCGTCTGCGAATTCACGAAGCTGCCCGGACTGATGTTGCGCAGGCCGACACGTCCACTGAACGGTGCATAGATGCGCGTATTGGTCAGGCGCGCTCTCGCGGCTTCGACCTGAGCCTCGTCGACTTGAACCTGCGCGAGTAACTCCTCGAGGCTGGACGCCGAGATCGCTTGCGTGGATGCGAGCGACCGGCTGCGTTCGTACAGGCTGCGGCTTTCGGTGAGCGACGCCTTGGCGAGTTCCAGACCCGCAACAATCTCGCTGTTCTCGAGTTCGACAAGCAGTTGGCCTTCCTCGACGGCCTGGCCTTCTTCGAAGGCAATACGCGTGACGTAACTCGCGATACGCGGGCGGATCTCAATGGATTCATTGGCGCGAGCAGTACCCAGCGCCTGGATTTCGTCGCTGACCGGTTGCAGGTTAACCGGCTGAGTGACGACCTTGACTGTGCGGGTCTCGGCGCCGGAGCCACCGGTGGTCGGTTCATCGCAGGCCGCGAGAAACAGCGTGCAGGCCAAAAGGAGCAAAACTCGCGGCATTGGGGTGTTTCCGATGTCAGACGGGCCCGCTATTTTAGGTGAAAACCGGACGAGATGCTTGTTTTTAAGGTCGCAAAGAAACAATCACTTACAAAGGAATCGGGCCCGTCACTCGGCCAACACCTGTTTGACATAAGCACTTACCAAAATAGCGGTAGAGTGAAGCACATCACGGCGCGAGCGCATCTGACGACATAAAGTGACCAAGCAGTAAAAATGACGGGAGACGGTCATTAGCAAGAAAAGTGAATTTGACGAATGCGTGGTCCTTTCGAAGGACAGCTTCGACCCCGAAGCGGTGTACATGGATGACATCGTCGATGACGAGGTTCTCCCGTACCTGAGCCTGGCCGTTGACGGCCTGACAGAAGAGGCCAAAGTGCGTGACAGCCTCGAGCTGCGCCCCGAAGACCTGGCCGCCAACGAGGTGATCAAGCCGGATACGGTGTTCCCGGACGCCCCGCTGGACCCGGATCATCTCGAAGTCGTCGGTTGGGAATCTTCGTTCCTGCGCAAGATTCGCGGCTACATCGGACTCTGATCGGCCGCACGCTTCCTTAACGTCGGCGTATTCATTACCCTTCGCCGATGATTTTCAAAGACCGTGCCGTAATTATCACCGGCGGCTCCGAGGGTGTCGGCGCCGAAACCGCGCGACTGTTCGCGGAGGCCGGTGCCAATCTCATGCTTGTCGCACGCGGCAAGAAAAAGCTTGAAGCCATCGCAGAAGAACTCCGCGACAAAACACGCGTCGAGATCTGTCCGATGGACGTCTCTGACCCCGAGGCCTGCGTCAACCTGTTCAAAAAGGCCGAGTACGAATACGGCCGCGTCGACATCCTTGTAAACAATGCCGGATCCCACACGCGCGGTCCGCTGGATGCCATTGACGCCGAGAGCCTCGCACGCATGGTGGACGTCAACTTGCGGGCGCCGATCGTGCTGGCCCGACTGGCGTTACCGCACCTCAAGAAGTCCGATGCAGCGGCCATCATCAATGTCGGGTCGCTGGCCGGACGTACACCGGTTCCCGGCAGCGCGACCTACGGTGCGACCAAGGCGGGTCTTCGCTCGTTTACCTACGCGATCAGTGAGGAATTGCGCGGCAGCAATATCAAGGTCGCCGTCGTGTCACCCGGGCCGATCGACACCGGCTTTATCATGTCCGATATCGACTCGGTCTCGGACCTGACTTTTTCGCAGCCGATCAGCAGCGCGCGAGAGGTCGCGCAGACGGTACTGGACCTGTGTGGCAATAAGGTGCGTGAGCAATCCATGCCGCCATCCAGCGGTCTGTTAACGATGCTGACCTACATCGCGCCGTCCTTGGCACGGCTGGCCAGGCCGATGCTGGAGCGCAAAGGCCAGCGAGTAAAAGCCCGCCTGAAGGTCGAGAAAGGGCAGGCCTAGAAAAACGGCCCCCGCAGCGGATGCGAGGGCCGCCCGTTGTTATCCACCTGCAATCTGCGGTGACGAGATCGCCTGACTGGCTTCGAAGCGTGCGAGGTTTATCGCGGCGGCGGGCACCTCAGTGTCCAGCTCCGCCGCGGTTCGAAAATCCGCACCCGCCTGTTCGAGCTCTCCCTGCGCCATGCGCAAGACACCCCGATTGGTCAAGGCTATCGCAAGCGCAACGGCCTTCTGCTTCTCGGCAAAGCGTGGCACGAAGCGACTGTCTGCGATATCGAGCAGACCTTTCTCAATCATGGCGACAGCCTGGTCGCAGGATGCGATGGCTTTCTCCAGCTCGCCGGACTTGGCGTAGGCGACGCACAGGTTGGTCTGGCCCTCATAGTCTTTCGAAAGGCGGGTGGTGGAGCGCGTCAGTTTTTCGATGGCCCTCGTGTAGTCTCCGGAAAGCACCCGACCGCCGTGGGCGGCGTCGGTCCAGACGGTCATTGTGTAACCCGCGACGTCGGCAGTAGCGACGTTCGCGACACCCAGTGCGGCAAGAAGCAAAATGCAGCGAGATGCGAAACGGTTGTTCATGGTCGTTACTCCTGGTTTCGATTTGTCGGGGACACAGCGTCTTCCGACAGCGCGAACACTAGGCATCGATCGCTGCGCCAACAAACGAAAAAAAGTCCGTCGGCGGTTGAAGAAAATTCACGCCTTGTCGGCAAAGGTCTCCAGCACCCAGCGTTTGAGAACGCGCACACTGGGTTTTTCGGCGCTGTCCAGGCTGCACGCAAAGTAGTAGGCATCGCGGGTTTCCAGCGTGTCGTCGAACAGCGGCACGAGACTGCCGTTTTTCAACCAGTTCTGGCTGAGTGAAATCGGAACCAGTGCCGCACCGAGTCCCTGTTCTGCGGCGCGTGCAACCGCGATCATCGATGCCAGGCGCAGTTGGCTGGTTTCTTCCGGCAGTGCGACGCCGGACAGGGTCTCCCAGTCTTTCCAGGCCTTGGGCCGACCTTCGTGCACGATCAGCGGGAAACGGCTGGCGACCCGCTGCTTGGACACCCGGAGTTTTCGTTTGAACGCCGGGGAGCCGACCGGGATTAGCCGCAGTGGAAACAGTCGGTGCGAACACAGGCCTTTTGGCGGCGACTTGAAGATGCGGATCGACACGTCAGCGCTGCCGGCAAACTTCTCGTTGGATTCATCGCTGGTATCAATCCGAATGTCGATGTCCGGGTGCTCGTCGGTAAATTCTGTCAGCCTCGGCACAAACAGCTCGCTCGCAAAAAAAGGCTGCACGGAAATACTCAGGCTTTGTCGGACCTGGCCGCGCCGGTAGGTCGCAACCGCGTCGTCCAGCTGTTCAATCAGCGGACTCACATCGTCGAACAACGAGCGTCCCGCGTCGGTCAGGCGGATCTCCCGTGCGCGTCGCTCGAACAATCGCTGGCCGAGCTCATCTTCCAGATTTTTGATCTGATGGCTGACGGCCGACGCGGTGACGTACATGCGATCGGCCGCGTTGCGGAAACTCTGGTACTTCGCGGCCTCGCAGAAAGTGCGCAGGCCACGAAGTGACGTTTGTCTTTTCATGTGGTTTAACCGCCGCAAACGAGTCAGGTGCCGGCGGTCCTCTGTCAGGGTTGCCCAGTGCAGATCGCACTGCATTTTCTGTACCAGTCTGGTCCAGATCTGTGGCGAATATTAAGTCGCTGATTTTACGGGTGAGTTACAACTGCGGCTGTTGCCCGACGCGTCTGACGTGCACCAAAGCGGGTCGTGAAAGCTGACTGACGGTCGATTCGAGTGCGTGTCTACGCCGCCCGTGAGAAGGCATCTCGCGTGAGATTCTCTTGGCCGTCGTCGAGCACGCGGACGTTGTCCTCGATGCGAATCCCGCCGTACGGACGAACCGCGTCAACGGCGGACCAGTTCACCAACGTTTCGGCGTCGGTGTTGCGCAGTTCGTTGAGCAACATATCGATAATGTACAGCCCCGGCTCAACGGTCAGCACCATGTCGCTCTCGAGGACCCGGGTCAGCCGCAGGAAAGGGTGTGCAATCGGTGGTTCGATACGATCGCCGGCTTCAGAGGCGAGGTGTCCACCAACATCGTGAACCTGGGTCCCCAGCAGGTGACCGAGGCCGTGCGGATAAAAAGTGGAGGTCACACCGGACTCCAGCAGCGCGTCCTCGGAACCCCGCGCGAGCTCCGACTCCACGAGGACGCCCGCGATCAGCCGATGCGTCTCAAGGTGCAGCTCACGGTAATCAACACCGGCCTTGACCTGTCCGACGATGTCGCGCTGCAGTGACTCCATACGATCGATCAGCGCACTGAAGGTGGCATCACCGTTTGCATACGTTCGCGTGATGTCGCTCGCATACCCATGCACCTGGGCACCGGCATCGATCAGGAACGAACGCAGCGTTGACGGTGCCTGCCGGTCGAGCGCCGTGTAGTGCAGAACCGCGGCGTGTTCATTCAGCGCAATGATATTGGCGTACGGCAGCTCGGGGTCCGTATGCGACACCGCCTCGCAGTAGGCGCGATGAATGTCGAACTCGGCAAGGCCGTTTTCAAACGCTGCGCGAGCGGCGAGGTGTCCCGCAACGCCACGCTGACTGGCAAGGCGCATACACTGGATTTCGTAGGGCGTCTTGCGACCGCGCGCGTAATCGAGAGAGTGAATCAGGACGTCCGGATTGATTCGTTCGATACCGAAGGCCAGCGCCTCGTCCGTCACCTCACCGATCAGAACGCAGTCGCCTCGATTCGCAGGTAGATGCGTCGCCACGGTACCGATGTCGTGAACGAGGCGCACATCAAAACTGTCCGTCCAGTAACCGCTCGGCTCGTCGGGTACCACGTGCCAGTAGTCCTTCGGCTGGTAAAACACCAGGGTTGGCTTGCTGCCCGGTGTGTAGACGATGTACGACAGCGGCAAACCGTACAGCGGTGCCCAGCACACGAAATGCGCGGCTGCTTTGAAGGGGTAGTCGTTGTCATCCATGAAGACGCGGTGCGGTGCACCGGAGAAAACAATGGCGTGCGCGGCGCCGGCGTGTTCAAGGGCGTGGTCGTAGCGTGCGGTGACGGTGGCGAGGTGATCGGCGAACAGGGTCGCGAGCTCGGGGTTTCGGTCGCTGTATTCAGTACTCATGCGACGATGATACCGGGGAGCATCTGCGGTTTCATTCCCGTGGCAGTCCGGGCATCATTGTCGCCCGAAATTCGCCTTTTTCTGCACGGTGACTCTATGAACAGCCTTTCCCGGATCGCCGTTTTGTCCCTCGCTTTTCTCGTTGCAGGAGGTCTCGCCATGGCGTCATCCGAGCCCGGCTACGACCGCATTACCGGCAAGCCTTTCGCTTCCCGTTCCGAAGTCATCGCGCCACATGGCATGGCTGCGACCAGTCAGCCGCTCGCCACGCAAATTGCGCTGGATGTCCTGAAAGCCGGCGGCAGCGCCGTGGATGCAGCGATTGCGGCAAACGCTGCGCTGGGTCTCATGGAGCCCACCGGCTGCGGCATCGGCGGCGATTTGTTCGCGATTGTCTGGGATGCCGAGAAACAGGAACTCAGCGGCTTGAATGCCTCCGGGCGTTCGCCCGCTGCGATGACGCTGGACTACTTCCGCGATAACGACATCGACCGAATCCCGCCGTTCGGCCCGCTGCCCGTCAGCGTGCCGGGTGCAGTTGACGGCTGGTTCGAGCTGCATGCGCGTTACGGGCGACTGCCGATGAGCGAAGTGCTGCGTCCGGCGATCGACTACGCCGAGAACGGTTTCCCGGTGTCTGAAGTCATCGCCTATTACCTGGATCGCAGCAAACGCCGCTACACCGAGTACCCGGGGTTCGCTGAAACCTGGATGCCCAATGGCGATACGCCGGCCAAGGGTGAAATGTTCCGCAATCCGGACCTGGCGAGCGCCTATCGCCTGCTGGCCGACGAGGGTCGCGATGCATTTTACAAAGGCGCTATCGCGCAGGCGATCGATACGCTGATGCGCGAGCAGGGTGGTCTGCTGACTTATGACGACCTCGCAGCGCACACGTCGGAGTGGGTGACCCCGGTGTCGTCGAATTACCGCGGCTGGGATGTCTATGAGATCCCGCCGAATGGCCAGGGCATCGCCGCGCTGCAGATTCTGAATATCCTGGAAGGCTACGACATCGCCGCGATGGGCTATGGCAGCGCCGAGTACATCCACACGCTGGTCGAGGCGAAAAAACTGGCCTACGAGGACCGCGCCAGGTTTTACGCCGACATGGATTTCGTCGACGTGCCGGTCGATAGGCTGATCTCCAAGGACTACGCCGCCGAGCGCCGCAAGTTGATTGACGACAACCAGGCATCACTGACCTTGCCGCCGGGCGGCACCGTGCTCGAAGAAGGTGACACCATTTACCTGACGGTGGCCGACAAGGACGGCAACATGGTGTCACTGATCCAGAGCAACTACCGCGGTATGGGTTCCGGTATGGTTGCACCCGGATTCGGCTTCATGCTGCAGGATCGCGGCGAGTCGTTCGCGCTCGAAGAAGGTCATGCAAACGTTGTTGCGCCGAACAAGCGACCGTTCCACACGATCATTCCGGCCTTCGTCATGAAGGACCGCAAGCCCTTAATGAGCTTCGGTGTTATGGGAGGGTCGATGCAGCCGCAGGGTCACGTTCAGATCATCGTCAACATGCTCGATTTTGGAATGAACCTGCAGGAAGCGGGCGACGCAGCGCGTATTCGTCACGGCGGCTCCTCGCAGCCGACCGGCCAGTCGATGGACGACGGTGGCACCGTGTATCTCGAGAACGGCTTTGACCCCGCGGTCATCAAGAAGCTTGAAGACATGGGCCACAAATTCGGTCGCAGTGCCGGCAGCTTTGGCGGCTACCAGGCGATCTTCTACGACGAGGAACAGGGTGTGTACTACGGCGCATCCGAAGTCCGGAAAGACGGCGCCGCCGCCGGTTACTAGACAATAGGCAAGACACGCATGACGCAGGACATTTACCTGACCGGAATCACCACGACCGGTTCGCCGCATATCGGCAACTACGTCGGTGCCATCCGCCCCGGCATCGCCGCGAGCAGGGATCCGTCAAAGAAAAACTTCTACTTCCTCGCCGACTTTCACGCACTGGCGAAGAACGAAGACCCCGACAAGATCAGCCGCTCTACGCTGGAGATTGCCGCGTCGTGGATGGCGCTGGGACTGGATACCGACAATGCGGTGTTCTATCGGCAGTCCGACATTCCGGAAATCTCGGAACTTACATGGATTCTGACCAGCATGACGGCAAAGGGCCTGATGAATCGCGCGCATTCCTACAAGGCGTCGGTGCAGGCGAACGAGGAGTCCGGCAGCAAGGATCCCGACAAGGGAATCACGATGGCGCTCTACAGCTATCCGATCCTCATGGCGGCCGACATCCTGATGTTCAAGTCGACCAAGGTACCGGTCGGCCGCGACCAGAAGCAGCACGTGGAAATGGCGCGTGATATCGCGCAACGCTTTAACCATCACTACGGTGAGCTGCTGGTCTTGCCCGAAGCCGTCATCGACGACAACACCGCGGTGCTTGCCGGCCTTGACGGGCGCAAGATGTCGAAGAGCTACAACAACACGATTCCCTTGTTTGCTGACGAAAAGCGGCTGCGCAAACTGATCATGAAGATCAAAACAAACAGCCTCGAACCCGGCGAGCCGAAGGACACCGAGGGCAGCACGCTGTACGACATCTACAAAGCGTTCGCGACGGATGCTGAAACGGCCGAGATTGAAAAGCGTTACGCCGAAGGTATTGCCTGGGGCGAGATGAAGCAGCTGCTGTTCGAGTACATCAACGAGCACATCAAGCCGGCGCGCGAAGAATACGAGCGCCTGATTTCTGATCCGTCCCTGGTCGAAGCCGAGTTGCAAAAGGGTGCCGAGAAAGCGCGAGCGCTATCGGCGCCGTATCTCGCCGAGATTCGCGACGCAATCGGCATCCGCAGGCTCGGTTGATAACAGACAGCCCCATCCTGCGAACGCAACGGTTGGAACTGCGCAGCCTCACCCCGGATGACGCCACGCTGATGCTGGCCGTCTGGAACACGCCGGAGTTCATTCGCTTTGTGGGTGATCGGGGCATTCGCAGTGTCGCTGAAGCGCGCGAAGCCTTGCTCAACGGGCCGATCGCAACCTGGCAGGAATTTGGTTACGGCCCGTTTCGCGTTGGGCTTCAGGCCGATGGCACGGGTCTCGGCGTCTGCGGGTTGTTTCGTCGGCGCGGGCTGGATGTACCCGATCTCGGCGTTGCCTTGCTTGGCGAGTATTATCGCCAGGGTTTCGGTGTTGAGGCATCGCAGGCGGTACTGGCGCACTGCGATACAGTCTTGCGGCTGCCGCGGATCGCGGCCATTGTGGATCCGGAGAACACAGCCTCCCGTGCCATGCTCGAGCGACTTTGCTTCACTCGCAGCGGTGAAATCGAGCTCGGCGGCGACATCTGCGACCTGTTTTTTCGCGACCGCCGCAAAGTTCCGGCAATGCACTAAACTTGGTACTGTAGCGGGCATCCGACAGGAGCATCCTATGCACGTACTCGTCGATCATCCCTGCGTTCAGCACAAGCTCGCCATCATTCGCGACGTCGATACCGGCCACAAACGTTTTCGCGAATTGGCCACCGAGATAACCCAGTTCCTCTGCTACGAGGCGCTGAAGAATATTCCGATGAAAGACGTTGATGTGCAGACGCCCGTCGCAACGGCCAGCTGTAAGAAGATTGACACCGATCTCGTCGTCGTGCCCATCCTGCGGGCCGGGGTTGGCATGCTCGACGGTATTCTTGCGCTCGTGCCGACGGCGCGGGTTGGCTTTGTCGGTCTT
This sequence comes from Pseudomonadota bacterium, assembly GCA_038747355.1. GTDB lineage: Bacteria > Pseudomonadota > Gammaproteobacteria > Steroidobacterales > Woeseiaceae > UBA1847. Next base: position 7,214 of record JBCDJX010000017.1, on the reverse strand, counting down.
TACCGTGACGAAGAGACCGCGCAACCGGTGAGTTACTACGAGCGCTTTCCGCCGCAGGTAGAGAGCGGGACCTGCATCATTATCGACCCGATGCTGGCGACCGGTGGGTCAACCAATGCGACCATCGACAGACTCAAGGACAGCGGTGCCACCGACATCGTCGTGGTTTGTATCGTGACCTGTCCGGAGGGCATCGCGGCCGTCGAAGCCGAACACAAGGATGTTCCCATCTACACGGCCGCCATCGACGAACGCCTCAACGAAAAGAAATACATCGTTCCCGGTCTGGGTGATGCCGGTGATCGACTGTTCGGAACCACCCATTAACCATGGCGGCGCTAAAAACCAAAAAGAACTCAGCCAGCGTCGCCGATTTCCTTGCAACGGTCGACAGTGCGCAGAAACGCGCTGATTGCAGAAAGATTGCCGCGATGATGCGCCGCGCGACGGGCAAGCGAGCGACGATGTGGGGTCCCAGCATCATCGGCTACGGCAGTTACCACTACCGATACGACAGCGGCCAGGAAGGCGACTGGATGATCACCGGCTACTCGCCGCGAAAACAGGCGATCACGCTGTACATCATGCCGGGTTTTTCGCAGTTCGACGCCCTGATGAAGAAACTCGGCAAGCACAAGACCGGAAAGTCCTGCCTGTATATCAACAAGCTGGCCGACGTGGACGAGACGGTGCTGGAGACCCTGATCACCAAGTCCGTCGAACATATGCGTAAAACCTACCCGACGAGCTGATGCAGCTCAGAGCGGCCGAGTCGACCGATCTTGATGCCCTGATGGCGTGGTTCCCGGACGAAGCGAGCATTCGCAACTGGTCTGGACCGTTTTTCGACTATCCCTTTGATCGCGAGTCGTTTCACCGCGACTGTAAATGGCAATCCATCGATAGCTACTGCCTGGAATCCCACGGCTCGCTGCAGGGATTTGGCCAGGTGTATGAGCGCTACGGCCGAGTCAACCTCGCACGTTTGGTCGTCCGGCCGGACGCCCGAGGCTGCGGACTGGGACAACAGCTGGTCAATGCGCTGATCGAGGCGGGTCGATCGTCTCTCGCACTCGACGAGGCCGGGTTGTTCGTCTATCGCAACAACGAAGCTGCCTACTGCTGTTATCGGGCGGCCGGCTTCCAGATTGCCACGATGCCGGACGATGTCGATCTCGGTGACGAGTCGCGCTACCTCGTGCGCTCTATTCGCCGTGTGCCAGTTGCGAGCTGAGGGCCTCGAGTTCGCCCCAGCGATCAACCATGGTTTCAAGCTCGGTTTCCCGAGCCTTGAGATCATTGAGCCCGGTCTGCACGCTGTCTGCGTCCTGTTCGTAAAACCCGGGCGCCGCAATCTCCGCCTGCAGCGTTTCGATGACGGCTTCCAGCTTCTCGATGGCCTCAGGCAGCGCATCGAGTTCGCGCTGATCCTTGTAGCTGAGTTTCTTCGCTTTCGCTTTGCCGCGACCGGCTGCAGTCGAGGCGTCAGCGGCGTTGGCTGAATTGGGATCATCGGTCTCCGCCAACTGCTTGCCGTGGCGCAGCCAGTCTCGATAGCCGCCGACGTACTCTCGGATACCACCATCGGCTTCAAACACGATGGTGCTGGTGACCACGTTGTCGAGAAACTCACGATCGTGACTGACGACGATCAGCGTGCCGGTAAACTCGACCAGTTTTTGCTCCAGCACTTCCAGCGTCTCGATATCGAGGTCGTTGGTCGGCTCATCGAGGATCAGCAGGTTCGCCGGCCGTGTGAACAACTTGGCGAGAATCACACGATTGCGCTCACCACCGGATAGCGCCTTGACCGGTGTTCCCGATCGCTTCGGGCTGAACAGGAAACCTTTCAGGTAGCCCACAATGTGGCGGTCCTTACCGTTGAGCTTGATGTAGGTGCGACCCTCGCCGACGTTGTAGGCGACTGACTTCTCAGGGTCGAGCTCCTGGCGAAGCTGGTCGAAGTAACCGATCTCAAGATTGGTGCCCAGCTTCAGTACGCCGGAGTCCGGTTCGAGCTCACCCAGCAGCAGGCGCAGCAGCGTGGTTTTGCCGACGCCGTTATTGCCGATCAGTCCGATGCGATCGCCGCGCATGACGCGCAGCGAGAAGTTGTCGATGACCGCGTGTTCTCCATAGGCGTACGATAGGTTTTTGGCACGAACCACCTTGCGGCCCGACTGGTCGGCTTCCTCGATATGGATGCGGGCGCGATCCCCCTTGCCAATGCGTTGTCCGGCCTCCTCGCGCATCTTCATCAGTGCGCGAACCCGGCCCTCGTTGCGGGTTCGCCGGGCCTTGATGCCCTGGCGAATCCACGCTTCCTCTTCGGCGAGCACTTTGTCGAATTTCGCGTTGGCGACGTCCTCATCCTCAATCGCCTTTTCCTTGCGGCGCAGGAAGTTCTGGTAGTCGCCAGGCCAGCTGGAAAGCTTGGTGCGGTCGATTTCAAGAATTCGTGTCGCGAGTTTCTGCAGGAAGGCGCGGTCGTGCGTGATGAACAACACCGAGCCCTGCCAGTTGTAAACGCGCTCTTCGAGCCAGCGAATGGTGGCGATGTCGAGGTGGTTGGTTGGCTCGTCGAGCAGCAGCAGGTCCGGTTTCTGCACCAGCGCACGGGCCAGCGCCACCCGCCGGCGCCAGCCGCCAGACAGTTCGCGCATCTGCTTGTCCGCGGGCAGGTCCAGGTCGCTGATGGTCGCCTCGACACGCTGGTCGAGGTGCCAGCCGTCGCGGGCGTCGATACGGGAGTGCAAGGCCTCGAGTTCGCGCAAGCCGTGCTTGTCGAGATCCTGCTGCGAGCGTTCGCGGTAGTCGGCGAGCAGGCCTTCAATGTGAGTCAGCCCGGAGCGCACGACTTCGCGGACCGGCATATCGATGGCATCCGGCAGATCTTGCGCGAGCTTGCTGACGACGAGGTCGCTTTTTCGGGTGATGTCCCCGCGGTCCGGTTCGAGCTGCCCGGTGATGAGCTTCATGGTTGTCGACTTGCCGGCGCCGTTGCGCCCGATGAGGCACACGCGCTCGCCGGGCTCGATACTCATCGATGCCTCGTTAAGAATCTTCAGTTCGCCGAAATCCAGCGATACGTTGTCAAAGCGAATCAGGGTCACAAGGGCAGGGCAGGTCGAAAACGGCTAGAGTGTGCGTCGCCGACAAGGAACAAAAGCAATGGAAGACCGAATTATAGAACTCGAAAGCCGGCTCGCCCACCAGGATCACCTGTTGCAGGAACTCAACGACGTGCTCACGGACCAGCAGTCGCGTCTCATGCGGCTCGAAACCCTGTGCCGCTCGCTGGCGGACCGCCTGCAGGCTATCGGCGAGATGATGCCGGCCACCGGGGGCGGTGACGAGCCGCCGCCGCACTACTGATTCGCGATCAGTTGACCGATCGCGAGCACTTTGCGCGCGGCGTAGCCGGTGTCGTCGAACCAGATGATGCGACCATCACCGTCGATCACGATCACCCGCGTATTCTGGCCATTCTCGTTGCCGGTCAGTTCCACGATCGGCGTCGCCGCGCCACCGTAGAGGGTCACTACCACGCTCCAGTCTTCCTTCGGGATGCCACTGCGCATGCCGTCATCGATCCACCCGGAGGCCAGTGACGGCACCAGGCCCTTGATGGTGGGCAATTCCAGCAAGCGGATATCGGTTCCGGCCTGCAGGAATCCCATCAGCCAGCGATCCACGTCGAATTGGGTGCGTTGCTTGTAGGCAACCAGCAAGACGGCGGGCTTGCCACGCAGGTCGCCCGGCAGGTTGACGATTTGCTCGTCGAGCGATTGGCCGCTCACCGACGGAAACAGCTCACCGGTCGGATCACGGTTTTCCAGCGTTGACGAACAGGCCGACAGGCAAAACGATGTCAGGATCACGGCGATGAGTTTGTTCATTGTTCTCTCCGGGCTTAGATCGACAGCATGCCAAAAGAAGATGCTTCGCAGGTCTCAACTCTGTAGCCTGTCGTTTCCGATTGTATCGCCAATAGCCGGGGGAGCAGGTCGTGGAGCTAGCCGCGCGATCCGACGAGGAGATCCTCGCCGTCGTCAACCCATTGATGGACAACCTGATGCAGGGCTCTACCGAGGTCGATCACGCCAAGCACGTGCGGGACTTTACCGACCGGCTGAAGTCGCTGGTCAGCGAAGAAGGTCTGAAGCGCATGTGCGAGCGCTACCAGGCGGATATCGGCTTCTTCACCGATCGCGAGGTTTTGTCGGTCTTTCGACGGCAGGATTCGGTGGGTGTGGTCTGGCGCCAGGCCGCCTCGAAAACCGATGATGAGTTGATCGCGTCGATCGTGGTTGTCGAACAGGATGGCCGCTATCTCGTGGACCACGCGCTGGTGTACTGATGGCCCCGGATGAGTTGCAAGGTCGGGTGGAGTTCTTGCGACGCGCGGAAGGTCTTAAGGACACGCTGCGCTCCGCCTACACGCGCGAGGGCCGTGTTGAAAGCGTCGCTGACCACACCTGGCGTTTGTGCCTGTTCGCAATCACCTTTGCCGATCTGATGCCCGAGGTTGATGTACTCAAACTGCTAAAAATGTGCCTGTTGCACGATCTGGGCGAAGTCGTCGATGGCGACATTCCGGCGCCGGAACAGGCAAATCGACCGTCCAAATCTGATAAGGAGCGGCGCGATTTCGAATCGGTTATCGAGTCCCTGCCGGAGATGCTGAGAACCGAGTTCCTGATCTTGTGGGATGACTACGAGTACGTGAGAACAAATGAGGCGATTGCGGCCAAGGCGATCGACAAGCTGGAGACGATCCTGCAGCACAACCAGGGCGACAACCCGCGCGACTTCGACTATCGCTTTAACCTCGATTACGGGCGCAGGCACACGGACAAGCTGCCGCTGACTACAGCATTGCGCGACCTGTTCGACGCAGAAACCGAAAACAACGCAAGGAAATACCAGGACTGATGCGCTGCGTATACATCACGATGGATGACATGGGCGACTACGTGTCGGACGCGGACCTGAGCCTCGAGCCGATGCAGGCGCTGGGCTGGCAGGTGGACAAGATTTCATGGCGAGCGGATGTCGACTGGGGCGACTACGATCTTGCGTATGTCTGCACGCCCTGGGATTACCACAAGCATCTCGATGACTTTCTTGCCGTAATCGACACCATCGATCGGTCGGATGTTGTGCTGGCAAACCCCGGAGCGATCATTCGCTGGAATGCCGACAAGCGCTACCTGAAAGTACTGGATCAAAAAGGGGTGGCGATCGTGCCGAGTCTTTGGTTCGACACGTTTGCGCCGGACTGTCTGTCGACGGCGTTCGCACAGTTTGCAACGAACAAGATCGTGATCAAGCCGGTCGTTGGCGCCAGTGCGTTGGACACCCATGTTCTTGCGGGCATGCCGGATAACGGTCTTCTCGATGAGTTAGCCCGCGCTTACCGGGGCCGCCCGTTTTTTCTGCAGCCTTTCCTGCAGACGGTTGCGGATACCGGCGAGTACTCACTGATGTATGTCGACGGCGAGTTCAGTCATGCCATTTTGAAGGTGCCAAAGCCGGGCGATTTCCGAACGCAGGAGGAACACGGATCGGATATCCAGCCATACCTTGCCTCGCCGGAAATGGTTGCGCAGGGCCAGGCGCTGGTGGATAGCCTCGACCCGCCGGTGGCCTATGCCAGGGTGGACTACGTTCACGGCGACGATGGCGGCCTGTGGTTAATGGAGCTTGAGTTGATTGAGCCGTCACTGTACTTCAGGACCAACGAGGGGTCGGCCGTGCGGTTCGCTCGGGCGATGACCCGCTACTACGAAAGGCAAAAATGATGATGCGCTTATTGCTGATTGTCCCCGCGCTGGCATTGGCCGCCTGCGCCACCGAGAAGGAGCCGCCTGTGCTGGTCATGACCACCGACGCCGGAGTGATCGAAATCGAAATGGCGGTGATGGAAGCGCCGTTGTCGGCTGCCAACTTCCTGCGCCTCGCCGACGGCGGGCACCTGGACGGTGCCGGCTTCTATCGGGTTGTTCGCCCCGAAAACGACAACGGCGAGCCGGTCATTTCCGTCGTGCAGGGCGGTATCCAGGACGCGCCGCAGCCGTTCCCGCCGATTCCGCACGAGTCCACTGATCAGACGGGACTCCGCCACATCGACGGCGCAATCTCGATGGCGCGGCTCGAACCCGGCTCGGCGAGCACCGAGTTCTTCATTTGCATCGGTGATCAGCCCGCACTCGACTTCGGCGGCGAACGCAATGCGGATGGCCAGGGCTTTGCCGTGTTCGGTCGTGTGGTTGCCGGCATGGAGGTTGTTCGTGCCATCCACGCGACACCGGCCGATCAATTGGGCGGCAGCGCGTATGTTGCCGGGCAGATTCTCGCGGACCCGGTGCGCATCACCTCGGTGAGTATCCAGTGACAAGGTCCGCACCCGTGGATTCGGCGGGTGGCGATTCTTGTCGATTCGGCGCCGCGACCACGCCTGGCTGGCGTCGTTCTTCGACACGATGAGATGCCCGGTACAGTCGGCATTGCGGGTCGGTTTCGCTGCCCTGGTGTTGACGGTACCGTTCACGATCACGCATGCCGTTGAGGAAACCCGGCAATCCAGCGTCTGTTACGGCACGACGTCTGACGGTCGACTCAAAAACGGCTGGAAGCTGCCGGGATCCGGCGACAACTACGCATCCTATTCCGCAACCGGACGTCTCCTCGGACGTACCTACGTGCACAGCGAGGTGCACCGTGTTGTGCTGGATGCGTACACGGTGTTGCAGGAGGTGACGCCAGGTACGGTTTTCGTCTACGGCGAAACCGGATTCCGGGAGGGCGGCCGCTTCAAGCCGCACAAGACCCATCAGAACGGTCTTTCCGTCGACTTCATGGTTCCGGTGTTGAACGAAAGCGGTGAGTCGGTCGAGTTGCCGACCAGTATCCTCAACAAATGGGGCTACGACATCGACTTCGACAAGGAGGGCAAATGGAACGACCTGCACATCGATTTCGAGGCGATCGCCGAGCACGTCTACCAGTTGGACATAGCCTCGAGAGAGCGGGGTATCGCGATCTGGCGGGTCATTTTCGACCCCGAGCTGCAACCGTATCTGCAAACCTCGAAACGCTGGGACTACCTGGCGAAGCACGTCCGGTTTTCTACCCGACGTTCCTGGGTACGACACGACGACCATTATCACGTGGATTTCGTCGTCGACTGTGAGGACGCAGGATGAGGACCG
>JBCDJX010000016.1:0-43951 GCA_038747355.1 Pseudomonadota bacterium | reverse complement strand
TGCTGCCTCCCGTAGGAGTCTGGGCCGTGTCTCAGTCCCAGTGTGGCTGATCGTCCTCTCAGACCAGCTACGGATCGTCGCCTTGGTAGGCCTTTACCCCACCAACTAGCTAATCCGACTTAGGCTCATCCAATAGCGTGAAGTCCGAAGATCCTCCACTTTCCACCGTAGTGCGTATGCGGTATTAGCATCCGTTTCCGAATGTTGTCCCCCACTACTGGGCAGATTCCTAAGTATTACTCACCCGTCCGCCACTCGACGCCTGGAAGCAAGCTTCCATCGTTTCCGTTCGACTTGCATGTGTTAGGCATGCCGCCAGCGTTCAATCTGAGCCAGGATCAAACTCTTCAGTTCAAAAGTTTGAGCTAGCGTAATTACTAAACTGACAGTTTAGGTTCTTACGCTCAATATTTGCCTTCGCAAACTCGAGCGCAAGCACCCACACAAATTATCTGATTAAGTTGTTAAAGAACGTGGCCCACGTTTTTCAGGGGCAGACCATCAAGTATACAGGGCGAAACCGGCCATTGGCCAGCGTTGTGGTCCTGAAATGTTGTCTTGGGGGTCGGTCGAAACACACCGTGGTCTCGACGAGGGGGCGCATTATAGGGAGAAAAGCCCGGCCGTCAACACCTAAATGGCAGTTTTTTGACAGAGCCGGAATTCACCCCTCACCGGGGCCGCCCGGACCCCGACGCACGGGTGGATATCAAGGCTTTTTCACGGGAAAAAGCCTGCCTTCGCTGGCTGGCCGGGATTTTGACGAATCCGGGTAAATCGAGCCAATTCGACTACCGTTGACAGCCCGGGTCGAAAAAAAAACCTCGGCCGCGCAAATATCAGTCGCCGTTCGGCGGGTAATACACCATATAGACGTCGGCCCGGGCGTAATCGGACGGCGCCGGAGGTGCTTGATGGCGAAATCCGGCACGCTCATACAGACCGATTGCCGCATCGAGACTGCTGTGAGATTCGAGGTAAAGACAGTCTGCGTCAATGCGACGGAAACGCTGTATCGCTGCGTCCAGCAGTTGCCGCCCGATCCCCTTACCCTGACTGCCTGGCGTAACCGCCATTTTCGTTAACTCCACGCTGGCCGGTCCCTGGCGTTTCAGCGCCACGGTGCCAACGACGTCGCCGCCGTCCTCGGCCATCAGGATGTAGCCACCCTCCGCAAGAATGTGAGCCTCTGGATCAGAGAGTATCTTCCGGTCGATCGGCTCGACGACAAAGAATTGTTCGAGCCACTCGACATTCAGTCGTTCGAAGTCGGATCGATGACGCGGCTCGTAATCGAGTATCTCAGTCATCGCCCTTTTTGTGGCGTTCGCCAGACCACGCCTGGAACTCGGGTGTTGCAGCCAGCGTATTCAACAGTCGATCGCGACCGAACGCCTCGCGGTTCAACGTGTGTCCAAAATCATCTTCGAGTTTGGTCAGCGCCTCGATTGCGCCTGTCGTGTTGCCCGACGTGGCATCGGCCCTGAGCCGTGACCACCAACCCAACTCGAGATCAGGCTGCATGTTCAGTGCTTCTTCAGCGTACGCGCTGGCACCCTCCACGTCACCGGCCGCCAGCGCCGCCGCCGACAACCGGGCCTTCATGGCCGAGTCCTGCACACCGAGCTGCGACTCGAGACGCAACAGAGCTTCGGTGGCTTTTCCGTACTGTCGTGACGGGAAGTAGAAATCGAGGAGCGGCAACGAGAACATCGGATCGTTGGGAAAGTACTTCGAGATCTCGACGAGCGCGACGCGCAGATTGCGGCGTTTGCGAACCAGTCGCATCAGCTGTGCGTGCAAGCGCACAACCACGCGCTCTCGCTTGACGCGATCACCCATCGACTCCCAGATCTGCACGAACCGATCCGGCTTCCGGTCACGGGCCGCCTTCAACAGCTCCGACAGCTGGAAAATTTCCGAATCCGTCAGGCGCTGCTCAACCAGTTTCCGGACCGCCGCTTTGGAAGGCATCGCGCCGACCATGCCTTCGCCATAGGATTCGGTGAACTGCTGACTGTACAGGTAGTCGATCCAGTCAACGATAACCACGCGCTCGCGCGCATCGTCGTATCGCAGCTGGAACACCCAGTAGTTGAATTGGAAGCTGGGCAAATCGAGACGCACCACCGCCCGTCCGTCAGCGCCGCTGGAACGAAAATCCAGCAGCTTTACCTTGATATCGTCATCGCGGAATCCCGCGAACGCACCTTCGACGATCTGCGGGAGAACGGACACTTCGAAGTCACGCGATACCGACTGCTGGATGCGGCGATCGATCAGTCGCAGGCCAAAAATCCGGTTCAGGAAATCCTCCGGGTCGATGGCCCGTTGGAAGCCAACAACCGACTGTCGGTTCAGGTCGTCAACGATCGCTTCGAAGCCGGCCTGGAATTGCTTGCGCCGTTCGATCTCTGCGAGCTGGTCGGCGTCGTAGTCCTGCGCCGGTGTCGGCGCTGACGCAAACAACACAATAAGGAGGACAAGTCTTTGCAGCATGCGCTTCGATTCCCTGTGGATACCGGGAAAAGACTAGCAAATTTACCGTGGCGGGCAACTGCCGGACGACGCCGACGTGCGCCGTTTGATTCAGGTCAGTGAAACCCGCGCAAACTTGCGTTTGCCCACCTGGAAAACGGCCGTTGTTCCGGCATCGATTTCGGTGCCGCGGTCCTCGACGCGTTCGCCGTCGATTTTGACGGCACCCTGTTTGATCATCCTGAACGCCTCGCCCGTGCTCGATACCAGGCCGGCCTGCTTTAACACGTAGGCGATACCTAACTTGCCGTCGTCGGTGGTCAATGTAACCTCCGGCATCTCGTCTGGCATTGCGCCTTTCTGGAAGCGCGCGACGAACTCATCGTGCGCCGCGACGGCCGCTGTCTTGTTGTGAAAACGCTCGACCAGCTCCATGCCGAGTTCGAATTTTGCGTCGCGCGGATTCATGCCGCCATCGATCTTCTTTTTCAGATCGGCAATGTCTTCCAGGGAGCGGAAGCTCAGCAGTTCGAAGTAGCGCCACATCAGATCGTCTGAGATCGACATGACTTTTCCGAACATTTCGCCCGGCGGCTCGGTTATACCGATGTAGTTGCCCTTGGACTTTGACATCTTGTCGACACCGTCCAGTCCTTCCAGCAGCGGCACGGTCATGACGACCTGCGGTTCCTGCTCGTAGTCCTGCTGCATCTGGCGGCCAACGAGCAGATTGAACTTCTGGTCGGTGCCGCCGAGCTCGATGTCAGCTTTCAGGGCAACCGAATCGTAGCCCTGCACGATCGGGTACAGAAATTCGTGAATCGAGATCGGCACACCGCTCTTGTAGCGTTTCGAAAAATCGTCACGCTCGAGCATGCGCGCGACGGTGTGATGAGACGCCAGCTTGATCATGCCGTCGGCGCCGATGTCACGCATCCAGCGAGAATTGAAGTCGATGCGAGTCAACTCCGGATCGAGGATCTTGAACACCTGGTCTTTATAGGTGTCAGCATTCTGCTGAATTTCGTCCGTTGTCAGCGGCGGCCGCATGGCATTCCGCCCGGACGGGTCTCCGATCAGGCCGGTGAAATCACCGATCAGAAAGACCACCTCATGGCCAAACTCCTGGAACTGGCGCATCTTGTTAATGAGCACCGTATGGCCAACGTGCAAGTCCGGCGCGGTCGGATCGAACCCGGCTTTGACGACCAACGGGCGGCCCTTGCCGAGCTTTGCCTCGAGACCGCCGTCGGGCAGAACCTCCTCCGTGCCCCGGGTGAGTTCCGCCAGTTGTGTCTTGGTGTCCGCCATGCGTCCGTTACCTTCTCAATGGCCGGCAAGGTTAATCATTAAGTGCGGCGGATGAAAGCCCAGCTCCGAGGTCTGCGGAAAATTCCGGAATTGGGCCTTAAGGGACTGAGAAATATGACTTTCTTTGATTTTGTAACGGGTCGAGTGTAGAGTTTCGGCGACGAAACCGGGAGGGATCGCAGACTTGAATCGTCCTGACAGTCCTCTGCTTCACGATTACAAGCCGGCGGGCACGAAAAATACGAGCAAACCCAATGCGCTACTCTGGTTTGGCGCAGGGCTGGGCCTCCCTCTCGCACTTGTCGCCTTCATCTCACTGTCCGACCGCAACGCGGCAACACCGGTCGTGCCTCGCCAGGCGTCGCTGGAAGCCGTCGTTGAAGCCCCCAGACCTGACTACACGTCGCCGACCGTGGAGTCGACCGTCGATATCGTAGAGTCAGTGCCGTTGCCGGAGCCTCGTGTGTTTACCGACGAACCGTCAATCCTGCTGAGCTTCGGCGGCCCGGATTACGATGAACTCGAAATGACGATTCGCCGGGGCGACACGCTGGACGAGTTGTTCCGGGATAACGGCCTTAGCGCCAGCCATCTCGTACAAATGGCGCGACTGAACGAGGCCGGCAAGTACTTTCGCTCGCTGAAGCCAGGCGACCAGTTCCAGATTCGCCACGAAGACGGCAAAGTGGTCAGCCTGTACTCGAAACTGGACCTGACTTCCGGTTTGCAGGTCGAGCGAACCGACAGCGGATTCGTCGAACGCATTATCGAACACCCGGTCGAACGACGTGTCCGCGTTGTTTATGGCCTGATCCAGAATTCTCTGTTCCAGGGCGGCGCTGATGCGGGCTTATCCGATAACGTCATCATGGATCTCGCCGGCATCTTCGGCTGGGACGTCGACTTCGTATACGACATCAGGCCCGGCGACAATTTCTACGTGCAGTACGAAGAGATCTGGCAAAACGGTGAGTTCGTCAAAGACGGCGATATTCTGGCCGCTGAATTCAACAACCGGGATCGCTCGTTGCGCGCCGTTCGCTACGAATACGAAAACGGACGTGAAGAGTACTTCTCGCCGGACGGTCGCAGCGTTCGCAAGGCATTCATGCGCCAGCCGGTCGATGCACGGGTCAGCTCGCGATTTAATCCAAGACGTCTGCACCCGGTACTGCGCACGATACGTCCGCATCGGGGCGTGGACTACGCGGCTCCGACGGGCACGCCGATCAAGGCAACCGGCGATGGCAAGGTGACCTTCCGCGGTAAACAGCGGGGCTACGGCAACGTGGTCATCCTGCAGCACGGCGGCAACATCGAAACCCTGTACGCACACATGTCGCGCTTCCAGCGTGGCGTCGGCGTCGGCAGTCGGGTTCGGCAGGGCCAGATCATTGGTTACGTTGGCGCAACGGGTATGGTGACCGGCGCACACCTGCACTATGAATTCCTGGTTAACGGGGTTCACCGCAACCCGCAAACCGTGCCCTTGCCGCAGGCTAAACCGATCGATACTGCCGAGAAACCTCGCTTCGTCCAGCTGAGCACGCCAGTGCTTGAACGTCTCGACAACTACAAGCAAACCCGACTCGCAACCATCGCACTGAGTTCGGAGTAAACACCGTGCTGTTCGCAGGCCTGATTTCGGGGACCAGCCGAGACGCTATCGACGCCGTCGTCGTACGGCTGCGGGACGACCGCATTGAACTCCTGGCCACACATTCGCAGCCGTACGACGCGGAATTGCAGTCGAAACTCGATGGACTGATCGCGAATCCGTCGTCCTTCGGACTGGCCGGGCTCGGCGAACTGCACGCCTGGATTGGCGAGTCCTTCGCCGATGCGGCTCTGGCGGCAATTGCGAAAGCCGGCGTGAACGCACACGACGTTGTTGCGATCGGTAGCCACGGGCAGACGATTCACCATGGCCCCGGGGCACGACACCCATACAGTCTGCAGATCGGGGATGCAGCGCGTATCGCCACCCGCACCGGGATAGCAACCGTGGCTGACTTTCGCAGTGCCGACATCGCGGCTGGCGGCCAGGGTGCTCCGCTGGTTCCGCCGTTCCACCAATGGCTGTTTGGCAAGCCCGGGGAAACGACAGCCGTGGTCAATATCGGGGGAATTGCCAATGCGACCCTCATTTCGGACGAGCAACTGCTGGGCTTCGATACCGGACCGGGCAATACCTTGCTCGATGCCTGGATAAGGAAACACCGCAACGAGTCCTTTGATCGAGACGGTAACTGGTCACGGCAGGGACAGGTCCGGGCATCCTGTCTGGACGCGATGCTCGCGGACGCATACTTCAAGCAGACGCCGCCAAAGAGCACGGGCTTCGAGTACTTTAACCTGGACTGGCTGGCGTCCTTCACCGTCGACGCGCCCGAGGACATGCAGGCAACGTTGCTAGCGCTCAGCGTCGAGAGCATCGCAAGATCGATCCGGCCATTTAAGCCTGCGAGCGTGCTGGTCTGCGGCGGCGGTGTCCACAACTCGGCCATGATGGAACGATTGCAGAACGAACTGTCCGACGCCGCCGTCGCCAGCACCGCGTCACGGGGCCTTGACCCTGACTGGGTCGAGGCATGTGCGTTTGCCTGGTTGGCGCAGCGCCGGATGGCCGGCTTGCCCGGTAACGCGCCAACGGTCACCGGCGCACGATCCGCGGTACCGCTCGGCGCGATCTATCAGCCGTAGACCACGACAGGTGCGCCGCGACCACGGTCACGTTACAGTGCTCGGCGCAACCGCAACGCAACCCACCAGAGGCAGTGCATGACCGAGCGCGATCCTTCCGAGCTCTACATCAACCGTGAACTCAGTATGCTGGAGTTCAACAAGCGGGTGCTTGCGCTTGCCCAGGACCCGTCCCTGCCGCTGCTCGAGCGACTGCGATTCCTCTGCATAACCTGCACCAACCTGGATGAGTTCTTTGAAATCCGCGTTGCCGCACTTAAGCAGCGCATGGAGATCGGCGCGCTGGCGCAGGGTCCGGAAGAGCTGCCGGCTGCCGACGTTTTCCAGGAGATGCGCGGCGAAATGCTGAGCGTTGTTCGTCAGCAGTATGAGCTATTGAACGGTGAGTTGTTTCCGCAGCTGGCGGCCGCCGGCGTCAACTTTGTTCGCAGCGAAGACTGGACCGAGGAACAGTCGGCGTGGTTGCACACCTATTTCAACGAGCAGGTGGTACCGGTTCTCACACCGCTGACCTTTGATCCGTCTCGACCGTTTCCTCGGCTACTGAACAAGAGCCTGAATTTCGTCGTCCGGCTGCACGGCAAGGACGCTTACGGGCGACGTCGTCACCGCGGCATGCTGCAGGCACCGAGATCGTTGCCGCGTATCATTCCCCTGCCCGAGGAAATCAGCGGCGGCGGCAGCCACGACTTCGTGTTTTTATCCTCGGTCATCCGTATTCACGTCGAGCAACTGTTTCCTGGGCTCTCGGTTGACGGGTGTTACCAGTTCCGCGTTACGCGAAACAGCAACCTGTACGTCGACGAAGAGGAAGTCAGCGACCTGGTCGGTGCACTCGAAGGTCAGCTGGAAGCCAGCCGCTACGGCGATGCGGTGCGCATCGAGGTTGGCCACGAGTGTCCTCCGGATCTGCAGGAATTCCTGCTCAATCACTTCATGCTGGACGAACACGACATGTATCTCGTGGACGGCCCCGTCAACCTGAATCGCCTGGCGACCGTCTGCGAAATCGACGACCTGCCTGACTTGCTGTACCCGCCATTCATGCAGGGCATTCCAAAGGAGATCGGCGAGAAGCAAAGCGTTATGGCGGCGTTGAAGAAAAACAACGTCCTGCTGTTTCACCCGTTCCAGTCCTTTGCCCCCGTGATCGAGTTCATCCGGGAAGCGTCAGTCGATGCAAACGTGCTGGCCATAAAAATCACCCTGTACCGTTCCGGACCGAATTCACCGATTGTGGATCACCTGGTGTCCGCAGCGCGTGCCGGCAAGGAAGTCACCGTGGTCATTGAACTGATGGCCCGTTTCGATGAAGCCGCGAACATCAGCCTGGCAAACCGCCTGCAGGAAGCCGGCGCGCACGTCGTCTATGGTCTGGTCGGTTACAAAACCCACGCCAAGATGACACTGGTTGTTCGGCGCGAAAAAGGCGAGCTCAAACGCTATGTGCACCTGGGCACCGGCAACTATCATCACGGAACCTCGAAGGTGTACACCGATTACGGTTACTTCAGCAGTGAGAAAAAACTGGGCGAAGACGTGCACAAGGTGTTTATGCAGCTGACCAGCCTGACCGAAGCCGAGGATCTGAAGCTGATGCTCACCTCGCCGTTCAACCTGTTCGACGGTGTTATTGAGAAGATTCGCCGCGAAGCAGAGCATGCGAAGGCCGGCGGCGAGGCGAGAATCATCGCCAAGGTCAATGCACTGAACGAAAAGCACGTCGTCCAGGAACTCTATGCGGCGTCGCAGGCCGGGGTAAAAATCGACCTGATTATTCGCGGTGTTTGCTCACTGCGACCGGGCGTACCGGGACTCTCGGACAATATCCGGGTCGTGTCGATTCTCGGTCGATTCCTCGAACATTCGCGCGTCTACTACTTCCACAACGGCGGCGACGAAGAGTTCTACTGCGCAAGCGCGGACTGGATGGAGCGCAATCTCCTGAAGCGCAACGAATCCTGTTTCCCGGTTCGACAAAAAGCCCTTCGCAAGCGCCTGATGAAAGACCTCCAGCTGTATCTTGACGACAACAGCAACGCCTGGGAATTGCAGGGCGACGGACACTACACGCGTGTCTCACGCGCGGACGCCGACAACGTTGTCAGTGCTCAGGACAGCTTCCTCGAGTGGTACGCAAACTGATCGTCGATCAGACGGTCTCAAGGCGATAACCCACCGCTTCGAGGTAGCCACATTCGCGCTTGATGTCCGCAATGGTCAGCGGATTGGCCGCTAGCCACTGCTCGTCGAACGACAGCGTGATGCTGACGTCGCTGACTGACGCGGTAACCGGCGGCGTTTCATCCGCGCTTCGACTTCGATTCAGCAATACAGCGAGGCGCAGGATAATTGCCAATCGCAAGCCACCCTCGCGCCAGGACTTCGGCAAGGCCTTGAGGCCCTTGGTATCAATTGCATGTCGCTGGCTGCGGATCAGGTAGGCGAGCAGGCGCTGCTCCGCCCGCGGAAATCCGGGCATGTCCGCGTTTTCGGCGACGTAGGCACCGTGTCGCTGGTAACCATCGTGCGAAATGTCCAGGCCGATTTCGTGAAGCCGCCCTGACCAGGCCAGCATCTGTGCTGCGAGGACCGGATCGAGAAACCAGTCCTCGGCAACCTGAGAAAACAAATGCCCGGCGGTTTCTGCGACGCGCTTCGCCTGTTCCTTGTCAGCCTGGTAGCGAGACGCCATCGCACGCACAGTGCGCTCGCGAGCATCTTCATGCTGGATTCGTCCGAGCAGGTCATACAGCAGGCCCTCCCGCAGCGCACCGTCAGACACTCGAAGACGGTCGACGTGCAGCACGCTGAGTAGCTCGGCGAGAATGGACAGGCCACCCGGCCAGACTTGGGCGCGTCGTTCGGACAAACCGCGCAGTTCGATATTGACGATGCGGTCGAAGGCGAGCAGTCGTTCGATCAGCTCCTCGACCGCGGCAAGCGTGAGATCGCCGGATTCGATGATGCCGAGTTCCATGGCAACGGCCGCCGCTGAGTTGATCGTGCCGGACGTGCCTATTGCCTCGATACCGCCGTCGCGGAAGAAGGCTTTGACCGGGCGTAGTTCAAGACGCGCCGCCGTTCGGGCTTTTTGAAAGGCCTTGCGCGACAGCAGTCCATCGGCAAAAAATCGCTCGGTCATGGAGACGCAGCCAAGGTGCAGGCTTTCCAGGGCGCGTGGTTCCCGACCCTCGCCAAGTATCAACTCGGTGCTGCCTCCACCGATGTCCATAACGAGTCGCATGCCATCGACCGGCGGCATGCTGTGGCTGACGCCGGTGTAGATTAGCCGGGCCTCCTCGAGGCCGGAGATCACCTCGATGGGATGCCCGAGCGCCGCTTCGGCTTCTGACAGGAATCGCGAATCCTCACGCGCACGTCGAATGGTGCTGGTGCCGGCCGCGCGAACGTTGCCCGCGTGGACATCGCGAAGACGCTGACCGAACCGCGACAGGCAGTGCAGTGCGCGGTCGCGCGCCGCATCCGAAAGATCACCCCTGGATGACAACCCCTCCGCGAGACGGACGGTTTCGCGCAGGCGGTCGATGATAGCGAGCTGGCCGTGGCGCAGCTCGCCGACGATCATGTGAAAGCTGTTGGATCCAAGATCGACCGCGGCGATGACCTCAGTCGATGCGGACGGAGTCTCGGCGGGTGTTGCCAGCGTGATGCCCTTCGGATCAGACGGAGAACGACTGCCCGCAACCGCAGGTTGTCTGCGCGTTCGGGTTGCGGATGATGAATTGTGCGCCCTGCAGATCTTCCTTGTAGTCGATCTCGGCGCCCATCAGATACTGCACGCTCATCGGATCGACAATCAGCGTCACGCCGAGATTTTCGACCTGGCTGTCGCCGTCCTCGATGGTCTCGTCGAAGGTGAAACCGTACTGAAAGCCGGAACAGCCACCGCCGGAAATGAACACGCGCAGTTTGAGATCCGGGTTTGATTCCTCGGCGATCAGCTCACTGACCTTGTTGGCCGCCGCGTCGGTGAAGACGATCGGCGGTGGCGGCATGTGACTTTGCGTCTGCATAGCGTTACGTGTCCGTTAGTTTTCCTGTGTGGCGACGGCGGCCTGATCGAGACGTTCGGTCTGCTCAAGCAGCGGCGTTTGTCCCTCGGCCTGGTGCACCAGCTTGCCGTTAATCTCGGCGCCGATCGCCATTTCGATCAGATTGTAATACACATTGCCAATCACCCGGGCGGTCGGACCCAGTTCCACACGCTGGTTGGCGTAGACATCCCCGCGAACAATGCCGTTCAGCAGCACGTAGGGTACGGTAACGCCGCCGTCGATATTGCCATCTTCACTGACGGTCAGCGCCGCATGGCTGTCCGGGTCAGCGCTGACATTGCCCTTGACCGATCCGTCGATGTGGCAACCGCCGGTGAAGTGCAGGTCCCCGGCTATCTGCGTGTTGCCGCCGACCAGGGTTTCCACGGCATTGTGCCGACGCTGCTTGTTCCCAAACATTCATTACTCTCCATCAGGCCGCGATGCGCGGCAATTATCCCCGGGCCACGGCCCAGGCGTAGGTTTCCTCGATACTATCGATCGATCGGGTGCGCGACCGCACCTCAATATTCACCGAAAGCGGGGTAAAGCCGTCCGGCAACACCAGCTCCCGTTCGAAATTCTGGTAGTAGCGAAACGAAAACGGCCACTCCGCCTCGGCATTCTCGGTCTTTAACTCTATGTAGCTGTAGGTTTTTTCACCGTTGCCGTCTTCGCCGGCAATCTGCAGCACCACATCGCCGCTGACCCGCCGGTCGTGACGCATCGCCTGCACCAGCACCAGGCGCAGATTAAACACGCGTTCCTCGCGCCCGGATGTCAGGGTCATTTCCTGCACACGCAGGCCGCGGCCGCCGTCATCGGGCGACACAATGCCCCGGTAAAAGGCGATGGCATCGCGCTGCTCCTGAATCTTGGCCTGCAGGTCAGCAAGGCTGCCCTCGACCTCCCGATACGCCTCGGCGTCAATTTGTTTGTGGGTTTCCAGCAGGGCCACCTCTTCCTTGAGCTCACGAATCGAGTTTTCAAGGCTGTCGATTTCCTTGTTGAGCGCCTGACGCTCAGCGGCCACATCAACTATGTTGTGGCCAGCCTGAATGCGGCCGAGCTCGAACGACAGGTAGATCGCGGTCAGCGCAATCGCGGCGACGGCGGCTCTAAATCCCCAGACTCGAGCAGGGCTGGGGCGATTCATGAAGGGTTTGGACGGCAAATCACTGACTTTATGTAATACGGAGGCCCGCATTATAGACAAATGGCAACCCCCAAAAGTGACGGGGTTTGCGAAATGACGATGCTGGTGCACACTTCGCACACCCCATAACGGAGCGTTATATGGCCAGCGCCTATCTATGGCTGAAAGCCCTGCACGTCGCCTTCATGGTGACGTGGTTCGCCGGTCTTTTTTACCTGCCACGTCTGTTTATCTACCATCAGATGGCCACCGACGAGGTCAGCCGGGAGCGATTCATCGTCATGGAGCGTCGCCTGTTCGCAATCATGACCATCGGCGCGGTGCTGACGACGCTTTTCGGCCTGGGGATGCTGCATATCAACACGGCGCTGCTGTCGATCACCTGGTTCCAGATCAAGCTCTTGCTGTTAACGGGCCTGTTTGTTTACCACTGGCGTTGTTATCGGTGGATGCAGCGTCTGAAAATCGCCGAGCCGAGCGAGGACACGAAATGGTTGCGCTGGTTTAACGAGATCCCAGTGGCGTTCCTGTTCGGGATCATCATCCTCGCGGTGACCAAACTGGCCTGACGCCGGCCCCTACTCGGCCGGCTCGGCGCGCTTTTTCAGGTCGCGGTCGAACACCACCTTCCAGCGCTTCGGCCACCAGCGAGGCCGGCGCGGCAGGCCCGGCGGATAGCAGGTGCTGCCCAGCTCGTGCAGGGCGCTCGCGTAGACACGCCGTTTGAAGTAGATCACCTCGTTGACCGGACGCCAGAAGTCGACCCAGCGTATGCGGTCAAACTCGGGCTTGTCACACCGGTCAAAACGGACTCGCTCCTCGGAGGACACGAGCCGCAGCAGGTACCAGCGCTGCTTTTGACCCACGCACAGCGGCTTGCTGTGTTTGCGGATGAACTTGTCGGGAAGCCGGTAGCGCAACCAGTCGTCCGTCATACCGAGCAACTCAACATCGTCAGGCTCTAGACCGACCTCCTCACGCAGCTCGCGATACATCGCATCGGTCGGGTCTTCGCCTTCGACCACGCCGCCCTGGGGAAATTGCCACCCTTTGGCGCCGACGCGGCCTGCAAGCATCAGCTTGCCGTCTTCGTTCGTCAGTATGATGCCGACATTGGCGCGAAATCCTTGTTCGTCTATCCAGTCGCCACTCATTGAAACTGTCAGTAAAGCCGTTAACTGTCGGTCACTCTACACCAAGTTGTGCCGCACCTCATGCGCCCGGTGGCGGGCGACAAGGCGGGCACCATCTGGCCGGCGTTGGCATTCGGTGAAGGCCTGTTGCTGAATCTCGCGGACACGCTGTCGCCCCCTCCGGTGCCGCCGCAGCCGTGGTCGGTCGGCTGACGGCCTCTGTCGGGGTTGCGTTGTTTTTGCTGTTGCGCCGGAAGCGCCGCACGTGGCGCTAGTACCAGCGCGCGCGTTCCACAAGCTTGACGGCGTCCTCGTAGAGAAACCCGAGCCTCGCCATATTCAGATTCTCGAGTTGCCGAAACGCATCGCTGGAGGCCGGCAGACCGTTCGCAAGGTTTGCGTGCCGGCCAAGGAACGCATCGCTCAGCATCCAGTCGATAAGCGCGGCGGCGTCCTCGGGGCTGCGCGCGTGCCGACCGATGCCGAGACCTTCGATTTCGATCAGCGCTGCACGGCTCTGAAATGACGGATTGTTGGGTCCGGTGCGAATACCGACACCGCAACGTCCTTCGGCGAACGCCTTTTGCAGCTCAGCCTCGGTTTCAAACGGTGGCAGTGCCAGGTTGGCGATCCAGCCGCGGACCGCAAGCTCAGTGTCGCGCGCGCCGAAGACATCGATCAGGTGCGCCACAAGCACGCGATTCTGGTGGATCGACGAGGCAGACAAGCACAGACGGCCCCGGTACGCGGGGTCGGCCAGCTCCAGAAAGCCCGCCGGCACTTCGACGTCATCCGCGACCTGCACAGCCACTTCGCGGACCGTCAACGCGACCCACTTGCCGTCAGGGTCCTGCAGTCCGCGGGCTATTGCTTTTGCCTTGGCCTCCGGCGGCAGCGGCCGCAACAGGCCTTCGTCGGCGGCTTCCCAGACCGACCAGATCGAACGCGTCAACAGGACATCCGCGGGCTGTGATCCGGACTTCGCCGCCATGTCAGCGAGGTTCGCCTCGTCGGTACGATGGCGCACCACCACCGGAACACCGCTTTGGTCGGTAAAGGCTTTGAACAATGCGGGCAGGTAGCTGGTGTCTTCGTACGCCGAATAAACGACCACCGGCGGCAGCTCGGGATTTCGCTCAGGTGGCGGCGCATCGCTGGAACAACCGGCCAAGACGATTGCCAAGGTCAGCATCGCGTAGCGCATCAGTCGACCTCTCCGACAACCACCTGATTTCTGCCGGCGGATTTGGCGCTGTACAGCGCAACGTCGGCTTTGGCGATCAGGGACTCGCCGGTGCTTTTCAGGTCCTCGGCGTCCGATTGCACCTGCAGCGCGGAAATGCCGACCGACACCGTGATATCGACCGATTCGCCGGACGGCAGGTCCACCGCCTTCCTGGCGACCGCTTTGCGAATTCGCTCAGCGAGCAGCTTGCCGGACTTCACGGCGGTGTCAGGCAGCAGCACGACAAACTCCTCGCCGCCGTATCGCGCCGCGACGTCGCTCGCCCGGACCTGGGACTCGACGCGATTGGCCATCTCGGCGAGCACGTAGTCGCCGGCGACATGGCCGTAGGTATCGTTGACCTTCTTGAAGTGGTCCAGGTCCAGCATCAGGCAGACGAGGTTGGTCTGGTCTCTGCGCGCCCTGGCCAGTTCTTCTTTCAATCGAACCTGGAGGTAGCGTCGGTTGTGCCAGCCGGTGAGCGCATCGGTGAAGCCACTGCGCAACAGGCGGGCTCGGTTAACTGCGTTCTCGACGCAAAACGATGCGATAACACCGAGATGTGCGAAAAAGTCCGTCGCGTAGTTTCCGGAAAAACGGTCGAAGCTCTCACTGCCAAAGTTGATGCTTCCGACGATCGTGTCCTGGTGTCGCAACGGGATCATCGCGACGCTCTTGAGTTTTTCGGCGCCGTTGAAAATCAGTTGGTGGTCGCAGGCCGCGAACGGACCCAACCAGGGGTTGCGAAGCGCAACATATTGCGGCGCGAGGCCGTGCAGTGAATCGACCAGGATCAGTTGCTCAATCGACTCAACGCTGGTTCCGCTGCCGGCGAGCAGATGCCGGATATCATGATCCGGGTCCGCCATGACCACGCTGACGACCTCCAGCTGGTAGCTGTCGCGCAGACCTTCAATCAGCTCATGAAACAGGTCGGTCAGATCCCGTGCCTGCAGCAAGCGGAGCTCACGCTCCTGCGACTGGCGAAACTTCTCATCGTTGCGCGCAACCTCGGCGGTCACCGCCTCAAGCTGTCGCCGGGTTTCCTGCAACTCGGCTTTAAGCGCATCGTCGACGGGCTTTTTCCGCGTCCAGGAAACCAAGGCCTACTTCCGTAACTCGAAGTAGTCGCGCCCGCCCTGCATCAGCTCGACGAAGGCCTCCTCGTCACCGTCCGCCACCACCTCGCGAATGCGCTTCGCGGCGTCAGCGAGGGCATCCAGCGGTGCCAGGCCAAAGCGGTTGAGGTTCTGTATTTCGTAGTACAGCCGCGGGTTGTCGTGCGCGACACCCCGGGACACCAGCAACTGGGCGTCAAACGTCGTCGATGACATCTGCGCCAGCTTCGGTGCCGCCTCGCCGCTTTCGGCCAGTGCCGTAAAAAAGGCGATATTCAGTGCGTGTGACAAGCCGAGCACATAGGCGATCAGACGGTCATGATCGTCGAGGCTCATATCAAGCTGGTCGGCCATCGTCGACGCAAACAGTTCTTTCGCGGCCGCGGTAGCCTCGGGACAGCCAACATCGCAGAAAATCAGGTGTCGGCCAGACAGCAGGCGCGTGCCGGGGCCGTACATCGGGTGCACGGAAGTCACCTGAACGCCGCTGCTGCGAAGCTCCTGCAGACCATCGATTAACGGCGTCTTCAGCGAACCGATGTCAAACACAAGGCCGCGGGGTTGCAACACGGCGAGCTGCGCAAGAATGCGGCCGGAGACGGCCAGCGGCGCCGCGACGACGATGACGTCGTAATCCACGCCCGCGTCGACCCAGCGACTGAAACGTCCGGGGCCCTCCTCGACGGACGGGTCGGCAATCGTGACGCCGAATCCCTGCGAGACAAAAAACTCGGCAAACCACCCGCCCATATTGCCGCCACCGCCAATAACCAGCGCCGTGCGTCCGTCACCTTTGCCTTCGGCAACGACGCGATCGTGCTCTTGGCTGGCCAGCGATGAGCGAATCAGCGCGGTTAACACTTCCTCGGCAAGATCCGGATCGACACCGAGCACTTCGGCCTGGTCGCGACCCATGTCGATGACGTCTTTTTCGCGTGCGTAGTCGCGTGTGGCGGTGCCGGAACCCTGCTTCTGGCGACCGATATCACCGACGATCCGCTGTCGCTCTGCGATCAACTCGACAATACGTCGGTCAACATCGGACAGGCTGGCGCGTAATTCGTCCAGGCTCATTCAGGGCGCTCGTAAGGAAGAGACCTCTTTTTACCGCACTGGCCTGAACAAGAGAAGGCCGGATTACCCGGCCTTCTGCTTTCTATCAGTCACGACGGCGTCGGCGGTCGTGGTACTTGTCTCGGTGATCGTCCCTGTAGGCATGGCGCTTGCCATAGTGATCCCGGTGATGGCCGTAACGCTTTCCGGGACGCTCGTTCCAGTAGCGACGGTAGTAGCCGTAATCGCGATCGGTAGTGTGCTTGTACCGGTGATAACGCTGATGCTTTGCATACCGACGTTCCCAGCGATAGATGTCGTACAGCTCCCACCAGTCGAGGCGCGGGTTGTACTTCAGCCGCGTATGCCGATACCAGGAACGAAATCGCCGTTCGCGTTGCATCCATCGCGGCATGTGCCCGCGATAGTGATGTTGATGATGGCCGTGGTGGGCATAGTCGCCGTGTCGGTGATGATGTGCCTCCGCAGCAGGTGCGAGCAGGAACATCGCGCCGCCGGCAAGCAGCAAAGGGGCAACGATGTGTTTCATAACAAACTCCTTTTGTTGATGCTCGCCGACAGGCTAACGGGCACGGGCTGAACCGGGACTTAACGCAGCTGACGCTTTTTTGATTGCGTCGTTCATGCGACCATCGAGCGAACGCAAGCGCCGGAGAACAACGATGAAAACACGAGCTGCTGTCGCCTTTGAGGCCGGAAAACCCCTTGAGATCGAGATGCTGGACCTTGAAGGACCGAAAGCCGGCGAGGTCTTGATACGCAACGTGGCGACGGGCGTCTGCCATACGGATGCGTTCACCTTGTCCGGCGAGGACCCCGAAGGCCTGTTCCCGGCGGTGCTGGGACACGAGGGCGGTGCGATCGTTGAAGAAGTGGGCCCCGGGGTATCCTCGGTATCACCGGGCGATCATGTGATACCGCTGTACACGCCGGAATGCGGGGCATGCTCCTTTTGCGAGTCCGGCAAGACCAACCTGTGCCAGGCGATTCGCACAACCCAGGGCCAGGGCATCATGCCGGACGGCACGTCGCGGTTTTCACTGAATGGCCAGATGATCCACCACTACATGGGTACTTCGACCTTTAGCGAATACACCGTGTTGCCGGAGATATCGCTCGCCAAAGTCTCCAAAGATGCGCCGCTTGAGAAAGTCTGCCTGCTTGGCTGCGGGATCACGACCGGCATCGGCGCCGTACTCAACACGGCGAAGGTGGAACCCGGTGCGAGCGTCGCTGTATTTGGCCTCGGTGGCGTGGGTCTCAGCGCGATCCAGGGCGCCGTGATGGCGAAAGCCGGTCGCATCGTCGCGGTCGATATCAACGAAGACAAGTTCGAGCTGGCGAGACAACTCGGCGCCACGGATACCGTCAACCCGAAAGACTACGACGCGCCGATCCAGGACGTGATTGTGGAACTTACCGGTGGCGGCGTGGATTACTCGTTTGAATGTGTCGGCAACATCAACCTGATGCGCTCGGCACTTGAGTGTTGTCACAAAGGCTGGGGCGAGTCGATCATCGTCGGTGTCGCGGGCGCCGGACAGGAAATCTCGACGCGTCCCTTCCAGCTCGTCACCGGCCGCGTCTGGCGCGGTACCGCATTCGGCGGTTGTAAGGGCCGGTCCCAGCTGCCCGGCATGGTTGACCAGTACATGGATGGTGACATCAAGATCGATGAATTCATCACGTACACAATGCCGCTCGAAGACATCAACCGCGCCTTTGACCTCATGCATGAGGGCAAGAGCATTCGGTCCGTCATTCACTTTTAGGCCGACGTATGCCGCGCGTCGCCGTAGCGACCTCGTCCGCTCTGGCGGCTGACGCCGCTGGTGAGATCGCCGAGCTGGGTGGCAATGCGGTGGACTGCGCGCTCGCCGCCGCCTTGTTGACGGCAAACACGCAGCCTGGCGTTTGCGCGCTCGCCGGAAGCATGTACGTCACCGTATGGCGCCGCGGCGAGGCACCGGTGACGATCGATGGCAACGTGGCGATCCCTGGCATCGGACGGACCGACGCAGCCCGCGCCGACGCAGCGGTGCCGGTTGCCATGGACTACGGCGGCGGCATCACCACGCTGGTGGGAACGGGATCGGTGGCAGTGCCCGGTACGGTGGCCGCCGTTGACCTCGCGTCGCAGCGATTTGGCGCGCTCGCCTTCGGTCAGCTGTTCGGCCCCAGCATTCGTGCGGCGAAAGAAGGCTTCCCGCTGCCCTCCGCCTGCCATTATTACCTTGAGTACTCGGGTGAGCCGATTTACGGCCGCAGCCGCGCCGGGTACGACGCCCTGTTCGATAACGACAGCCTGCGTGCAGCCGGCTCCACGATTCGGCTTGAAGGCCTCGCTGACAGTCTTGACGCCATCGCGCGCGAGGGCGCCGGGCTGTTTTACAGCGGCGAACTGGCACGCCGAATCGTCGCTCATGTCGACGCCGCAGGCGGCCCGCTGACACTGCAGGATATGCAGGCCTACGAGGCTATCGAGCGACCGTCCCTGCTGTGTCATGCGGCGGGCTGGGACATCGCCTGCAATCCACCGCCAGCGGTCGGCGGCGCCGTACTGGCCGCCATGATCCGCGGTTTCGGCGACGAGGTCGTCGAGAAATGGCAACAGGCCCACGTGGAACGACTGGTCGAGACGCAGCGACAGGTGCTCGATATCCGCCGCAGCGAACTGGACCTGGCCGAGGATCGCGACGCGGCGGCAAACGACCTGTTGCGACGAAGCAGAAACCTGCTCGACACCTGGACCTCGGCCGCCACCGTGCATACCTCGGCCGTCGACGACGACGGGCTCGCATGTGCCGTGACCGCGTCCGCCGGTTACGGCTCCGGCGAGATCCCAGAGGGGACCGGGCTATGGCTGAACAACTGTCTCGGCGAACTCGAACTCAATCGTCGGGGATTGTCGGCGGCGCCTCCTGGCGACCGCCTGCCATCGAACATGGCCCCAACCGTCGCCCGCCGGAAGGACGCCGTGCTCAGCCTTGGGTCACCCGGTGCAGACAGAATCACCACCGCGCTGCATCAATTTATTATTCACGCGCTGCAGCGCGGTCTCGGTATCGAGGAAGCGATCCGTGAATCACGGTTGCATGTGGATATGAGCGGCGACAGCGACCGGCTGATGCTGGAGCCTGGCATTGAGTCTGAATCGTCATTGCCGCAGGTGCGGTTCGCAGCCACCGGCATGTATTTCGGCGGCGTGTCGGCGGCCAGTTGGCACCCCGCCGACGGATTCCAGGCGGCGTCCGATCCGCGCCGCGAAGGTGGCGTGCTGCTGCCTACCGGGTGAACGCCACTACAGGGTTTGCTAGTCTGCGACCGGCGTGGACATGGAGACCCTCGTTGACCGAAAACTACCTGTCGGACCTGTTGCCCGACCCGTTACCGGACAACCCGCTCGCGTGGGCGGAAGCCTGGCTGCGCGAGGCCGAACGCCGCGCCGACCAGCCCAATCCGAATGCGATGACCGTAGCGACAACGTCGGACGACGGCCGACCCAGTGCCCGGGTGGTCTTGTGTAAGGCCTTCGTCGTCGATCCCGGTTTCGTGGTTTTCTACACCAATTATCAGTCGCGCAAGGCGCAGGAAGCCTTCGGCCAGCAAGAGGTTGCAGCCGTTTTCCACTGGGATGCGATGGGACGACAGGTCCGGCTAGAGGGCGTTGCCGAGGCATCACCCATTGACGAGAGCGACGCGTACTTCGCGACGCGCGGCGTTGCGAGTCGAATCGGAGCGTGGGGCAGCGACCAAAGCCAGCCTCTGGCGTCTCGTGATGCGCTGCTGCAGCAGATTCGCGATCGCGCAGACAAACTCGGGGTGGCGCTCGACGCCAAGGGGGTTCCGGTGACGGGTGCTGACGTGCCACGACCGCCGCACTGGGGCGGCATTCGCATCTGGCCCAGACGCGTTGAGTTGTGGGCGGACGGTGCCGATCGTATTCACGATCGTGCCGCCTGGAACCGGAAGCTCAACCGCACCGACACCGGCTTCGAGCCCGGGCCCTTCCAAGGTCAGCGCCTGCAACCCTGATGCACTTCGTCAGTGAACAACGAGCGCGTTGCCCGTTTTGCGGTGAACGCATCACGCTGGTCGTGGATACCTCGCCCGGTGCTCACAGCTATATTGAGGACTGCCAGGTGTGCTGCCGTCCCATGGAGATCATCGTTGATGCGGACGACGGCGAGCTGCTGTCGCTGGAAACACGCTGTGCGAGCTAGCCTTGCCGTTCTGCTGCTCCTCCCGATCAGCGCGACAGCGCAGTGGACCGTCAGCGAAGGCACCGCCATCTCTCCGGACGTTGCCGCCGATGAGCGCGTCGCATTCGACCTCCTCGGTCAATTGTGGATCTTGCCAACTCGCGGCAGCCAGGCGCAGCGCATCGATACCAACGGGCTACCGGTGCGCGAACCACGCTTCTCACGCGACGACAACGCTGTCCTGTTCCAGACCCGGGTTGGCGGCGCACCAGGGGCCGCCATCGTCCGCCTGGACACCGGCGACATTCAGGTGCTCCGCGGGGCTCCGTCCGTGGACGCTGTCTGGCGCCCGAACAAACGGCAGATCACGCTGGCGTCCGGTCCGCAGGGACAATCCGATCTGTACAACCACCACCTTGATTCCGGCCAGCGCCTTCAGCTGACCGATCTCGACGGCGCGGAATCCGATCCAGCCTGGTCGTTCGACGGACGCGACCTCGCGTACATCCACGAGAACAACGGGCGTTATCGACTGATGCTGCGTCGTGCGGGCCACGACGACGAGGTCCTGATTGACGCTGAGCAACGCCTGTCGTCGCCCTCCTGGCGACCGGACGGCAGCCTGCTCAGTTACATCCGACACGGTGACGAACTTGAAGCGCGCATGCTCATCTTTGCCGAACCCGCGCTGGATCGTGAGCTGCTTGCCGAGAATGATCTTTTCGACTCACCGATAGCGTGGGTCGACCGGCAGCGCATGGTTTACGCCGCAAATGGCGCCATTCGGCGACGCGACTTCAACAGCTGGATTCCACGCGATGCCCCGTTCCGGGCCACGATTGAGCCACCCGTCGAACCGCTTCCGGTGCAACGTCCGGCGCTGCCGGAGTTTGAGACGCGGGAGCGCCGCTGGACACTGCGGGTTGCGCAGGTCTTGTCACCCGACGGCGATCGCTTTCTGCCGGATCGGGAGGTTGTCATCGACGGCGGTCGTATCGTTGAGATCCGGTCCGCTCAAGGCGACGAAGGCGTGCTGGACATTGGCGATGCGTGGCTGGTACCCGGCTTGATCGACGCGTCGGCCTGTTTGCCGAGCGACACACCGGCGTCGCTCGGACCGCTGCTGCTCAGCTTCGGCATCACCGCGCTGGTTGCCGATCAGAACAACGCGGAACTTCTGAACGACACCTGGGCCGGCGCAGGTATGCCGGGGCCGATCGTGTTGCCGCCGGCACACCTTGGTCCGGTTAGCGAGCTTGCCGATGGCAACCGGGTGCTTGCCGCGAATGTCGAGCAGGCGCTTGAGGAACGTTGGTCCCCTGCCGGCAGACAATATGACGATGCCGCGCTGTCCCGGCGGGAGAACCAATACACGTATTTGTCCGGGCAAAACACAGCGGCAGGTGCTGGTGGAAACGACCTGCTCAGCCTGGGGCAGGCAGCCATGCTTACCGGTCCGTTTCGTTCGACGCCGGTGGCCAGCGCAGCATCGCTGCCGCCGCGTGCGAGTGTGATCATCGGTTCCGGCTGCAACGCACAACCGCCGGGCGTGGCGACCGTTGCTGACGTGCAGTTACTGATCGACTCCGGCCGACCCCTGCCAACCGTGCTCGCCGCCGCGACTCGAGACGCCGCCGACGCGCTTGACCTTCCGGCGGGCCGCATCGACGTCGGACAACTGGCGGACTTCATTCTGCTGGGTACCAGTCCGTTGTCAGACCGCGGCGCCTACGCGCGAGTGATCGCGGTGGTGCGCAACGGACGTCTGCACAGCGTATCCGGCCTGCTCGATAAGGCGAATGTCGATAAAGTTTACAATTGACGCTGTTTTTGTCGCGATTGGCGCAATCACCGCTCGCGAAAAACTGTGAACTGGATCACATATGGTCGTTGGCCGCCAGCGCACCTTCGAGCGGTCAAGAATCACATAGATAAATCAGGCACTTACAGGTTTTATTTTAGCGTTTCGGGAAGAAAGCGACCGGCATTTTGTCGAATTTCTTTACAAACCACTCATATTCATTGCCGGTGTAACCAGTCCGGTTTCGCTAACGCGTTGATATCCGGTAAGGCAGCAACACGTTGGCACAGCTCTTGCTAATAAGGCTTTGCCCAAGCGAAGTGTAACTGCCTTCTGTGGCATAAACGGACAGCACAGGATTTAGACGCCAGAAGAACAACAACGAAAAAAATAAAAAGATCCAGATCCAATAACAATTAGAACACCTGATCCGGCCAACGAATTCGCAGTTACCTCTTTTGAGAAAAAGAGACATTAGCCCCGTCACTGAACGGGGCTTTTTATTGGCCCGACCTTTCCTCGGTTTACCGCTTGCGACCGTGTCAGCCGCGCCGTAGTCTGGCGCGCGAAGGAGGTTGCTATGAAACACTGCTTTGCCATTCTTTGTGCGACGCTGCTCGTCGCCTGCGGACAGCCCGTCCCGGATGCGGATTTCAGCGAATACAGCATCGCCGACATCCAGGATGCGATGCAGCAGGGCGAGCTGAGCTCTGAACAACTGGTTGCCTGGTACCAGCAGCGTATCGCGGCCATCGACGCGGCCGGCCCTGAGCTGAACTCGATCATCGAACTGAATCCTGACGCACTGACCATCGCACGCGCGCTCGACGACGAATGGAAGAACTCCGGACCGCGCGGTCCGATGCACGGTATTCCGGTCGTGTTGAAAGCCAATATCGATACTGGCGACCAGATGGCGACAACGGCCGGGTCACTGGCGCTGGCCGATCATCGGGCGAGTGACGATGCGTTCCTCGTGGCCCGCCTGCGTGACGCCGGTGCCGTGATTCTCGGCAAAGCCAATCTGAGCGAATGGGCCAATTTCCGTTCGTCACGTTCTTCGTCGGGCTGGAGCAGCATCGGCGGCCAGACCCGCAATCCTTACGACACGACACGTAATCCCTGCGGATCATCGAGCGGCTCCGGCGTTGCCGTGTCGGCCAATCTCACGGCGGTTGCCGTTGGCACGGAAACGGACGGCTCTGTGGTCTGCCCGTCTGGTATCAACGGCGTCGTTGGCATCAAGCCCACGCTGGGACTGGTCAGCCGCAGCGGCATTATCCCGATCGCCCACAGCCAGGACACCGCCGGACCGATGGCTCGCACGGTTCGTGATGCCGCCATCCTGCTGTCAGCTATGACCGGACGAGACCCGGAAGATGCGGATTCGAAGGCATCGCCGGAAGACGACTTCGCGGCGGGCCTGGCGGCCGATGGTTTGCAGGGCAAGCGCATCGGCGTGATTACTGGCTACTACGGGGAGGGGGTCAATCCGAACATCGACGCACTCACGGAAGCGGCGATCGAAGCCATCGAAGCGCAGGGTGGAACCGTGGTACGCGACATCAGCGTGGATATCAGCGGTGCTTTCGCCGGTGAAGGCGACGTGCTGCGCTACGAATTCAAACACGACCTCAATGCGTACTTGCAGAAGGCCGGCACCGCGATGACCAGTATCGACGATGTGATTGCCTTCAACACGCAGAACGCCGACACGGTAATGCCCATTTTCGGCCAGGAACGCATGCTGCAGTCGGCCGACAAAGGGGCGCTGAGCGATCCCGCGTACCTGGACGCGCTGGAGACCAGCCGCTCGACCGCGCGCAACGCTCTCGATACCGCATTCGCCGAGCATCAACTGGACGCGCTGATCGCGCCAACCAATGGACCGTCATGGAAAACGGACCACGTCAAAGGCGACAACTACAAGCTGTCCAGCTCGTCGTACGCCGCCATTTCGGGTTATCCGAACGTGACGGTACCGATGGGATTCGTGTCGGGCCTGCCGATCGGTTTGTCCTTCATCGGCCAGCACTGGCAGGACAAGGCGCTGATCGAAATCGCCTACGCGTACGAACAGGCAAGCGAGGCAAGGCGGGCGCCCAAGCTGTCGTATTAAGGCGATCGCGATTCTGCGACCTGTCTCTGCGCGGCAATCAGCGCAGTGTGGCGTAATGCAACGATGTTTCGCGCCATCCGCATTGCTGTCCTGCTGTTCATAATGGTCTTCGTGGGCCTCAGCGCCTGGTTAACACAGGCGCGCAGCACCGACTGGAACAACAGCCTCTGGGTCAAGATCTATCCGATCAACGCCGACGGCAGCGAAATCAGTGCGCGGCATATCGAACGCCTGCGACCAGAGCATTTCACAAGCATTGAGGCGTTCATCGCACGCGAAGCGAAGCGCTATGGGCATACGATAGAACAGCCGGTGCGCATGGAGCTCGGCGAGGAGATCCGGCAACAGCCGCCCGCGCTCGGTGAATCGCCCAGGCTGCTGGGCGTGCTCACCTGGTCCTTGAAGATGCGTTTCTGGGTGTCGCGTGTGACCGACGACGACATCGATCCGGATGTGCGTATCTTCCTGCGCTACCACGAGCCGCAATACGATGTACCTCTTGAAAATTCAGTGGGCATGCAGAAGGGCATGTACGGCATTGTCAATGCGTTCGCCAGTCGCCGGAGCCGCGGCAGCAACAATCTCATTGTTGCCCACGAATTCCTGCACACGCTGGGGGCCACGGACAAGTACGACCCGGCCACCGGACAGCCGCTGGCGCCGCACGGCCTCGCCGAACCCGATCGTGCACCGCTGTACCCGCAGGTTCGGGCAGAAATCATGGGCGGTCGAATCGCGCTCTCGCCGCGCGATGCCGAGATACCGGCCAGCCTGGAGCTCGCCATCATCGGCCCCGAGACGGCACGCGAGATCGGTCTGCTGCGAGAATAGGCGTATCGCCAGATGGTCGCGGATCGATGCGAACGGCTGCGCGCTGTTCGTCTCGAACGGATTGACGGACGCGTGCTAAGCGACGAAGCCGCTGAGCTTATCCAGGTAGCTGGCGTGTAAATCCGGTGTCGCCGCCAGTACAGAGCGCGTGGCCAGTCCCGGTGACGCACCGTTAAGATCGGTAAACACGCCGCCGGCCTCGGTCACGATCACGGACAAAGCTGCGATGTCGAGGATGTTCACGTCAGACTCGATGACCGCCTCGATCTTGCCCGCTGCGAGCAGGTGGTAATGATAGAAATCGCCGTATCCTCGAATACGGTCAGCGCGCGCGACAATGTCGGCCAGCGCCGCCCAGCCGGGTGATGTGGCAAGACTCTTCAGGTTGCCGGTCGAAACCGCCGCGCGGTCTGCGTCGGTGATAGTGCTGACGGTCAGTCGCTTGCCGTTCATCCAGGCGCCCTTGCCCGCCTCGGCCCAGGCCAGCTCGTCCATCATCGTGCCGCTGGACACGCCGAGAATGATTCTGCCCCGGTACATCAGGGCGATCTGCGTGGAAAAGAACGGGTACTCACGGACAAATCCCTTGGTGCCGTCGATGGGGTCAACCAGCCACAAATAGTCGCTGTCCGTACCGGTGCTGCCGGTCTCCTCACCGTAAAAGCCGTGGTCGGGGAACGCGTCGAGAATCCGAGCGCGGATCGCCTGCTCACACTCGACATCCGCCTCGGTGACCGGCGTTCGATCTTCCTTGGTGCGCACCTCGACGTTGCCGGCATAGTAGCCGCGACTGATCGCCGCAGCCTCTTCTGCAGCTGCCAGTGCAACCTCCAGCTCCCTGGAAACCGTTGGTTCTTCAGCGTTCATGCATCCCTCCGGACACGCACGCTATCAATGTGCGCTGCTGCGGTAAAGCGCGTTTGTCTTGACTCGGGTGTGTCGCCTTTCTAAGGTTGCGGCCCACATCAGGTGAACCCGTGAAGGCATGATCGGGTGAACGGGAAGTCGGTGCCATCGTGACGATGCAATCCGACGCTGCCCCCGCAACGGTGATCGAGCGAAACGTCAGCACCCTGGCCAGCCAAGCCTGGCGCAGGAGCCACTGCGCGTCATGCAGGACGCGCGGGAAGGCGCTGGCGCTGGACCTTTTGGTCCACTCGTAAGCCCGGAGACCGGCCCGATGTGTAAACGAACAGCGCGGTGGGCGGTTGCTCGGGTGTCTCACCCCACCCCCCTGCGGCCAACACACGCGTGCGGGCGGCACGCAACCGAACGAGATTCTCACTATGGGCAACAGACTCAGCAAGATTTACACGCGCACCGGCGACGACGGAACAACCGGGCTCGGCGATGGCTCTCGCACACCGAAGAACAGCGCGCGCGTTGAAGCCTACGGCACCGTCGACGAAGCCAACAGCGCCATCGGGGTGGTGCTGGCGAATACGTCCGTACCGGATAGCATCCGCACGGTGTTGACCGACGTGCAGCACGACTTGTTCGAGCTCGGCGGTGAGCTGTGTATTCCCGGCTACGCGGCGATCACCGACGGGCATATCGAGCGACTCGAAGACGCACTCGATGCACACAATGAATCCCTGCCGGCGCTGAAAGACTTTATCCTCCCCGGCGGCGGACCGGCGGCCGCGGCCTGCCATCTTGCTCGAACGATCGTCCGTCGCGCCGAGCGCCGAACAGCAACGCTCGGCGATTCTGAAGACGTCCGCGCCGAGGTGTTGCGCTATCTAAATCGCTTGTCCGATCTCCTGTTTGTGTTCGCGCGTATCCTGTCGCGCGAGGAAAACGGCGAGGAAGTCCTTTGGAGTCGCGACCGCTAGGGGACCCGGGGCGCGAACGCCTGAAACACGTCGATCATCTCGCGCGGGGACCGGGCGTCCGGCGATGGCTGGCGCTAAAGCGTCCAACCGTACAGGGTCATCGCCGCGATCACGAACGCCCAGATCATTAACAGGCGAAACACGAGTCGCTTGGCCGCCGTCGCGCCGAACACGCCGCGTTCGGTGGGGTCATCGTCCTCGTTGGTGTTGATATCAAGCGCCCCCATGCCGACGCGCGCGAGCAGGTGCTCGTTCGACTCGGAGGCGCGGCCTGGATGCGGTGCTTCCGGGTTTCGCCACGCGCTGATTGCCGCGTCGAAATGGCCGGCCGTGGCATAACCGATCGCGGTCAGGCGAGCCGGCACCCAGGCAAGCCAGCCCTGCAGTTCAATCGCCGTATCGCGAACGCGATCGCTGGTGTCCTGCTCGTCGCGACCGGCCTGGAACACCGCGCATCGACGCATGAGGTCCGAGACCCGGTACGCCCACGCGCCCAGCGGGCCCAGCAGCACAAACCAGAAAATGACGGCAAACAGCCGATTGTTCGCCTGCACGACCACCGCCTCTTCAACGCACCGGCACCGCTCGAGCGCGTCGGCAGGTACGTCGTCCTCAACAATCGCCTTGGCAGTCTGACGAATTTTTTCATCGTCGCCGGCTTCCAGGGCATCGCAGTATTCGTTAACGTCCTCGCCGATGTCATTGGGTCCCAGCGAGAAAAACAGCACGACGATGGACAACACCAGGTAGGGAAAACCGAGCAGTGAATCGCCGAGAGACAAGGTGATCAGCAGCACGGGCAGAACCAGAATCGTGCCTAATACGAGCACCGGAATCAGCGTTGGCCAGCCCGAGAAACGCTCGGCGTAGGCCAGCCCCTTGCCGATCAGGCGTTCAAGCCAGCGGAGTCGACGCAGGTGAAACAGCTGCGTGGCCAGCCGCTCAATAACGAGTCCGATCAACAGGGCTATCAGGTGCATGCTTTCTTGCTTTCGGCGGCGGTCCTGAGTCCATCATACAGTCGAAGCCAGTCGAACGCAGGGCCCGGATCGGTCTTGCGACCCGGCGATATGTCGGAATGTGCGGCGATCCGCCGTGGCGTCAACGCCGGGTAGGCCTGCAGTAAGGCGGTGACCAGTCGTGGCAAAACGACATACTGTTCATCGGTATACGCCTCGTCATCGCTGCCCTCGATTTCGATGCCGATACTGAAGTCATTGCAACGCGTTCGCCCGCGGAAATGTGACAGCCCGGCGTGCCAGGCGCGTCGATGAAACGGCACAAACTGCAGCAGCTCGCCATCGCGGCGGAGCAGCAGGTGCGCCGAAACCTCGAGTCCGGACAGGGTGGCAAAATAGGGGTGATCGTCCGGGTTGAGACGATTCATGAACAGGTCTTCAATCTCCGGGCCGCCGTAGTCACCCGGCGGCAGGCTGATACTGTGCAATATCAGGGTGTCGACGGTGGTTGCGTCCGGGCGATCGTCGGCATTCGGACTCTCACAGAACCTCGCATCCGCCATTAAACCGGTGGCGGTATCAACACGGTGTGCCTGGGTGGTCTTGCCTGAACTCATGACAACACCGATAGTCGGCACATCGACGTTTAAAAACAAGCCGCATGACCCGTCTTTTCGTTCCAGACAGCATCACGGCCGGCAGCATTCATGCGCTGCCTGCCGAACAGGCTCGTTACCTTGGCAAAGTGCTGAGAATGAAAACGGGCGACGAGCTCGCGATATTCAACGGCGATTGCGGCGAGTGGTGCGCCCGCATCGTCGCCTTTACGAGGAACTCGGCAACCCTCGAGGCGATCGAGTCGCGCGCAGTGAACGTCGAGTCGCCGCTGCAAATCTGGCTGGTGCAGGGCATCTCCCGCGGCGACCGCATGGATACCGTCGTACAGAAGGCCACGGAGCTGGGCGTCACGAGAATCACGCCGGTGCTCACGCATCGCGGTACGGTCAAGCTTGACGGATCGAGACGCGAAAAGCGCCGCGAACATTTCCAGGCGGTCGCCAACAGTGCGTGCGAACAATCCGGCCGCACGACACCGCCACAGGTCGACTCGCCCGTGAGCCTGAACGACTGGTTCGGGCAAGCCGAGTACCCCAGCGCTCGCTTTGTCCTGGACCCGCGCAGCGAATCCCCCCTGTCCGCACAGGCACCACCGTCGAACGGTACCGTGTGCCTGCTGGTCGGGCCGGAGGGAGGCTTCAGTGAACGTGAGGAAGGCGATGCGGCGGTTGCGGGTTTTTCCGCGGTATCGCTGGGCCCGCGCGTCCTGCGTACCGAGACCGCAGCGATTGCGACGATGACCGCGGCGCAACTGCTTTGGGGTGACTTTCAGTCCTGACTGGCTGCGAGCAGGGACTCGAGGCGATCCAGGTTGGGAATCAACGGAAACTCGTTGATCATTTTCACGCGGCAGTAGACCGGTGACTCTTCCGGCCAGCCTTCTTCGGATTCAAAACGCAGCACGTCACTGTTCACACGGACAAGCTGCGGGAATCCCTGGGTCAGGACGCCGAAGTAGCCGCTTTTCAGGGCGCCGCTGGACGCGACGAATATGACGATTCGCGTGCGTCCGCTGATTGCCGGGATGTCCTTGCCCATAGAACCCTCGAACGACGCAACCGGCAAGCTGCGACCATTCCACATCAGGTTGCCGAGCATGTAGTCATCGGTGCCGGGTTCATGTTCGAGTTTGCTGTAGCGAACAACCTCGGCGACGCAGGCACGCGGCACAATCAGACGCTCACCGTCGAGAGGCACCAGCAGACTGTAGAGCTCTTCCGTCACTTGATTTCGATCCCCCGGTCCTCAAGCTGCCGCTGGATCGCTTCCATCAGTTGGCCGTCCTGGTAGGGTTTACCCAGATAGTCGTTGACACCCAGCTCGATGGCGCGGGCACGGTGTTTGTCGCCGACGCGGGACGTGATCATGATGATCGGCACATCGGCCACCCGATCGTCGTTGCGCACATGCGAGGCAAATTCGTAGCCGTCCATGCGAGGCATCTCGATGTCGAGCAGGATGATGTCCGGCTTGTGATCCGACAGGACCGAAATCGCGTCGAGGCCGTCCTTCGCCGTCAGCACCCGCAGACCATGCCGCTGCAGGAAGCGTTCGGTGACGCGACGAACGGTAATGGAGTCGTCGACCACCAAAGCGAGCGGCCGATCGTCAGCCGGGGCCGGAGCCGCGCTTTTCAGTTCGACCACCGGTGCGCCGGTTCGAACCAGCGAATTGATATCGAGAATCAGCACGATACGACCGTCACCGAGAATGGTCGCCCCGGCCACGCCGCGAATACCGGACAACTGCGGCCCAACGGATTTGACGACAATTTCCTGGCTGGCAAGCATTTCATCGGTCAGCAGCGCCGCCGAAAACTCGCCGGCGCGGATCAGGATCACGGGCACACTCGCTTCGTCCTCCGGCAGCTGTGCAGCCTTGCCGCCGACGTACATGCCGAGATGCCGGAAACGATAGGTCTGCTCGCCGTACTGGTAACTCGGTTCGCTCTGGCTCAAGAGGTTTTCCAGTTCGGCGCGCGGTATACGCGCAACACCCTCTACCGACGGTAGCGGCAGCGCATACACTTCGTCGCCGGTGCGTACCACCAGTGCCTGGGTGATCGCCAGTGTGAACGGCAGTCGCACAGTGAAATTGGTGCCCTGCCCGGTGACCGAGGAGATCGAAAGACTGCCGCCTAGCTTTTTGATCTCGTTCGCGACGACGTCCATACCAACACCGCGACCCGCCGACTGGGTCACCGTGCCCGCCGTGGAAAAGCCGGGCGTCAGGATCAGGTCCATGATCTCGGCGTCCTTCACATCACTGTCAGGAGACAGCATGCCGAGCTCGGTCGCTTTGCGACGGATCGTGTTCACATCGAGGCCGGCACCGTCGTCGGCAACGTCGATCACCATCTCGGCACCTTCGCGATTGAGGCGAATCGTGATGCGACCCACCGCCGGTTTGCCCGCTGCAATGCGGTTTTCCGGTGTCTCGATTCCGTGCACCACGGCGTTTCTGAGCATGTGCTCGAACGGCGGCAACATCTTTTCGAGAACCTGGCGGTCCAGCTCACCGGAGGCCCCTTCCACCGCCAGCTCAGCACGCTTGCCGGACTCGCTCGCCTGCTGGCGAACAAGCCGCGTAAGGCGCGACACGTGCCGTTCGAAGGGCACCATGCGCGTGCGCATCAGGCCGTCTTGCAACTCGGCCGTCACGCGTGACTGCTGAACGAGCAGACTCTCTGCCTCGCGCGTCACGCCGTTGAGAAGATCTCTCAGGCTGTCCAGGTCATTGGCACTCTCGGCCAGCGCCCGTGACAACTGCTGGATCGTCGAGTAGCGATCCATCTCCAGTGGATCGAAGTCTTTCGCGACCATGGTTTCCTGATGGCCGGCCATGATCTGGGCTTCGGTCTCGATTTCGAGTTTGCGTAACTGATCTCTGAGGCGCTGGACGGTCTGGCCGATTTCCTCGACGTGGAACTCGAACGTGTTGATTTGCTGGTTCAGTCGCGAGTGATAAATGCTGACTTCACCGGCCGCGTTCAGCAGATTTTCCAGAAGCTCTGCATCGACACGCGCGAATTCCTGTCGCGTATCCGCTGCGCGAACGGTTCTGAGCGGCGGCGCCTCCGGAACCGGCGGTACAGTCGCCTCCGGCGGCGACGCGGCGAGGTCGGGTTCGGGCTCCATACCGGGCATCGCTTCAGGCTCCGCCTCGGCGACCGGCTCCTCATCAGGTTCGGGCTCGGGGTCGGATTCTGGCTCTGATTGTGCCTCTGGCTCTGGCTCGGGCTCGGGCTCGGGCTCGGGCTCGGGCTCGGGCTCGGGCTCGGGCTCGGGCTCAGGTGTCACATCAGCACCCGCTTCGATGTTGATTCCCGATGCGTCGCTCGGCGCGGGCTCTGCCGCCTGCGCCTGTTCGTCGGTATCGCCTGCGGGCGCTTCCACCTCGACAGGCAAGGAATCCTGGTCATCGGCCGCGACATCTGAAAAGCCGATCTCCGCGAGATCGTTGTCCAACGGCGAATCGAGGATCACCATACTGACCGTGTCGTCGGGCTCCGGCGAGAAGGACGTCGGTTCCGCCTGTTCAACGTCCAGCGACTCCGGCGTATCGGCCGGCGCGGCTTCGGCAACTGCCTGGCCGGCGTTCGCCTGCTGGATGCGGCGTTCGATCTCACGCGCTGCCGGCACGGGTCGCGATGCAATCACGAGATCGCGCATGCGATGCAGCTCATCAACACTGCCGAGCAACAGCTCGTCAATCGCGTTGCTGCCCGTTACCGAGCCGTGTCCAAGCGAAATCAGCAGGGTCTCGATTTCATGGCTCAGATTGCCCATCGCCGTGATACCGGCGGTACGAGCACCACCTTTGAGCGTGTGCAGGTCACGCTTCAGGGCGTCCAGCGACTGGG
The DNA here is from genome assembly GCA_038747355.1 of Pseudomonadota bacterium. Classification (GTDB taxonomy): domain Bacteria; phylum Pseudomonadota; class Gammaproteobacteria; order Steroidobacterales; family Woeseiaceae; genus UBA1847. The sequence goes on along the minus strand of JBCDJX010000016.1, from coordinate 11,468 downwards.
CATCCTGCTTGTCACCGCGCCAGGCGTCGAACGCGCTGTCGATAGACTCCAGGAGTTCCGCGGATTCCTCGGCAAAGATCGATGCGATTTCCGCGTCGTAATCGGCCTCTGCCTCCACCGTCTCAACGGGTTCCTGCTCAGCTTCCGGCGACGGTTCGTCGACCTGTTCATTGATACTGACAACGGTACCGTCGGGCTGGACTTCGTCAGCCTTTGCGAGCAAACGGGACACCAGCTCGCTGTAGTCCTTGCGATCACGGTCTGGCTGGTTGATGTCGGAGACAATCGTGGCGAGTGCATGCGCGGCATGACGCAGCAGCTTCAGGCCCTCGTCGTCAAAACCAACCTTGTAATCGTAAATACGCCGGACATAACGATTCAGCGCGCCGCCCACAGCGACACTGCGCTCCACGTTCGCCATGTTCGCGCTGCCGTGCAGCGTGTGGCAGGCGCGATGCAGTTTTTCGGTGACGTCAAACGGCGCGCTTTCGCCCTCACAGGCGTCGAGGTAGGTTTTGATCGCGGCCAGGTGTCCGGCGGTCTCCTTGGAGAAGATATCCAGCAGGACGGGATCCATTTCCAGCTCGGGTTCGGAGCTGCTCTCCGTCGCCGGCCTGTCCAGCACCATGTCTGCGGCGTTCGGATCCCCCTCCGCAAACGCGTTGGCCTTCGCCATCAACAGGGGAATATCGGCGGCCGGTTCGCTGCCCGCTTCGAGTTGCTCGATCAACTCCGGTACGGCATTGGCCGCGTCGAGGATGAACTGCACCATGGGCGGCGTCCGCACCAATGTTCGATTGATCAGGCGATTGAGCAGGTTTTCGACCGACCAGCAGAATTCACCGACCCGTTCCGCACCGACCATGCGACCACTGCCCTTAAGGGTATGGAAAGAACGACGCACACTGATCAGCGTTTCCATATCGTCCGGTGCGTTCGCCCAGGCCGGCAGGTTCTGCTTGATCGAGGTGACCTCCTCGCCGGCCTCTTCGATGAACAGCTCAAGCAACTCGGGGTCGAGCTCGCCCTTGTCTTCGGACACGACCGGTGGCGGTTCCACGACCGCGGGCTGCTGTGGTTCGGGCTCCGGTTCGGGCGACGGCGCCTGCTCGCCCGCCTCGCCGAGTCGCTGGGCGACATCGCGGAGCACCGCCAGGCAGGCTTCCGCGTTGTCGAGCATGTACCACGGTTCCGCGCGACCGACTTTGACCGTCTCCATGTAGTACTCGATGCTGACGATAGCGTCAGCCAGCCGGTCCGTCTCGCGCTGGCCCAGCTGGCGCATCGCACCCTCATTCATCGCCAGAGTAATGAACTCACCGATTCGGTCGATGACTTCCATCGCACGGCTTTTGTCGAGCATCATCAGGCCGGCGCGAATACCGCGAATCAGCGACGGCACGCTGTCCAGTCCCTGCGACGGCGCCTGCGCTGCAAGACTCTGGCTTACCGTCTCCTTGACGCGCGCCAGGTTGATGATGCACTCGCGCATGACCGACTCGGCCACCTGCTGGTAGTCCGCCGCCTCGCCGGGCTCCATTCCGTCTGTCGGTTTTGCGGCCGGCGCATCGCCGGGCACCGTCAGACGAATCAGTTGCTGGTCCAGGCGGTCCTCGACGCGCAACAATGTGGACGCGATATCAAGAATGATCTGATCGCTCGCGTCGCCGTCTCTTTCCACGACGGCCTTAAGGCGATCGATCTCAGCATCGATGTCGCTGCGCAGCTCACCGAGCCCGAGAACACCCAGCGTATCGCTGATCTTCTTCAACAGTTCGAGCTGCGGTACCAGCTCGGACGGCTTGTTCATGCCCGTGCGTACGAAAATATCGAGCACGTCCTTAACGCGTCCGAGGTCTTCCTTGATGGCCGCCGCAACGGTTTCCATCATCTTCACGCTGGGTGCCGACAATGCCTCGCGCGCATGCTCGACCTGCTCGTCGCCCGGCAGCAGTTCGGCCAGGTTGAAGGCGGCGCGAATTTCGCCGATGCGATCGCCCGCTGTACTTGAGCGTGCGACGTAGTACAGCAGGTTGTTCAGCAGGTCTTCGACCGGGTGCGTGTCGAGTGCGTTCGCGCCTTCATCGATCAGCAGCTTGATCTGGCGATCGGTCTGTCCCAGCAGGCGCTTCAGCGCGACGGAGGTTTCGAGCCCACCGTTGCGCAGTGATTCAAGGACGCCACCGACAACCCACCACAACTGGTAGACATCGTCGCGGTGCGCCGCGTTTTCCAGCGAACCGGCAACCTGGGACAGGGTTTCTAGATGACGCGATGAGTCACCGCCCTTGATCCAGCCGAGCAATGCCAGCTGGTACTTCGGCCGCAGGCGCTTGGCGACCGCCAACAGCTCCTGTTCGTTTTCCGGTTTGCTCTCCCGATCGTTGGACGCCCGGGAGGGGGAGAGATTCAGCAGCAGCAGCGTACCTTCCGACAACAGCGGCTCGCCGCGTGCCGCACGCAGGTCGTTCAGGATCGGCAGCAGCACCAGCGCGATGTCGCGGCCGCCGGACAGCAAGCGCTCAACGTAAGACGGCAGCTGCACCATGGCGCGCGTTAACGCATCGAGGCCGTCCTCGCGCCCCTTGCCGGCCCTCAGGCTGGCGAGATAGCGACAGGCAAGCTCCATCTCTTCGGCGAGCAAGGCAGCGCCGTAAGTCTCGGTAATCTGCAGCGCACCCCGTGCCTGGTGCAACAAGTCTGCCGCTTTGACGAGCGCCGCAGAACCGCCGCGCCCGTCAACGCAATCCTCCAGCGCAAGATGCGCGCTGCGGATCGTCTCCATGAGCTCGGCGCTGACGATCGCCAGCGCATTGCCCGGGATCTGTTCCTCGCTGATGTCTAGCTGCTCGCTCACGGCTCCCTCTTACGACCGGCTAGCCGGCTCCGCGCTGATCCGGCAGCGTAAAGCCGGACACGCTCTTCCTGAGCTGCGAGGTAAATTCTGACAACTTCGACGTTGCGGCCGCCGTGGCACTGGTCGCCTTGCCGGTCTGGTCGCTGATTTCACGAAGACGGGTGGTGCGGCGCGTCACGTCGGCCGCGGACCCGGCCTGCTCGCGTGCGGAGCTGGAGATGTTTTGTACAAGGCTCGCAATCTGGTTTGACACCTGTTCGATCTCATCCAGTGCGGCACCGGCGTTTTCGGCCAGCAGCGCACCGCCCACGACGTCCGTGGTGCTGCGTTCCATCGACACCACCGCCTCCTTGGTATCGGCCTGAATCGTGCTGACCAAGACCTCGATCTGCTTGGTCGCATTGGTTGACCGTTCAGCCAGTCGCTGCACTTCGTCAGCAACCACCGCGAAACCGCGCCCGGCCTCGCCGGCCATGGAAGCCTGGATCGACGCGTTGAGCGCGAGAATGTTGGTTTGTTCGGCGATGTCGTTGATGAGCTCGACGATGTTGCCGATTTCCTGTGAGCTTTCGCCCAGTCGCTTGATGCGCTTGGATGTGTCCTGGATGGTTTCACGGATCGTGTTCATGCCGTCGATCGTGCGCCGCACGGCCTCACCGCCCTTGTGCGCCACTTCCACCGAGTGACGCGCAACGTCGGAAGATCGCTCAGCGTTGCCGGAGACTTCTTCGATGGACGCGGCCATGGAGACGATGGACTTGGTGGCCTCGTTGATCTCTCGCGACTGGTTTTCGGCCGCGCGGGACATGTGGGTCGCGGAGCTCTCGGACTGCTTGGCCGCTGCCTCAACCATGATCGCGGTCTCGTTGACCGTCGCGACCAGTTTGCGAAGCTCCTCGATGGCGAAGTTGAAGGAGTCAGCGATCGTGCCGGTGATGTCCTCGGTCACGGTGGCTTCGACGGTCAGGTCGCCGTCTGCGAGACTGCCCATCTCGTCCAGCAGACGCAGAATGGCCTGCTGGTTGCGTTCGTTCTGCTCCGCCTGAACACGGGCCGCGTCTTCGAAGGCGGCCATTCGCCGGCTCAGTGAAAACAGCACGAAGACCATGCCGACGCAAACCAGGTTTAGCCCGATCGGCACCCAGGGCTGGGCCAGGAAGCCGCTGCTGAATGTGCCGTTGGACTGCAGGAAAACGAAAGCCATCGAGATCGCCAGCAGCAGCGCCGCGAAAATCGCCACGCCCCTGAAGATCTTTGAAGTTTCTGTTGTGTCACTCATCGCATGTCGCTCATTTCAATCCTGCATTGGCTATTCCTCAGCCGCCTGCAGGAAAAGATTGCTCTCAACAAAATCAAACAGGTCGAAAACCGGCCACGAGTCATCGCCGCGCTGGTAGCTGCCTTTCAGGTACTGCTCACAGCGCACAATTGTCTCGGGGCTGTCGTTGCCGTACTCGGATTCGCCGAAACGACGAAAACCGATGACCTCGTCGACAACGAGTCCCGCCGGGATTTCCCGGTGGTTTACGGAAATTACGCGGGTCGCTCGCCGCAGTGTCGTGCGGCCGCTGCCGAGCATCAGCTTCACGTCGGCGAGTGGCAGCAGATGGCCACGCAGGTTGGCGATACCCAGGATCCAGCGCTTCGCGCCCGGCACACGCGTCATGGTCTCGGGCAGCATCAGCACCTCGCGAACCTGGTCGCGGGCTGCGATGAACTGCTCCTCGCCGATACGAAAACCGATACCGACCCATTCGCTGGACAGGTGCGCGCCGGCGCTCGGGTGAGCCGCGGCGCTGCGAGCCTCCATCTCACGAAGGAGTTCAAAAGGTTGCCGAACGAGGCTGCCAAGATCGGCGTTCATTCAGCCGGCCATCACCGCATTGATCTGGGCGACGAGCTGCTTTTCGTCAATCGGCTTCACCAGGTATTCGACCGCACCCTGGCGCATTCCCCAGATCTTGTCGGTTTCCTGGTCCTTGGTGGTGATCATGATGACGGGGATCCCGGCTGTCTCCGGGTCCTGCGTCAGTTTTCGCGTTGCCTGGAAACCGTTCATCCCCGGCATGACCACGTCCATCAGGATGACATCAGGTTTGTTTGACGACGCCTGCCGGATTCCGTCCTCGCCACTGTCAGCCACCAGCGTGCTGAAGCCGTTTTTTTCCAGCATCGTCTGGAAGAGATGCAGCTCCGTCGGGGAGTCATCAACGATGAGTACTACTGCCATCGAATTGTCCTGTTCTTGCTCGGGTCGGTGTTAGGCGTTGATCTGGTTGCTGATGGCGCCCAGCAACTCGTCTTTCGTAAACGGTTTGGTCAGGTACTGCTCCGAACCCACGATGCGCCCTCGGGCACGGTCGAACAGGCCGTCCTTGCTGGACAGCATGATCACCGGCGTCTGCTTGAACATCTTGTTGTGCTTGATCAGCGAGCAGGTTTCGTAACCGTCCAGCCGCGGCATCATGATGTCGACGAAAATGAGGTCCGGCTGGTGGTCTGCGATTTTCGACAGTGCATCGAAACCATCGATGGCCGTGTAGACCTGGCAGCCTTCTTTGGTCAGGAGAGTTTCGGCCGTGCGTCGTATCGTCTTGCTGTCATCAACCACCAGGATTTTCAGGCCGTTCAGGCTGCGTGGTTCGTTACTGGACACCGGCGTACCTCAGTGGAAAAAACGTCTTGTATCATAATGGCATAAAGCTCGCTATGACACCGCTTCCGTCGCTGAAAATCCCAAGCGATTCACACATTTCGGCGGTATAGTTGCGGCTTTTCGCAGACTCGCAGCAGCCCCATGGCAAACGCCCCGCTCAAAGTCGGAATCGTTATGGACCCGATCGACGCCATAACGCCCAAAAAGGACAGCTCGCTGGCCATGTTGCTGGAGGCGACACGCCGCGGGTTTGCCATCTACTATTTCGAGCAGCGAAACCTGCGCCTGGCTGGTGGCAACGCGATCGGTGACGGTCGGGAACTGCACGTCAAGGACGATGACGACGACTGGTTTTCGCTCGGCGAGCCGCACACGCTGGAACTGGGTGAACTTGACGTGATCCTCATGCGCAAGGACCCGCCGTTCGACATGGAGTACGTGTACACAACCTACATCCTCGATCGTGCGGCGATCGCCGGCGCCCTGATCGTCAATGCACCGCAGGCGTTGCGCGACATGAACGAGAAAGCGTTCACCGCGTGGTTCCCTGAGCTCACACCGATGACGCTGATCACGCGCTCCATGGACGACATGCGCACCTTCCTCGAAGCGCATCAACGCATTGTCGTCAAGCCGCTCGACGGCATGGGAGGCAAGTCGATTTTCGTGGTGGAGCAAAGCGATAAAAACGCCGGCGTCATTTTCGAAACGCTGACCGACTACGGCAGCCGTTTTGCGATGGCGCAAGGCTACATCCCCGAGATCGCCGCGGGCGACAAGCGTATCCTGATCATAGACGGCGAGCCGGTGCCCCATGCGCTGGCGCGTATTCCGTCCGATCACGATCACCGCGGCAACCTGGTCATGGGTGCGGTCGGCAAGGGGCAGTCACTGTCGGAACGCGACCGGCACATCGCCGTCACGGTCGGCAAAGTCCTCAAGGAACAGGGCGTGATTTTTGCCGGTATCGATGTGATCGGTGACTACCTGACCGAAGTCAACGTCACCAGCCCGACCGGCATCCGCGAGCTGGACCGCCAGTTCGATCTGAACATTGCTGGCCTGATGTTCGATGCCATCGAAGCGAAGCTTCGCTAGCGCGCTCGCGGCGCTGATCCTGCTCGCCGCCTGCGAGCCGGACACGACAACTCGAACGGAATTCCTGGCGATCGGGACGTCCGTATCGGTCACCATTTATGCAACACCGCGTCGACGCGCGGTGAGCGCGATCGCCCAGGTCCGGGAACTGCTGCATCACCGTGGACGCGACTGGTACCCGTGGGCGGACGGTGAACTGGCTTACGCCAACAAGTCGCTCGCCCGCGGCGAGATGCCGGCCGTGTCGGTGGAGCTGGGCGAACTTCTGCACACGGCGGCCCGCCTTGAGGTCCTTACAGGCGGCCGCTTCAATGCGGCGATCGGCGAGTTGGTTCTTGCCTGGGGCTTTGACGACATCACATCCCCCCCGGATGCCGTCCCGGCACGGTCGACGATCGAGGCAATCCTCGAACGAGCGCCCAGCCTGCAGTCCTTCAGCGATGGCAAGCCGCCCGCGGTGATCATCGATCTCGGCGGTATCGCCAAAGGCGCTTTGCTCGCCGAAAGTGCATCCCGGCTGAGCGACCTGGGCATCGACAACGCGATCATCAACCTGGGAGGCGACCTGCTCGTCGTTGGCGATGCCGGCGGCCGACCGGCACACATCGGTATTCGCTCGCCGTTTGATGATTCTGCGCTCGGCGGGCTCGACGTACAGCCCGGCGAGGCCGTTATAAGCTCCGGAAATTACGAGCGTTTTTTCGAGATCGACGGTCAACGCTACCACCACATCCTCGATCCGGCGACGGGATTCCCGGTGCCGCACACCGCCGCCGTCACGGTGGTACACAGCGACCCAGTGCTCGCCGACGCAGCGGCGACCGCCCTGCTGGTCGGGGGCGTCGAAAACTTCGATTCACTGGTCGCGACACTCGACCTCGAGTTCGCCCTGTTGATTCCTTCAAGCGGTGACGTGGTTCTCACCACAGGTCTTCGCGAACGATTAAACTGGGGTCTGGAATAAGTGCGCTAAGCCCTTGTTTATTCGTCATAAATAATGGAAGATGCGCGCGTGCAAGAGCGAGCACAGCATGGCAGAACCCGCATTTAGCCTGGACCCGATGGACGAGCTTCGGCTGCTTCCCGACCAGACGCCCGATCGCCTTCCGGCGATGCTGTTTCTTGCTGCCCTGATTCACGGGGTGCTGATAATCGGCATTGGCTTCAATCCCGCACTTCCCGAACAGTTCGCGGCGGCAATTTCGCTCGAGGTCACCATTGTCGCCGATCCGGAACAGCGCATCGATCGTCCCGAGGACGCCCAGTACATCGCTCAGGCGAGCCAGGAAGGCGGCGGCAACACGTCGCGGGAGACGCGTGCCTCGGCGCCGATGGAAAGCCTGGTGCCGGTCGACAACCTCGGCGACATCAACGGGAATGCGTTGGTCGATACCCGGGTCGCCGAATCGACCGCCGACGAATTCCTGTCGACACAGGCGTCGGCCGATCGCCAGGTGAAGACCGACCTCGCCGACGACCCTCAGCGCGAACGACAGACCGCGACCCTGCTCGAAGCCGGCGCCGAATCGACGCTGCCGCTGCCGCAGGAACTCGAGGCCACGTTGCAAATTCACGACGACAAACAGCGCGAGCTGTTTATCAGCGCCGACACACGCGAATCCAAGGTTGCGACCTATCTCGACAGCTGGAAACGCCGCGTCGAGCGGGTGGGTGAGGCCCACCTGCCGAAAATGGCCGAGGGCCTGTCCGGTTCTCCCACGCTCGAAGTTGCGATCGACGCGTCCGGCGAGCTGGCCGGCGTCGTCATCCGCAAGTCGTCCGGTTCGCCGATCATCGACCAGGCGGCACTCGATATCCTGCGCCGAGCGTCGCCGTTCGATCCGTTTCCGCCCGACGTTCGCGCGGACTACGACCGGCTGCGTTTCGCGTACAAGTGGTTGTTCGGGGATGAAGGCGTCGCGACCACCGTCGCCGCAAACTGAGTTACGACACCCGGACTCGCTTGTGAAGCCCGTCCGACAGGCGGATACTGTCGTGATGGATGAGTCCTCCTCACTGGCCAACCAGTTGCTGATCGCCATGCCCGGCATGGAGGACCCCAATTTCAGCAACACCGTCACGCTGATCTGCGAACACAATGCAGACGGCGCCCTGGGCATCATCATCAACCGACCACTCAGCCTGAATATGGGTGGCCTGTTCCGGCAGCTCGCCATCGACGTCAGTAACCCGATTATCGCCGACGAGCCGGTCGTGATGGGCGGCCCGGTCGGTCCGGAGCGCGGCTTCGTTTTGCACGGCGGCGAGGACCAGTTCGAGAGTTCTTTGCGCGTCTCCGACGATATCTGCCTGACACTGTCGCGTGACATCATGGATGCCATGGCCGAGGGTAAAGGCCCGGACAAGCACCTCGTCGCCCTCGGTTACGCGGGTTGGGAGGCAGGCCAGCTCGAGGAGGAGATCCTGGAGAACTCCTGGCTGAACGTGCCGGCCAAAACCGACATCGTGTTCGAGATGCCGTTCGCACGACGCTGGACCGCCGCCGCGGAAAGCCTCGGTATCGACATCAGCCGAATCGCGCCGGACGCTGGACGCGCCTGAGGTTTGCCAGACACCATTCTCGCCTTCGACTTCGGGCATCGCCGTATCGGTGTCGCTGTCGGCCAGGACATCACCGCCTCAGCCAGTCCGCTCGGCGTCATTCGCAACAGTGACGCGGGCGTTGATCGCGCGCATATCGATGCGCTGATCCGTGAATGGCAGCCAACGACGCTGGTGGTGGGAAAGCCGCTGCACGCGGACGGCTCGGACAGCGACATGACCGCCGACGCCCGCCGCTTTGCAGAGTCGCTTCGATCGTACGGCTTGCCGGTTGTGTTGACCGATGAACGCTTCTCCTCGGTGGAGGCCGAGCGACAACTGAAGACCGCGCGATCTGCCGGACAGCGCGGTCGGATTTCCAAAGAAGATATCGATGCCGCGGCCGCTGTAACGATCGCGGAACGCTATCTCGCGGGTGCGGATTGAATGCCGTAGAATCGCGGCGCATGACAGAGCTCGACGCACGAACGCTGCAATTCACGAACGACGGCCAGCTTCGCCACCTGTTGACGCTGGACGGCATTGACCGCGCAACCCTGACCGCCCTGCTCGACGAATCGGACGCGTACCTGTCGGCGGACGGCGAAGCGGTCGAGCGCAGTTCGGCACTGCAGGGTCGTACGGTGGCTAACCTCTTTTTTGAGCCCAGCACGCGGACACGTGCGTCGTTTGACCTTGCTGCCAAGCGACTGGGTGCGGATGTGCTGAATCTCGACGTCAACACCTCGTCGCGCAAAAAGGGCGAGAGCATACTCGACACGATCTACACGCTCGAGGCGATGGGCGTGGACATCATGGTCGTCCGCGATGCGAGTGCCGGCGTACCGGCTTACATCGCGCGCCATGTAAAAGATCACGTGTCGATCCTCAACGCCGGGGAAGCCGAGGTGTCGCATCCGACGCAGGGCTTGCTGGACGTGCTGACCATGCGGCATCACAAGCCCGATCTGGACAGCCTGGTGGTGGCGATTGTCGGTGATATACGCCACTCGCGCGTCGCGCGCTCCGCCGCGCAGGCGCTGTCTACGCTGGGCGCCAACGAGGTCCGTCTGGTCTCTCCGGCAGCGATGGCGCCGAACCCGGCGGATTTTCCCGGCGCTGTCATTACCGACGACCTGCAGCGTGGACTCAAGGACGCTGACGTTGTGATGGCGTTGCGCATTCAGCGTGAGCGCATCGGCAATCTCGACGGCATCCCCGGCATCGACGAGTACTTCGTTCAGTACGGCGTCAACGAAGACTCGATTCAGCTCGCGAAGGCGGATGCCATCGTCATGCATCCCGGTCCGATGAACCGCGGAATCGAAATTGAAGGCTCGCTGGCAGACGGTGCACGTTCGGTGATCACGGAACAGGTCAAGAACGGTGTCGCGGTCCGCATGGCTGTTCTGACCCGCGTGATACGCACCCTGGAATCCCGATGAAAACCGACGCCCAGCAACACGCCCAGCGAAACCGCAATACGATTTTTGTCGAGGACGGCGAGATCCTGTCGACGGATGCCTTCGACGGCGAGCAGTTTGTGCAGCGAATCCGCGCACCCAAGTGCGCCGCGGCCGCCAAAGCCGGCGCATTCGTTCACCTCACCTGCGACGACTCCCTGCCGATGCGCCGGCCTATGTCGATCATGCGCACCGGCGATGACTGGATCGAGGTGCTGTACAAGACACACGGCCAGGGCCTTGGCCTGCTGTCGCAAAAAGGCCCCGGCGATGTGATTAGCGTACTCGGCCCGATCGGGCAGCCGTTCTGGTTCGATGAGACCAAGCCACGCGTGCTTCTGATCGGCGGCGGCGTCGGTATTCCGCCGATGGTGTTCGTGGCCGATGCGCTGCGCCAGGATGATCGCCAATGGCAGCCACTTGCGATTCTCGGCTCCGAGATTCCGTTTCCGTTTCAGCAAGCGTCGTCGCAAATGGACTTTCCGGGCGTCGATGCCACCGTATCCAGCACGATGCCACTGCTCGAGTCATGGCAGGTGCCCACTCGGCTGACCTCAATGGCGGACTTCGACGGCTGCTTCAAAGGCTTTGTCACGGACCTCGCCGAGCGGGTGCTGGCCACGCTCAGCAACGAGGAAAAATCGCAGACGATGATCTACACCTGCGGGCCAACACCGATGCTACGCGCGGTCGCAAGCCTGGCGGCGAAGCACGCGGTCAGTTGCCAGGTCTCCCTCGAGGAATACATGGCCTGTGCCGTTGGCGGCTGCGCAGGTTGCGCCGTGCGCGTCACGACCGAATCCGGGCCGGCCATGAAGCGGGTGTGCGTGGACGGTCCCGTGTTCGACGGCGC
>JBCDJX010000015.1:0-45534 GCA_038747355.1 Pseudomonadota bacterium | reverse complement strand
TTTGTGACCGGACGGTCAATCGGTGCGTCGCCGTCGTGCTCGCGTCGGGCGTCGAGCGCAAACAGCTCACAGCCGGTAAACAGCTCGTCAATGTGTTCGACATAGTCCGCCCAATCGGTCGCGATATGCAGGCTCGCCGTCTCTGTCATACGGCTGTGCACAAGTGACAGAAAGCTGTCCTTCAGGATGCGTCGTTTGTGATGGCGCTTCTTCGGCCAGGGATCCGGGAAGTACAGGTTAAGGCGCTGGATACTGCCGGGTGCCAGCTGGTGCTGCAGCACCTCGACCGCGTCATGCGCGAGCAGGCGAAGGTTTTCGACGCCGGCCTCACGGGCGGCAATCAGGCAGCGGCCAATGCCGGGTTCATGCACTTCGATGCCGAGAAAATTCGTCTCCGGTGAGGCGGCTGCCAGCTGCACCAGCGTGTCGCCGTTGCCGAAACCGATTTCAACGGTCAACGGTGCGTCGCGGCCAAAGGTGTCTGCAAGGTCCAGCGGCTCGCCGACGTACTCAACGCCGATGGTCGGCCAGAGCTCATCGATGGCGCGCTGCTGCGATTCGGTCATCCGGCCGGCGCGGCGGACGTAGCTGCGAATCGTGCGATGCAAGCCTTCTTCGTTCATCGCCTTTCGAGCGGGTCCGACGCAAACCGTATGTCGCTGGCGAGTTCCGGTCGCCGGCCAACGACATCAGCGTATTCCTTGCGAATACGCGCCAGGTCATGGTCCACATCACCGCTCATCACCAGGGTTGCCCCCAGTCCGATGCGCCGCTGGCCGAAATCCAGCAGGGCCAGCGTGACCGGCACCTTCGCCTCCATTGCGATGCGGTAAAAACCGTTTTTCCAGTGGTCTCGCTTGCTGCGTGTACCCTCCGGTGCCAGGGCAAACAGCATCGGTTCGCCTTTGGCCAGCAGGTCGACCGCCTGCTGCACAGCGCCACCGGCATGCGAGCGGTCGAGCGGAATACCGCCGAGCGCGCGCAGCAGGTTGCCGAGCGGGAACCAGAACAGCGAATGCTTGCCGAAGAAGCGTGCGTCGCTGAGTTTCAGGGCGACCTTGCAGGTCAGCGCCCAGAAACCGTCCCAGTTCGACGTGTGCGGGTAAGCGATAATGACGCCCTGTGGCTGTTTCGGACGCTCACCGATAATCGTCCAGCCGCCCAGCCGAAGAATCAGTCGTGCAATGCGGCTGAGCATTAGCTTCCCGGGCGACCGAACCAGGCGGCGATCACGCCGAAGCCCAGCAGTCCGCCGGCGAGCAGACTGTTTGCGCCAAGAGCAAACACGAGACTGGCCGACAGAATGCCGGTGGCCGCCATAACGAGCCAGAATCGCTGACGTCGCTGGCCGGCAAGTTCTGAGCGAATGTCCTTGATCGCCGGCGACTCAACGTCGAGCTTCAGGTCACCCGTTGCCGCCTGCTCGGCAATCTGTCGCGCAGCGACCGGCAGGTGGCGCAGCGCCTGGCGAATCTGCGGCAGATTTACTCGCAGGTCGTCCACGATGGCCCTGGGGCCGACCTGCTCGTCCATCCATTTTTTGAGCACCGGACGCGCGGTTTTCCACAAGTCGAGGCGGGGGTAGAGATCGCGACCCAGTCCTTCGATGTTAAACAGGGTTTTTTGCAGCAAAACCAGCTGTGGCTGGATCTCGACTTCGAAGCGCTGCGCGACGCGGAACAGGCGCATCAGCACCTGGGCAAAGGAGATCTCCTCCAGTGGCTTGTTGAACACCGGTTCACAGACCGTGCGCACGGCCGCCTCGAGCTGGTCGATCCGCGTGCCTTCGGGCACCCAGCCAGAGTCAATGTGCAGTTTCGCAATGGCGTGATAGTCGCGATCGAAAAACGCGAGGAAGTTGGCAGCCAGGTATTCCTTGTCTTCCGGGTTCAGCGAGCCAACGATGCCGAAATCGACGGCGGCATACTTCGGCCGTTCCGGGTCGTCGACCATGACGAAGATGTTGCCGGGATGCATGTCGGCGTGGAAGAAATTGTGCCGGAAGACCTGCGTGAAAAAGATCTCGACGCCGTTCTCGGCCAGCACCTGGAAGTTGGTACCGAGTTCGCGCAGCGTGTCGAGGTCGCTGATCTGGATGCCGTAGATGCGTTCCTGCACCATCACTTCCGGTCGGCAGTAGTCCCAGTAGATCGCCGGCGCGTACAGCAGGTCACTGCCCTCGAAGTTGCGTTTCAGCTGGGCCGTGTTGGCCGCTTCGCGCATCAGGTCGAGCTCGTCTGTAATCGTTTGCTCGTACTCGGCGACCACCTCGACCGGTTTCAGGCGCTTGCCGAGCGACCAGTACTTCGCCGCGAGCTCCGCCACCGCGCGCATAACCTCAAGATCGCGCTCGATTTTTTCCTCGACGCCAGGTCGCAGGACCTTGGTTATGACTTCGGTACCGTCTTTGAGCTGGGCGCTGTGCACCTGCGCGATCGAGGCTGCGGCCAAGGGTTCCCGATCGAAGCGCTGGAAAACCTCGTCAACCGACTGCGCGTAGGCGTCCTCGATGATGGCAATCGCCTGTTCGGACGGAAACGGCGGAACCTCATCCTGCAGTTTCGCCAGTTCGTCGGCAATATCGGGGGGCAGCAGGTCGCGACGCGTGGACAAGGCCTGCCCGAACTTGACGAAGATCGGTCCGAGCTCTTCCAGCGCGAGGCGGATGCGTTCCCCGAGCGGTGCGTCCTTGTCGCGTCGTCGCGGCGCGAGAATAAACAGGAAGCGCAAGGGTCGCAGCAGGTGCGCTTCCTTGATGACGTCGTCGAGGCCGTACTTGACGAGCACGCGCTGGATACCAACCAGGCGAACCAGGGTGCGTCGCGACATCATGAGGCGGGCGCCTCAAGTTGCTCGAGACGCGCCTCCAGGCGATCAACATCGTCGCGCAGTTTGCCAACGGCTTTGCCAAAGCGCTCGACCTCGTAACGCGATGGCACATCGCCGCTTTCTTCCTGCAGGTACTCCCGCAGGTTACCGGTCATCGTGTCGCGCGCGTCGCGACCCCATTCACCGAAACTGCGGGCCAGATTGCCCAGCTGGTTGGCAGCTTCGTCGCCGATAAAGCGGGACAGCTCCTCTTCCGGATCCGGTTTCGCAAACGCCAACAGCTTCTGGAAAGTCTGTACGGTCGCGATATCGCCCTCGAGCTGGATATCACCTCGACGGATCGCATCGGGGTCGCCGCTCGCGGCGAGCCGTGCCAGTCCCGGGATCGAACCGACGATTCGCGCATCGGCCTCACCGGGCGCGTCGGATGCGAGCGTGACGATATCGTCGTTAAACGCGAAATACACGGACAGCGAGGTATCCCGGACGGCGATACCGACAATGCGATCGTCCAGCTCACTGCACAACGCCTGCGCCGTCAGCGAATCCTGAATGCTGCGATTGAGCAGCCGCGCCACCGGGCGCATCAGTGCATCGAGAGCGTCCACGGCTGGCTAGACTTTGTAACCCATGTGCAGGGCCACGATACCGGCCGAAAAATTGCGGTAGCGGCAGCGCTCAAAACCGGCGTCCTGCATCATCGACTTCAGAGTTTCCTGGTCGGGGTGTTTGCGAATGGACTCGGCAAGATACTGGTAGCTGTCTGCGTCCCCGGCGACGAGCTTGCCAAGCATCGGCAGCACACGGAAGGAGTACAGGTCATAGGCAGGCTGGATGGCGTCTGCCGGCTGTGAAAATTCGAGAACCAGGCATTTGCCGCCGGGCTTCAACACACGGTACATCGAACGCAATGCGGCATTCTTGTCGGTGACATTACGCAGACCGAAGGCGATGGTAATGCGGTCGAAGTGGTTGTCATCAAACGGCAGGTTTTCGGCGTCGACCTGCGCGATATCCACCTGACCCACGACGCCTTCATCGACGACGCGGCGTCGACCCTGTTCGAGCATTGCTGCATTGATATCGGCCAGAACGACGCGACCGGATTCACCGACCTTCCTGGCGAACTCGATCGCCAGGTCGCCGGTGCCTCCCGCGAGGTCCAGCACCCGGTGGCCCGGGCGAACACCGGCTTCACCGATGGTGGCGCGCTTCCACAGCCGATGCAGGCCGGCCGACATCAGGTCGTTCATGATGTCGTAGTTGTCGGCAACGGAGTCGAAAACGCCGCGCACGAGGCCGGCTTTCTCCGAAGCGGCGACATCCTTGAAGCCAAAGTGAGTTGATTTGTCCATGCCCGGGGGGCCTTGAGTTCACGAGCGGCGAGGATACCCCGCAGCTTCGAGCCGGTCGAGATAATCGCGCCACTTCGCATCACGATCCCGGCCCAATTCATGCAAATAGGACCAGGTGTAGAGTCCGGAGTCGTGCCCGTCGTCGAACACCAGCCGCACCGCGTAGTGACCGATCGGCTCAACGGCCTGGATACTGACGCCTTCCTTGCCGACCTGCAGTGTTTGCTGTCCGGGGCCGTGACCCTTGACCTCGGCACTCGGCGAATAGACACGCAGGTATTCGAAATCCAGCTCGAAGGATGAACCATCATCGAAGCTCAAGGCGAGGACACGCGACTGCGTGCGCAACTTGATTTCGGTCGGTTGCGCCATCGCCTAGAGGATATAGCGACTCAGATCTTCGTCTTTTGACAACTCGGCCAGGTGGTCGTCAACGTAGCCGGCGTTGATCGTCAGCTGTGAGCCACTCTTGTCCGAGGCTTCGAAGGAGATCGTCTCCAGCAGACGTTCCATCACGGTGTGCAGGCGACGGGCACCGATGTTCTCGGTGTTTTCATTCACCTGGTAGGCAACTTCGGCCAAGCGTCTGACACCCGACTCGACGAAGTCGAGTGTGACTTCTTCGGTTTCCATTAACGCCGCGTACTGCGCGGTCAGCGAGGCATTGGTCTCGGTCAGGATCTTCACGAAATCGTCAACCGACAGCGACTGCAGTTCCACGCGGATCGGGAAACGACCCTGGAGCTCGGGAATCAGGTCCGAGGGTTTCGATACGCTGAACGCTCCGGACGCGATAAACAGGATGTGGTCGGTCTTCACCATGCCGTATTTCGTGTTCACGGTGGAGCCTTCGACCAGCGGCAACAGGTCACGCTGCACGCCCTCACGCGACACATCGGCGCCCTGTGCCTCCGAGCGCCGGGCCACCTTGTCGATTTCGTCGAGAAACACGATACCGTGCTGCTCGACCGCCTCGAGTGCCTGCGCCTTCATCTCCTCTTCGTCGATCATCTTTGCCGCTTCTTCATCGACGAGGTGCTTCATGGCCTCGCGGACCTTGAGCTTGCGCGATTTCTTGCGGCCGGCGCCCAGGTTCTGAAACATGCCCTGCAGCTGCGACGTCATTTCTTCCATGCCCGGCGGCGCCATGATTTCGACGCCCATTGACGATGCCGCGATGTCGATCTCCACTTCACGGTCATCGAGACTGCCTTCGCGCAGCATCTTGCGAAATTTTTGTCGAGTGTCCGAGTCCGGGTTGTCGACCGTGCCGCCGAGCCCCGGCGACGGTGGCGGCAACAGGGCGTCAAGCAGCCGCTCCTCGGCGGCATCTTCGGCACGATGACGCACCTTGGCGACCTCTGCCTCGCGGGTCATTTTCACAGACACGTCCATCAGGTCGCGAACGATGCTGTCGACTTCGCGACCTACGTAGCCTACCTCGGTGAACTTCGTGGCTTCGACCTTGACGAACGGCGCCTTCGCAAGCTTGGCGAGGCGGCGGGAGATCTCGGTTTTGCCGACCCCCGTGGGGCCGATCATCAGAATGTTTTTTGGCGTGATTTCACTGCGCAGTGGTTCGTCGACGTGGACACGCCGCCAGCGATTGCGCAGCGCGATGGCGACGGCACGCTTGGCCGAATCCTGGCCAATGATGTGCTTGTCGAGTTCTTGCACGATTTCGCGCGGAGTCATTTGGGACATGATGGGGTTTCCGTTGCCGGTGGCGGGGCCGCCGGTCTGCCTAGTCGGCGCCGAGTTCTTCGACGACGATATTCTGGTTGGTGTACACACAGATGTCGGCAGCGATCTTCAGCGCTTTTTCGACAATCTCGCGTGCTTCGAGGTCGGTGTTGTCGAGCAGGGCGAGTGCAGCGGCCTGCGCGAACGAGCCACCGGAGCCGATGGCCATCAGGTCATTCTCCGGCTCGATGACGTCGCCGTTGCCGGTCACGATGAATGAGGATTCCTCGTCGGCAACGCAAAGCAACGCTTCAAGGCGGCGCAGACGTCGGTCTGTCCGCCAGTCTTTGGCAAGCTCAATAGCAGCCCGTGTCAGGTTGCCGTATTGCTCCAGCTTGCTTTCAAACAATTCGAACAAGGTAAAGGCGTCGGCCGTGCCGCCGGCAAAGCCCGCAATGACGCGGCCACCCGCCAGCGGGCGAACCTTGCGGGCGTTGCCCTTCATGACGGTGTTGCCCATGCTGACCTGGCCGTCGCCGGCGATGGCTACTTTGCCATTGCGCCGGACCGACACGATGGTCGTTCCGCGATACTGTTCCATAGCTTTTCCTGATTCCGGGCCGTTTAAGGCTTGTCTTTGGTTCTGGCCCTTGGGTGTGTCTTGTCGTAAATCTGGGCCAAATGCTGGAAATCAAGATGCGTATAGACCTGGGTAGTCGAGATGTTGGCGTGCCCCAGCAACTCCTGGACGCCGCGCAAATCCTGGCTGGATTCGAGCACGTGACTGGCAAAGGAATGGCGGAACAGGTGAGGGTATACGCGGCTGTCGATGCCCTGGACTTTCGCCCAGTGCTCGACGCGAGCCTGCACATTGCGTTTGCTGATGCGATTGCCACGTTTGCTGACAAACATGGCCAGTTCGTCGACGTCGGCGAGCGCGGCGCGACTTTTCAACCAGTGTCGAACGGCCTGCAAAGCGGCGCGCCCCACCGGCACGATGCGATCCTTGTTGCCCTTGCCGGTGACGCGAACCGTCGCGTCCGACAGGTCCAGGTCGTGGATGTTCAGGTCGGTGAGCTCAGCGAGACGCAGGCCGGACGAATACAGCAGTTCCAGCATCGCCCGGTCACGGTCAACCAGCGGCCCGTCGCCGGGAATGTCGAGCAGTCGGGCCATGCGATCTGCGTCGAGGTTGCCGGGAAGGCGCTTGGGTCCCTTCGGCGCCGACACCGAGCTTGCCGGATTGCCGTCGACCTGTTTCTCGCGCAGCAGGTAGCGGAAAAAACTGCGTACGGCCGACAGGCGACGCTGGATGCTGCGTGCGTTCAGGCCCTTTCGGTAACAGGCGGAGGAGAAGCTGCGTATGTGTCCGCTGTCGACGCAATCCCACGCTTTGATTCCGGCCGTCTCACAGTAGCCCTGCAGCGCGATCAGGTCGCGGCGATAGTTGTCGCAGGTGTGTTTGGAGAGGCGGCGCTCAAACTCCAGGTGATGAAGGAACCGGTCTATCCAGTCCGAATCGGGCATCGAATCAGAAGCGCTTCAGGGCCTCGGTGACGAGTTCACCGACCCGGGTGATGAAGTCGATACTCATGCCCGGGTGGAAGCGGTCCTTGTCGTGACTGCCAATGGCCATAAAACCGATGGAGGATTTATCACCCAGCGGCAGCATCGCCACCGAGCCGATGTCTTCGCCGTCTTCATGAAACAGGTAAGCGAGTTGCGCATCTCGCGCCTGGCCACACCTCGGGCTGCTGCTGCCGAGGAACGTGGTAAACGGCCCCATCGCGTCGTCGTCACGCTTGACGACGCGAAGAAAGCGGCCGCCCAGCATGTCACTAAAATCGTCGGTATCGCCGAACAGCACCAGCACGGCGTGGTCGGCCGAGAAGCCGGCGCGCACCGCTTCTTCCACCGCATCAATGGTGTCGGACAAGGTCTTTTGACCCAGCAGCTGAATCGCGAGTGTGTGGATCTTTGCAGCCAGCGTATCGTTGTCGCGTGCGACGTCGATCAGTTCCTTGAGCTGGCGTTCGAGTTTGAGTTCGCGCTGTCGCAGCACCGACACCTGGCGTTCGACCAGCGACACGGTGCCCCCGGAGGCATGCGGCAGCCGAAGGTCAGACAGCAGCTTGCTGTTGCGTTCAAAGAATTCCGGATCTCGCGCCAGGAAATCGGCAACGGCCTCGTCAGTGAGGCCAGGATCAGCGTATTCGGGCTGCGTACTCATAAATCGATGATTCCCTCGTCGTCCAGCGTCACCTGGCCGGACAGCCAAGCGTCATCACCGCGCCAGCTTACCATGAGTTCACCGCCCGGCACGGTCACGGTGACGTCCTCGTCGAGCAGCTCGCGACGGATACCACTGACGACCGCGGCACAGGCGCCGGTGCCGCACGCGAGCGTCTCGCCGACTCCACGTTCGAACACGCGGAGTGCAATGTGATCGCGTGCACCGTAGTGGGCAAAACCGACGTTGGCTTTCTGCGGAAAGCGCGCGTGACTCTCAAGCCGGGGGCCCAGACGCTCTATCGGCGCCAATGCGATGTCATCAACATCAACGACAACGTGCGGATTACCCATGGAAAGCGCGCTGACGTCGACGCTGTCGTCATCAACCGTAAGCCGGTAGCGCAGCGACTCCTCGTCGGCGATGAAGGGAATCTCAGCCGGTGAAAACCTCGGCGCCCCCATGCTGACCGCGATAACACCGGATGCATCAACTCGCGCGGGCATTATTCCGGCGGGACTCTCAAAGGAAAACGCGCGCTGACCGTCCCGCGCAATCAGCCAGGCGAGGCAGCGCAGTCCGTTGCCGCACTGTTCCACCTCGGAGCCGTCCGTGTTGAACACGCGGTAGGCGGCGACGGACTCTTCGCTGTCGCTCTTCATCAGCCACATGAGCTGGTCGAAGCCAGGGCCTGTGGCGGTATCGCCGAGCTGACGCAGTTTGACCGCACTCGGCGGCTGCACATCGGCGGTGCGATTATCGACGACCAGGATACGGTTACCCGTCCCGTGCATTTTCATGAACGGCAGTTTGCTCACGTAAGGGGCTATCCTAAATGGACTTTTCGGCCGAGGTAGTTTACATAACCGATACTGCTTGAATAACCCTCGGGGAGAGACATGCGCCATATCATGGTTCTTAATTCTAAAGGCGGCTGTGGCAAGTCCACGCTCGCCACTAACATTGCGGCCTCCTTTGCAAAAGACGGTGCTTCAGTCGTCCTAGCTGACTACGATCCCCAGCGTTCAAGCCTGGACTGGCTCGATCGTCGACCGGCGGACAGACCGGCCATTGCCGGTGTTTCCGGATTCGACGAGGGCCTGCGACATGCGCCTCGCGGTGCCGACGTCATGGTTATCGATGCGCCGGCGCGTTCGCACGGCAAGGAGCTGGCGAACCTCGTCAAGCACGCCGACACGATTATCGTGCCCGTCATGCCGTCGACGATCGACACGCAGGCAACCACACGATTCATCGATGAGTTAAAGGAACAAAGCCGGGTCGCCAAAAAGCAGGTCAAAATCGGCTCGGTGGCCAATCGCGTCCGCGACAACACCATCGCCTTCGATGATCTCGACGCCTACCTCCTGAAGGCGGGCATTCCCTACGTCGCACAGCTGCGCGAAGCGCAGAACTATGTTCGTGCTTACACCCGCGGTCTGGGTGTCCATGAGCTTCCGGAGTACCTGGCGTGGCCGGACTGGGACGAATGGGAACCGTTTGACGCCTGGTTGAGAAGCAAACGGAGCATGCCCTAGGCGCTGACTAGCCGAGCGGCCACCAGCCCGTTTTCAGGTCTTTCTCGCAACGCTTGAGCTGCGCGCCCCATTCGCGGGCGCGATAGTCCACGCGTTTCGCCACGTCCTTAAGCCAGCCCTTTCGCTTGTAGGTGCCGCGCTTCCAGCCGCCGGCGCCTTCGTGGTACGCAAGGTACTGGTTGTAGGGATCCCACTTGGAAATGCCGACGGACTGCTGCGAGTTGTTGGTGTACCAGCCGACGAAATCGATGGCGTCAGCGAAGTCGTCACGCTGGGCGAAGCGACGGCCGGTGTCTTTCTGGTAGGTCTTCCACGTGCTGTCGAGTGCCTGTGCGTAGCCGTAGGCGTCGGACGGTCGTTTCCACGGAATGATGCCCAGCAGTTTCTGCCGCGGCGGCTTTGCGTTGAACTTGAACGTCGACTCCTGCTTGATGATCGACATCTGCACGTGGATCGGCGTGCCCCAGCGTTTTTCCGACTTTCGCGCGGCTTTGTACCAGCTGTTTTTTTCCTCGAAGATGGCGCAGATATCTTCCACGTTCTCGGGTGGCTTGGTGGCGCAGCCCAGCAGCAGAGTGCACAGCGATAACGTGACAAGCGTTCTCATGACTCGTTGAGACTCGCGCGGATGCCATCGGTTGCATCGGCGTAGCGCGGTTTGAAGCCCAGCAATTGTCGCGCCCGGGTCGTGTCGATACGCCGCGATTCGCGCAGGAAGGACAGGCGTCGGGGTGAAAAGGTCTGTTCAGCCTCCTGGCGACTGATTTCGGGCACCGCTGGCAGCTCAAGCTGCCGAGCGACCTCCTGGACGAACCAGGTCGATGAGCGTTGGTCGCCGTCGCCAAGGTTGTAAACACCGGCCGGGTGTCCTGCGTCAGCCGCCAGCAGGCAGGCGGACGCCAGGTCGTCGACGTGAATGCGGTTACCGGGGCTGGCTTCGGCTTCTGCGATGATCGGCTCGGCGCTGCGTACTCGATCCAGCATCAATCGACCCGGACCGTAGATGCCGGGCACACGCAGGATCACAAGGTCGATACCGTGCTGCTCGCTCCAGTCACCGAGCAGCGTTTCTGCGGCGACGCGACGTTTGGCGCGCTCCGACTCCGGCTTAAGCGGATCGGATTCGACCACCGTGTCGCCGCCACGGTCACCGTAAACGCCGGTTGTGCTCAGGTAGACGAATCGGTGTGGTGGCGACGCCAGTCTGGCGATGAACGCGGCGAGACGCTCGTCGCCTTGCGGGCCGCCCGGCGGCACCGTGTAAATCAGGGTGTCGTCGCCGGACAGATTCTCGGTGCTTCGGTCGAGGTCGACCAACGCCACCCGGCCTGCATCGAGTCCGTCGGGTATCGATCGGCTGATGCCCCGAATCGCCGCATCCCGTCGCAGCAGCCGGGCACCCGTGTAGCCGGTGCCGACAACCGTGGTCATGACGGATCAGGTTCCAGGTGCGGAATGGCCGGCAGCGGTTCAGCTGAGACGAGACCGAGTCCGTCGCGAAAGGCTTCTGCTGCCGCGTCTGACTCGCCCAGCTGGTTCAGCAGCTTGCCGTAAACCTGGTAGGCCTCCGGGCTGGGGCGCAGCGTAATGACGCTCTCCAGGTAGCTGCGCGCCTTGCCCCAGAGCTCGTTGCGCAGACACAGGCGCGCGGCCGCCAACAGCAGGTCGGGGTCTTCCGGGTGCTGGTTGAGCCAGCCTTCGGCTTTGGTCAGCTGTTTGCTCGGGTCGCTGCCTTCCACCTTACCGAACAGGCGCACCAGGAAGCCGCGCCACTCTTTGCCAATCGCCTTGCCCAGCTCGGCTTCCGCCTTGTCGTGCTGTTGCGTGCGAATCAGCGACTCGAAGTAGTCCTCGAGGATCGTCGGCTTGCTCAGCAATTTGCGCGGCACCGCGGCATACGCCTTGCCAAGCGCGTCGGCATCGGCGGCACCACGCAGCGCTTCACTGTGTACGCGCAGCGTCCAGGCCTCGAGCGTCGCCGCATCGATGCGACCGTGCTTCTGTATGCGGGGCAGCGCATCGGCGAGGTTCGTCCAGTCACCGAGGTTGAAGTACACCTTGCCGAGCAGCACCAACGCGTAGCCGTGATTGTGCGAGTTCTCGTCGAGCTTTCTCAACGTCGCCACCGCCTCTTCATACTGCTCACTGTCGATCTGCAGCTCAGCCTGAGTGAGCAACACGGCATTACCGGCGCCCGGGATATCTTCGTAAGCGAGCTTCAGCCACTCATCGCGACGCGTGACGTTGCCCTGCAGGTGCGCGGCACGTGCTGCCTGCAGGTAATTGAACAGCGGCGCGTCGCTGGTGGTCGCGGCACGCCCGAGAAGTTTCTCGCCCTTGGCGAAATTGCCTTCAGCCACCTCGATCATGCCGCGCATCAATTTGTCGCCGGCGCGCGCAGCGCGGTAACGGCCGGCGGCTTCACCAATGAGCCTGGGCGCCATGAAGATGCGACGCACCAGCCAGATTGCGGCGACCAATGCCAGTAACAACATGCCCAGCATGACCACGGTCATCTCAATCTGGTAGCCGCGGAACTTGATGTAAACGTAGCCAAAATCCTGCTGGATGTACTGCGCAGCGAAAACCGACAGCAGCGCCGTCAGTATGATTGCCACGACCAGGTAGAACGCGAATTTCACTCGCCGCTGCTCTGCTCGAGGACCCGATACTGACGCAGCAGGTTCAGCGAACCGGAGATGTCCGGCAGGCCCTGCAGTGCCGGGTTGATGCGCATCTCGGCGATCGTTTCGCGAGCGCTCTGCACCGGAACTTCGCTGACGTCGAAGTAGTTGACCAGCAGGTTGTCGATGTCGTCGAGACTTTGATCGAAGATCTCTCGTTCACCTTTCAACAGTGCAAGTCGCGCGGACTGCAGTTGCAGCGACAGGTTGGATCGCAGCAGGGTTTCGGCCTCCAGGGTCAGCAGCGGTGAGCCGGCTTCTTCCGGTGACGTCACCTTTATCGCCCCCGACAAGGTCTCCTTTACTGCAGACCAGGCACGTGCCGGACCGCTCTCCTCCGCATCGATCGCAGCGTCATCTTCCGGCGCCAGGTCCTCCCCGATTCGCTGCACAGGCAAGGTGTCGACTACTCGTGACAGGCTGGCCAGCGTCATGCTCAGCCCGGTGATATCGACCGTATTCACCGAGTCGAGTCGCGCAATCTCATCCGCGATGACCGAGCGAACCTCGGTGTAGGCGGGGTTCGACAGGTCAGCCATTCGCTGGTCGGCCTGCTGCAATGCGGCAGACGCCAACGCCGGGTTGTCCGCGAGCTGCAGCTGCGCATTGGCAATCTGCAGGAAGTATTCGGCCTCGGCGAGCAGCCAGTTGTCTCGCGTGCCGGCGGAGACGCCCTGCAGGGAGGCGAGGCCCCGTTCCAGGGCCGAGGTGCGGCCCGGCAGGTTGCCGAGCAGCGCCGTCGGGTCGATCAGGCGCTCGCTGACGCCGTCAATGTCCTGTTTCAACGCGTCGTTTTCTGCCGCAAGTTCGGCGAGACGAGCGTCCAGCGCTGTGATGGTCTCGCGACTGGAGTCGAGACGGGCTTCCAGGCGGGCGATGACGGCGTCGCTTTCCGATGCGGCATCGCCGGCTGTCAGGTCATTCCACAGCAGCCAGCCCACGGCGGGCAACGCGAGGACAGACACCGTGATGGCGATGAAATTCCAGGCGACGCCGCGCGATGACGCCGTTTCTTCGGCGTCCGCTGTGTTCTCGTCCTCCAGCAATTCCGGTTCGTCGAAGGTCGCGTCGGGATCTTTTTCGCTCATGCCATAACTCTCAGGATTGCGGAACGATAACGCCGTCGACGGCATCGACCAGGTCGGTTGCCGCCGTGCCCTGTGACAGTGCCACGAAGACTCCGGGCAGTCGCTCCTCCGCTTCTTTTAACACACGTTCCGCGGGCGTCACCAGCGGCGTCCGCGCCGCCAGTGCAGCGCCTTCCTCGCCGGTCAGCGCCAGGAAATTATCGAGTGTCTCAACACTCATGATAATCCAGGCGTCGATACCGCCGGATGACCAGCGGGACAGGACCTCGTCCAGCCGAGCCTGCGGGTGCTCCGGGCGGCGGCGCGTGTAGACAGACAGGTAATCCACTCGCGCGCCTCGATGCGCCAGCGTCTGGCCCAGCAATTCACGGCCACTCTGGCCGCGGACAATACGGATCGTCTTGCCGGTGATGTCGCTGAGCGCGGGCGTCATTAACAGGTGTTCGGAGTTGTAGCCGCCCTCGGGGACGATATCGACCGCTCGGTCCAGCGCGCGGATTGCGCCAGCCGTTCCCGGACCGATACTGCCAACGAGACCTTTTGCATAGGGCAGTCCGAAGCGGACCGCGTTCGGGCTGACAAACAGCGTGATGTCCGGATCCGGCAGCGAGGCGAGCTGCGTGTCGATGGATGTTTCGTCCAGGCCCGCAATCTCAAGAGCGGGCAAACACACCGCATCTCCGCCGGCCGCCTCTATTGCATCAACCAGTTCTTCGCTCTGCGCAACAGGGCGCGTCACCAGTACGCCGCGTCCGGCGAGCTCAGCCATCAGCCGACAGCGCGAGGATATCCATCGCGCCATCCTGGATCAGTTGGTCCGCGAGTTTCAGTCCCAGCGCCTCGGCTTGGTCCACGGATCCTTCGAGCGTCTGTTTCAGGCTCTGCTCACCGTCCGGCGACGCAACCAGCGCCGTCAGCGATAGGGCGTTGCCGGACCGGGTCGCGAAGCTGGCCACCGGCGACTGGCAGTTCGCCTGCAAGCGAAAGGCGATCGCACGTTCTGCCGTGGTCGTCGCGGCCGAGTCGTCATCATTGAGTTTGCCGAGTACGGCCTTCAGGTCGTCGCGCGCATCGAGGCACTCGACACCGACAACGCCCTGGCCCGCAGCGGGCAGCATTTCGTCGGGTTCGAAGACCTGGCTGATGTGATGGTCGAGTTGCAACCGTTCCAGGCCAGCGGCAGCCAGGATGATGGCGTCGTAGTCTCCGGCCTCGAGCTTTGCCAGCCGTGTATTCACGTTACCGCGCAGCGGCTCGATAACGAGGTCAGGGCGAATCATGCGCAGCTGCGCCTGGCGCCGCAGGCTCGAGCTGCCGACTTTCGCACCCTGTCTGAGTGAGTTGATGGTTGTGCCTTTCGCCGCCACCAGCGCGTCGGCGTGGTTGGCCCTCGGCAGCACGCAGGCCAGGCAAAACCCGTCCGGCATGTCGGCGGGTACGTCCTTCATGGAATGCACGGCGATGTCGGCACGATCGTCCTGCATCGCAATTTCGAGTTCCTTGATGAACAGGCCCTTGCCGCCAATCTTCTGCAGGCTGCGATCCAGTATCTCGTCGCCCTTCGTGCTCATCGGCACGAGTTCGACGCTGTCGACGTCGTCGAGTGACTGCAGGCGTTCCGCAACGTGTTCCGCCTGCCACAGGGCCAGCGCGCTCTTGCGCGTGGCAATTCGTATTTTCAAACCCCTGGCTCTCCCTTTAGCCTTCGTCGGACGTCCGCAAGGTGGCGACGACTCACGACCAGCGCATTGTCACCGGATCGATCGCGCAAAACCACCACATTCTTGCCGTCGGTCTGCTTCTCCAGGCCGGCGATGTGGGCGACAGCAACGATGGCATTGCGATGCACACGGACGAATCGCTCCTTGAACTCCGTCTCCAGTGTCTTCAGTGACTCATCGATTAAGTCGGTGCCGCCGGCGTGCAGCACACTGACGTACTTCTGGTCAGCAAGGAAACACTGGATATCGTCGAGCGGAATCAGTTTCAGCTCGCCGTGCGAGCGAGCGCAGATCGACTGGCGCGGTGCGTCGTCTCGCATTGCGTCGATCGTGGGTGTGGACACCCGGGCCGCCTGTTCGAGCGCGGTTTGCAGGCGTGAGCGCCGCACCGGCTTCAAGACGTAGCCGACGGCACGCGCGTCAAAGGCTTCGATGGCATATTCATCGTAGGCGGTGGCGAACACGATCGCGGGCGGTGAATCCAGGGCGTTGATGTGCCGCGCGGCTTCCAGGCCATCCATGCCGGGCATGCGGATATCCAGCAGGACAATATCGGCGCCGGCTGCCTGCTCGATCGCGTCGTGTCCGTTCGCGGCCTCGCCGACAAGCTCGTAGCCGTCGGTATCGGCCATCAGTTGCCGCAGTCGGTCGCGTGCCGGCTGCTCGTCATCGACGATCAGCACGCGCAGGCTCATTCAACCTCCATGGGAAAACGCAGCGTAACCGTGTAGTGCTCATCCGTTGCGTCCACGTTGACCGAGGCTCGGCCCTCGTAGGCGATGTCGTAACGCTGGCGAATGTTGGACAGCGCCATCTTGTTGCCGGAGTCCTTGCCGGGGCGGCCCTTCGCGACCGGGTTGCTAATGACAATCTCCAGGACCTGGTCATCCTGCTTGCCGGAGACCAGGACGTCGCCGCCTTCCGGCAGCTGCTCGATGCCGTGGTAGATCGCGTTTTCCAGCAACGGCTGGATGGTCAGGCTCGGGATCATTGCGCGCATCGGCAGCTCGTCCAGTTCCCAGCGAACACCAAGACGATCGCCGAGACGGAGTTTTTCGATGCGCTGGTAAATCGCTGCAATCTCGAATTCCTGTTTGAGAGAGGTTCTGTCGCGTGCCGCGCCAAGGTTGGCTCGCAGCAGGTCGGACAGGTCTTCCACGGCCTCTTCCGCCCGCGATGGGTCGCTGCGCGTGAGAGAAGCGATCGTGTTCATGCTGTTAAACAGGAAGTGCGGACGTATCAACGCCTGCAGCGCACTGATGCGCGACTGTGCCTCGAGCACGATGCTGCGGCGCCACTCGCTGGCCACGTACAGGTACCGCATCGACAAAGCGATGACAATCGAACTGATGGCGAACGTGCGTAACAGGAAGCTCGACTGCGTCTCATCGATGATTACTCCGCTGCCGAATTTTAGCGTGACGTGGTAGGCCACGGCGGCAAGCACAAGACACAGCACTTCGAGGAGTAAGAAACTGCTGACAAAGGCGCGGGTCGGGCCCAGCGACTCTAGCTGCTCGCGCAACAGGCACATGACGCTGCTCGACAGCAACGCGAGCCACAGCAGGAACAGGGACATTTTCGAGAGGTCGAGCAGGAAGTTGCTGTCCGCATCCTGCGCGGCAAGGGTCAGGACGATCGCGACAAGTTCAGCGATGAGAAGTACGACGAACAGCGTGCTCGCAGAACAAAAGTCCGGCAGGTAGGCCTGTCGGTTGTCGTCGGTGGGTTTAACGGACAAGCAAACCGCTCCTCGCTAGTGCAGCGCGAATTGTAACGCCTGCTGAGGAGCGATTGCCCGCCTCAGGCGCTGCAGTTTTCCTCGATCCGTTGCTGTACGACCTGGCGTGCTTCCTCAATTTCTTCAGGTTTGAGGTAAACACGTTCCCCCTGCTCATCCATGCGAAACAGTCGTCTTCCGTTGTCGTACGTGCTCAGACGTTGGCGGTAGTCTTCACAGAGCCGCTCGCGCTCTTCCTTTTCAGCCTTTGCTGAATCCGCGTCTTCCTTCGCGCTTTGCCGGTTTGCCCGTCGCTCACGCCAGTCCGGACCACTCTGGTCGGCCTGCGATTGCGTTGGGCGGGCGGTTGCGA
Organism: Pseudomonadota bacterium; assembly: GCA_038747355.1. Classification (GTDB taxonomy): domain Bacteria; phylum Pseudomonadota; class Gammaproteobacteria; order Steroidobacterales; family Woeseiaceae; genus UBA1847. The sequence continues at coordinate 28,313 of JBCDJX010000015.1, read as the reverse complement.
CGATCACGCGTTCTTCGGTGGGAGCGCCGGTCGGGCGATCAACATAGTGCACGGTGCCGTTTTCGTCCGTGTAACGATAGATATCGTCAGCCAGCACGGTGGAGGCCGCGAGGATCGCGTAAGCGCTGGCGAATACAAAAATGTTTGATCTGGTCATGATGGTCTACGTCCGTGTAGCTCCTCAGCCCGAGTAAGCGTATCTAATCACGGGCTTTGGTTAAACGCGAGCCGTCATGTCACGGCCCTGTTTGTGACCTGTGTCACGCTTTACGGGCATAAAAAACGGGCCTTGCGGCCCGCTAATGTGTTGTCCCCGTTGATTTTTATCGTTATGCCGGGGAGTGCCCGGGGGAGGTGATCTCACTCCCCCGGGGTCCTTCCGGCTTATTCCGCCTTGGTGAACTCCGGGTAAGCCTCGAGGCCACACTCCGAAAGATCCACACCTTCGTACTCCTCTTCCTCGGAGACACGGATGCCAATCGTCGCTTTTAGGGCGATCCAGACAATGCTGCTGACAATGAAAGTCCAGAAGAAGATCGCGGCAATGCCCACGATCTGACCGACGAAGGTCGCGTCGCTGTTCGAGATGAGCACAGCCAGTACACCCCAGATGCCGACTGTACCGTGCACCGAGATAGCACCCACCGGATCGTCGACTTTCAGCTTGTCGAGGGTCACGATCGAGACAACGACCAGCAGGCCACCGACAGCACCGATCAGCGTCGACGCGAGCGGCGCCGGCGATAACGGATCAGCGGTGATGGCGACGAGGCCGGCAAGGGCGCCGTTCAGGGCCATCGTCAGATCCGCTTTACCGAACCACAGTCGAGACAGGCCGAGAGCGGCAACGAGTCCACCTGCTGCAGCCATGTTCGTATTGACGAACACGAGCGCGACGGCATTCGCTTCACCGACGTCGGAGACTTTCAGCTCCGAGCCGCCGTTGAAGCCAAACCAACCAAGCCACAGGATGAGCGTACCCAGCGTCGCCAACGGCAGGTTGCAGCCCGGGATCGCGTTGACCTGGCCTTCGGGGCCGTACTTGCCTTTGCGCGCACCCAGGATGATCGCGCCTGCAAGGGCAGCCGCGGCACCACAGAGGTGAACCGTGCCCGAGCCGGCGAAGTCAAAGTAGCCGAAGTTTTCGCTCAGGAAGCCACCGCCCCAGTTCCAGAAGCCCTGGATCGGGTAGATGAAGCCTGTCAGAACCACCGCAAAGGCGAAGAACGCCCAGAGCTTCATGCGCTCTGCGACCGCGCCGGAGACGATGGACATTGCGGTTGCGACAAACACGACCTGGAAAAAGAAATCCGACAGGCCGGAGTAGTAGGTGTCGCCGCCACTGGCGATGACATCTTCCGCGCTGTTGTCGCTGCTACCGAGAATGCCGTCACCGAACTGGATGAACAGGCTGGCAGCGTCCGACGGATACATGATCGTGTAACCGACCAGCATGTACATGATGCTGGCAATCGAGTAGAGGCCGACGTTCTTGGTCAGAATTTCGGCGGTGTTTTTGGCCCGGACGAGCCCGGATTCCAGCATGGTGAAGCCCGCTGCCATCCACATGACGAGCGCGCCCATGACGAGAAAATAAAACGTATCTAACGCATAGGCCAGTTCAGTGACCTGTGACGCGACTTGAGTGACATCTTCCACGAGAAGATCCTCCGCTTATAAGAATGAGTTATACGGCTTCGGCACCGGTCTCACCGGTGCGAATGCGAATGGCCTGCTCGAGGTCGGAAACGAAGATTTTTCCGTCGCCGATCTTGCCGGTACGTGCCGTGTTGGCGATGGCCTCAACGACCTGTTCGGCGATGGCATCGTCGACGGCGAGTTCGATCTTCGCTTTCGGCAGGAAGTCGACGACGTATTCCGCGCCGCGATAAAGCTCGGTGTGGCCGCGCTGGCGACCGAAGCCTTTGACTTCCGTTACGGTGATGCCCTGGATTCCGATGTCGGCCACCGCTTGGCGGACGTCATCCAGTTTGAAGGGCTTGATGATCGCAGTGATCATTTTCATGGGACTTCCCCTTTTGGTATTGCAGGAGGGGCGGCCCTGAAGCCGCCCCGTTTTCGGTGTTTTAGTTGAGGTCGAAAGACTTGCCGATCGTGAAGATCAGGGACTCATCGTCTTCGCCAACCAGGTCGTCGTTGGCGAGGATCAACGAGACGCCGAAATCGATTTCTGAAATCGTCGTGCCGTAGCCGACTTCGAGGTAGTCGCCGTCTGCGTCCTGCGAGAAGGTGCCATAGGTTCCGTAGAAGCCGTTGTCACCCGCCAGCGTCAGGGCCGCGAAGGTGTAGTCCTGCGTCGGACCGTCGAAGTTTTCGTACTCGCCGATGGCGATATCGAGGCTCAGCAGACCGAAACCGGCGCCGAGGTTGATTTCCTGGTAGGTGTCGTCGAAATCGCCGGTGTAGTAGTAGCCGGTGAAGCCGATGCTGTAGGTGAAGTCATCGATTTCGCCGCCGTAGCCGAAGTAACCGTCGACTTCGAGACCGTCGCCGACGTCCGCCGCCCAGGTACCGGCGTAGAAACCGCCGGATTCATAGTCAACGCCACCGCTGGTGGAGGACGTCTTCTGCAGAATGCCGCGGAAGTGGTATTCACTCATGTAGCCGACGTTGGCCGACCATTGAGCGTTGGCTACTGCGCTAAGCAGCAGAGCGGAGAGGATGACCCCTGATTTAAGTATCGTTTTCATTGTAAATGCTCCATGTAAAAGGCTCGGCTGCTTTAGCCGCACTTCGCGCCCTGTAGAGCAGGGATCGTGCCAACTCCAATAAACATCGATTAATCATGGGGTTGCAGCGGTAACAAATTCGCCACTGTTCGCCGCTGGTGCGCTCGTTGAGGGCGCATGCACCGAATCAGTGCAGATTCTGTTGCAAAAACCCGGCGGTTTCGGGCAAAACGCCACTGGCGCGGGCGTGGTCCATCAGGTATCAACACGGCATGAATACTGACAGCATTGAAAGCCTTGCCAGGAAGCTGGCTGACGCCCTGCCCGAAGGACTCCGGTCGGCCCGGGAGGAGATCGAAACCTCGTTTAACGCGGTGTTGAAAACGGGCATCGGCAAACTGGATCTCGTGACTCGCGAAGAGTTCGAGGTGCAGGAAGCCGTTCTCGCCCGAACTCGCGAGAAGCTCGACGAACTGGAAAAGCGCCTCGCGGAGTACGAAGTCGAGCGCTGATTCCGATACGCCAGGGAGGGCGTGTGCGGAGACAACCTGTAACGGACTGCTGACGGGTGAGCGTCGCCACCCTGTTTTCGCGTGCCTCACTCGGCACCATGGCACCGCCGGTGACCATCGAGGTCTTTCTGTCCGGCGGCTTGCCCACCTTCTCCATTGTCGGCATGGCGCAAACTGCGGTTCGCGAAAGCAAGGACCGGGTGCGCGGTGCGATCATCAACGCCGGCTTCAGCTTCCCGCAGCAGCGCATTACTGTCAGCCTCGCGCCAGCCGACATGCGCAAGGACGGCGGGCGATTTGATCTCGCTATCGCGCTCGGGATTCTTGCCGCCAGCCGACAGGTTCCCGCTGAGCTGCTCCGGTACTACGAGGTCTATGGTGAGCTGGCACTCGACGGCGGTCTGCGAGGTGTGACGGGCATCCTTCCGGCGGTCGTTGCAGCCGATGATGCCGGCCAGCCGGCCGTGATTCCCGCCGACAACGCCTGCGAGGCCTCCCTGGTGTCCGCACGTTCGCGAATCGCCGGCCACTTGCTCGACGTCTGCCACTGGTTGCGTGGTGGCGAGGAGCTGTCGATGCCGACGCCCAGGCCCACCACGCAGCCTGCGGCGGATGCCCCGGATCTTGCGGAGGTGCGGGGTCAGCTCGCAGCCCGGCGCGCTCTGGAGATTGCCGCTGCCGGCGGCCACAACCTGTTGTTTGTCGGCCCGCCGGGCACGGGCAAGACCATGCTCGCGCGTCGCCTGCCGTCACTACTGCCGCCAATGAGCCGGCGCGATGCGGTTGAATCGGCCGCCGTGCAGTCCGTCGCGGGCGACGCCGTGGCGCCGGAGAGTTTTCACCGCCGGCCGTTTCGTGCACCTCACCACAGTGCATCGGCGGTGGCGCTGGTCGGTGGTGGGGTCAACCCGAGTCCGGGCGAGATTTCGCGCGCGCACAACGGCGTTCTGTTTCTCGATGAATTGCCCGAGTTTCAACGCGACGTTCTCGAGGCGCTGCGCGAGCCTCTGGAAAGCGGTGTGGTGTCGCTGGCGCGGGCGAACTACCGGGTGGTTTTTCCGGCGCGCTTCCAACTGGTGGCGGCGATGAATCCCTGTTTTTCAAGAGCTACAGATACAAAGGTCACAAATTCGATCGCTTAGAGTAAATTTTCAGTTAATTTGCATTTGTGCTACTTATAGTCATCAGCATGGTCGTCCAAATTTGGCGCCCAGTATCCGTTTGCATCTAATGACAGCAATGCCATAGACGCGACCATCAACGCAGATGAATGGTTACTTTGGATGTTTTGTACGAGCCCGGACGGTGAGATAAACAGACTGCCACTCTTTGAGTCTGACGACGAGTATTGGTGGAGCTATGTCCGGCTACCTCTGTTCACGCCGTATTTCATGATCGTATGTTCAGAATCGAATTCCGAGAGTTCGCAGACTCTCTTCCTGCAGACAATCCGTCAACTGGCACAGGTTTTAAGCGATACGTCCATTGAGATGAATACAGTTCAATTAGTGAGCCCGGGACACATGAACGGAACGGGTGCTTGGCAAATTGATGTGTTGGAAAGAGTGTTTCAGGGCCTGGAAGTGAATGAAAAAGATCATAAGCAATACGCGTATGTCTATGCTGTTGCCAGTGGGGGTCGATATCTTGAGTCGTGTGTCGCGAACGCTGAGACTGATCTTTCCGATCTAGAGTTGCTGCTCGACCTATCCGCTTACCAACCGGCGTCGGCGATGTAACAGCTAATCAAGGCTCTGAAAAAGATGAAGCGGATTAACGCAGATAGAATAGTCCAACTGCCTAACGCAAATATATGAGAGACAAGTCCGAGTTCGCTGGACCGAAGTATTCGATGGGACATTCGAGCATTGAGACAACGATGGTCTATTCGCATACCGAAGACAGGATACGTCATGAATCCTTGGAAGAAGCGTTCAAATCACTGTCTTGAGAAACCTCCGTTTTGCAACTGTCTTGGTTCATTGTCACATTAGGTCGATCTTCAGGCTCTTTGATCAAAGACTCGATCCACGTCCAACTGCCTAGAACAAATATCGTCGTACCGATCGCTCCGATAATCCATCCGGCTCTGTCCATTCGTTTAGTACTTTGGAAGTTGGCTGGTAGAGAAAGACTTGCTACCAGAATTAGAGTACCCGCGATGGGGACAACACTTCCGACAGCAATCCACGGCGAATATCCAATCGCCTTGATTCTCAGATAGATCGGTACGATGAGAATGGCCGATGCTATGAACATCATTCCAGGACTAAGCTGTGCTGATCCGTATTGACGCACTATCAAACCAAAACCGACTAGCGCGGAGAAGCACAAAAGGAGTCCGAATCGAGAGATGCCTGGAAGGCTATCCTCTCTATTGAGGTTAGCTCTGGTCTTTCCGACTTCTCGTATTAGCCATATCGAAGCGGGAAGCGTAAAAATAGCCAGCCAGATAGACGAGTGATTCAGCGTTTCCTTCAGTGCTTCTCTAAGAGTCCAGCATCTAAGACTGTCCCAATATTGAGTCTCGTGAATACCCTGAATAAGTGCATCACAAAACAGCAAAACCACAGGTGTTGTACAGAATAAGATCCATATCCCAAAACCCGCAATACCAGGGTTCGTTGGGTACCAAGCCGTCCACACATCCTTTGTCCTTGCGCATAGACGACGAAATACGACCAGATGGCTCCCTATTACGGTGAAAATCGCAATCACCGCCAAGTAGAACCACACTCCAATCGCGTCGGTTGTCACGACATATGGCGTACCAGGCAAACTGAGAGTCTTTGCAGTCGCTTCAACTACTCGGAAATCTTCATTCGGAGCTAGACCCAGTGAAGCGTAGAGTTTTTCTATGTCCCACAATCTCACTTGAGCCCGTGCCAGTGGATTAGACGTCTCAGGTGCTTTGCACTCAAAGGCACCCCATTCGCGACCTATTTCCTTACATTCCTCTTCGCTGGCCAGCCTTAGCTCTATTGCTCTATCTCTGAGGACTGGAATAACTGTCTCCAGCTCCGCGAGCGACTTCGCTCCGTAGTAGCTGTCTTCTTCATCGAACCACTTCTCGTCCCGAATAGGGTTTTCCTCAGGGACTTCAAAATCGACAACGTCGCCAATGTACTCTTCTAGATCACCAAGAATCGAGTCCAACGAGACGCTTCTTTGACTTAGCGACCAGCCGAAAGCGATGAACACAATGAGGCAGACGTTTGTCGCTGATCGAATTCTGTCTCCGACTTTATCTAGTCGTTCCTGCATGTTCTGACCCTAAATCCAATAGACACCTAGCTTCCTCACCCAAATTCGTCTACGTATAGTAGTCAAATCGTCGCCTTTCTTCCGGTACCTGACAATCAGCTATTGAGACCACAACTATTTCCTCGCACACTTAGCATCAAACTACCTACACCAAATTAGACAGGGATCAGATACATGCTATTCCGATTGACGTCTTTACAGTCACGATCGTCTACGCCACGCCTTTTATAGTGTCTGAGTACAACCCCGTAAGCGCTCTATATCCACGATTTATGAAAGAAAAGCGGCCCGCTAGTCGCTTGTTCAATCACTGAGAAAAGCTCGAAAAAACTCCACGATCCTTTTTGCTCCATCACGCGCCGCATGAGCATTGCCAGACGGTGTTCCGCCCTTTGGAACGAGGGCGCCATCGACTGGGTGAGGCGAAGCCGAGCCTATTGAGCGCATCGCCCAAAACGGATAACCGCTTCCGATTTCGTGGCCGGCGCCGTGATAGATATGCGATTGAACTGGTGGTCCTGATCCACGTGTCGCCAGACGCGCCGTTAACATCTCAACCGCGAGTGCCGCAGGCCAGATTGGGTCAGCATCACCTGCGAGCAGCAGGATTGGCGCTCGAATAGCTTCGACTCGGATTGCCGGCTTACCCGACACCATGCCCGCCAGGAAACGCTCGCGCATCGAGGCAGGCGCATCACCGTGTATGACCGTTTCGATCTGCGCTGCGGGGTGCTCATAAATCTCTGCCGCTGGCAAATCGGCGCCGGCCAACGTGTACGCGACATCGGTGTTTTCGGAGCAGCATCCACCCCAAAGCACGTTTGTTGGCGCGGTAGCGGCGACAGCACCGATCCGTTCCGGAAACACAGAGGCGACCAGCAGCGCCATTTCCGCACCGCGTGAGCTACCACCCAAGCCCACACTATCTTGTTCATGTAAACCGCCAGCAAAGGTGATCGCGTTGGAAATATATTCTAGCGGCACTCGATCCAACTCATCCGGGCGACCGTCAAAATTATGCGTAGCTAGCGCCAATGCCGCGAATCCGTTCGTGGCAAGCAGCGCGGCGCGCCCTTCAGACGCCCCTCCGCCCGATCCCGAGAGCCATACCACCGTCGGAAACGGACCTTCGCCCGCCGGTTCATAAAGGACTCCATGCACCCCTGCCTCAGCGATATCGGTCCTGACTATGGTCGGGTTGTCGAGTCGCAGTCTCTGCTGCGCTTCCAGCGTGACTTTTTCGCCCGATCGAGTATCCGCCCGAAGTGTCGCTGAGAATCTAAGTTCATAGGAAAAGTCAGCATCCGGATATGGGCGATCAGGCAGGTCGGCGGCGACATCTCGGCGATCGGCCTGCAAAACCTCCTTGCCAAGTTCTATCGGAAGCATTGACCAGACCAAGCCATCCGGGTCCACCCCAGTATAGGTGCCCGCGGTCGAATGGGCCTGCGCTACATTGACGCGGCCTTGCGCGTCTGCGAAATACACACCGCGAGAAGACCATAGGCGGTCTTCATGATCCGTAAGCGTGCAATTGATGACCACAAGTCCTCCGGGCATCGCGCCTTCGACGGTCAGACCTAGTGGCTCGGTCGAGTAACGTTCAGTTGCTTCTAGAAGAAGCTTCGCCGGCTCTGTCGAATAGGCGGGCGCGGTGAAGGCAAGACTCATGACGATTGCTAGTAGAGACTTACGGTAGCGATCTTGTTGGTGTTTCATTTTGCCACTCGTCTATTCGTTCCGATAACCAAGAAGTCGATCATTCAATCGACTCATAGAACACACTCTCACGCCCAAGCCTATCTCTTTCCGTTGGGCTGACGACCGGCTTTGTTTAGCGAAAATTCCATCTTATGCGTCTTTTTAGCGTGGAAATCCCAGCTTATGGGAGACATTGATCGCAACTTTTGGCGGTCCGTTGTCACGTAAGTGGCTGAAATGATTGATGGTGGAGTACCGCTTTATGCCGAAACCCACAATTAGCTCGATTCCCAAAACTCAATCGATTAATCACTGTCTCGCCTTGGGCTGACTGAATTGGTGAGACCAACAACCAGCACATGACGCTCATTAGGATCGCCAGGCAGGTGATGAGTACGAAGACGCCCCTCGTATTCATAACTAACCCTCCTAGACAGAGGCTTAGCCCTCGGTGCGAACAGGTCATCGCCGGTATGATCCACAGGTTTGATTTTCATACCCGAGAAAGGTGTTGTCTCTCACCCCAACAGCCTTCCTCATCGTTCCCGAGTCTAAGAATCAGCTCGTGCTCGCATCTTTATACTGCCACTTCGGTCCCATTATCCAATACCGAGATTTGCGTACCTAATACGGGAACGCAAAGTTCACAAATTCCCGTGTTATAGCGCCATGCAACGATACGGACTAGTGCGAAGAAACAGCAGAAACTCCGAACAATCCCGTTAGCTTTGCTTGCACGGTCTCAAATAAAGCTATCGTGTCGTTTTTGATCACACAACTCGTTCGCCTCTCTGTATCCGTTGCATTAACGGCAGGTTCTTCCGCCGCGCCCTTCGCGTCCTGATACCCGTGCCAGATCGTCGTTTTCGTTCTGTAGTGGCAACAACGCTTCGATCTCGTCGACCGAGGTCGCCTGTGGCAGTTTGGTAAACACGGTCCGGAGATACGCATAGGGCTCGATGCCGTTGGCTTTCGCCGTCTCGATCAGACTGTAGAGATTGGCACTGGCGTTCGCGCCGGCGACGGTGTCGCAGAAGAGGAAGTTCTTGCGACCAATGACGAACGGCCGGATAGCATTCTCGGTCAGGTTGTTGTCGATCCGAAGGCGGCCATCCTCGACGTAGACCGTAAGCTTCGGCCACTGCTCGTGCTGGTCCATCTACAGTACCCGGTGATGTGGCAGGAATCCGTTGGCCTGGGTCACCGTTAACGGGTATCCGTCCAGCAGCCAGTTGATCTCCTGTACTGTCAATGACAACACAGACTCCGATCCTGACAAGGGCCATTTGAAGCGCGACTTCTCCAGCCGCTTCATCCACAGGCAAAAGCCATTGCCTTCCCACGCCACCATCTTGACCAGGGTCCGGGCCCGGTTGCAGAAGATATAGAGATCGGCGCTGAAGGGGTCTGAGTCCATCTCACCCTCGACGATCGACACCAGGCCGTTGATGGCCTTGCGCATATCGACGGGTTGACGGTACAGGTGGATGCGGACATCCCCTGAAGGGCGGATCACGGCAGGCGGCTCGCCGAGAGGATCAGGGCCTCGAGCTGCTCGGACCTCAGGTCAACGTGCCACTCAAAACGGACGCCGTTCGGTAGCACGAGGCTCATACCGTGTGGCCGGGCCGGTGCTATGACGCGCACAAAACCAGACGCAGACGCAGCAGCGTCTTCCAAGGTCACACCGTTCAGCAGTCCGCGCTTCGCAAGCAGCGTCTTCCACTGATACAGCTCCTTGGGCTTTAAGCCCTCCGACCTCGCGTAGTCGGCAATGCTGCCGTCGAAATCCCCGGCGGCTCGAATGTGGTCGAGCCAGTACTGCTGGCGTTGGGTGATCGGCGTAGCGGTCATCATAGGCTCCTTTAGACAAAGCAGGAGCGTGATTGATCAATTAGTCGCCGAAAAGGGTGTCGTTAACGCACCGCTTACGGACCGAACAGTTTTCTGCATTTACCAACTACGTACTTTGGGGTGACAACGCCTTCTTGGCTTGCGACGGAGTGTCGGTGAGGCGAGGCGTCATCACAAAGCTGCAAAAAGCTTTGACTGGGCAGATTTTCGAGACAGTAGACTGTCGGAATATCGACTCGCTATCCGAATTCTCAAGAGTATTGCGAAAGCGATACGAGCGCCTAACTTCGCAACTAGGATTCCGAAAAAGGATCGCGTATCGGCTCCGTAGCCATCAGTTCGGTATGGCTAGCGAATTCAAAAGGGCGATGGAATTCTTCGGCGAGGCAGGTCAGCAGGGCTACTTGATTCTTGATCGGATTGACTACGCTATCGACATGCAGCGCACATTAGAAGTCGAAGGGCCATTGAGATCAGTGATTAAATTGGACTACAACACTGCTCTGGTGCTCTCCGGACCCAATCGAACAATCAATACGCTCGTTCGTGACTCCCGTCGACCTTTCTATATGTAGTTCCGTATGTTTCGTTTCACAGCGACCACGCATGCATAGAGGGTAGTTGAACCTAACGACTCAGCAATACACCAACAGGGACACGGAAGGCGCGAGCAATCCTTTCAATGTTATCGATGCTAACGTTACGTTCTTTACGTTCGATGGCACCAATATATGTCCGATGAAGCCCTGCCTTCTCTGCCAAGTCCTCCTGAGACCACCCTCTATCGTGTCTCCACATGAGCGTGTTGGCGGCCAGTATACTGCGTGCTGAAACTCGCTTGGACATGCCCGCGATATTTCAGACCTGATGACGATGCGTCTACAGACTATAAGTAGCAATAGTTCGTAGACAAGACTGCTTCAAAACCCGTAGAACCTGACAGTTGGTGTAAGCGGCGAATCGTTACTGCTCTGATGCAGACTTCATGGACAGTGTTAGAGGAATTGCCGCCATTGATCTCAATTGACAAAGCCAGAGCGGTCCCGCTGTTATCAAACAGAAACGAAGCTACTACATTGCAATCGCGAAAATAATTGCGTTAGTCGAACCCAGCGGTCTTTACAACGACCGGTCAACGTAGAATTTAACACTGGTCTACTGCATAAAACGTGTTTGTGAAACTCGAGCATCCGCCGGCTCCGCAAGACCGTACCTTAATGCGACCGTCCGTGGCGTTGACGAAGATTGGAGTTTGGCGATCTGGCCTAGTCCACCCAAAGACGAACGGAGCGCCGTCAGGAACCGATTTCCATACTTCATAAAAGGCAACGTCGTTTGGACATGCATGGCTCCATTGCGCCAGGTATTGAGAGGCCGTTGAATTCGGTGCACAAATTGCGACTAGATAGCCGTTTAGTGCGTAAGGCGCGACACTAGAGTCGCAGTTTGGAGGAGGAGGTGGTGGTGGTGGCGATTCTGATCCTCCATTTACACAGTCCTGATCGGCAGAATCTGTTTGCCCGTCACCGTCATTGTCGATGGTGTCTACACATTGCTCAGAGATTCCGGGACTTGGAAATCCTACCCGATACTGAGCTACCGAGACAGCGGTCGCGTCTATAGCATCCGTGTTTCTGCGATTGAGATCGTTTAGATTTGGACTGTTGTCGCTGAAAATATTGAACAGCTGACAGCTACCGTTGCAAAGAGTGTCAGCCTGCCTTCCCATCACGGTTCGCCTGAATAGAGTGAAACTGAAGCAACAGGGTATGAATTCGAATTCTTCGTCGATCAGAGCTCGGCTGTTTTGGTACAAACCGGTCTTAGTCGCAGGAGACCCTATGACCTCGTAGTGTCCTGCTCCGAATAAATGTCCAAGTTCATGAGCGGCAGTATCCGAATTTCCAGCAAACGAACAAACGCCGTCGTTAGCTACCAGAGCGACGTAATAACCAGGTCCAAATCCATCATCGTCTGCACCCCTGAGATCGAGTCCTGGTGTATTTGCGCCTTCTATGAAGTCCTTGCCTGGGCCGGACCAGTTTTCTTGAGGGGCAAAGCCACACAATCCCTGTAGGGAGTCAACAAACGCGATGACCACATCGGCTGCCAAGGCATCTCTGATGGAGGGTAGACCGGCAACTGAGGTCGAAACTAAAGTCTTAACACTTGCAATCTGGACCAATGGGTCTCCGCCTAAATTGACCACAGTAGAGAGAGCTGCGCCTGGATTAATCACGGATAACGAGACAGGTGCAGATCCGTTTGTGAACTGAGTGTTACTCCAAACGCTTTGCATTCGGCTTACCTGACTATTCACGAACGACTGACTGACTGATGGCTCCTTGAAAATTAGGATTTGAATCGTTGTGTCCGGTGCTGGCGGGTTTAGCGACGAGTTTGCGCTGGAGAAAAAAATCGGTGCGAGACAGAGAATTAGGGCAATACACTTCTTCACTTCGCTCCCTCCAAGTTGGACGCCTCTTCCTCCAACTTCTTGCGGCGAACCGACTCGACATGTCGATTGTACATTTCAATTTTTTCTCGAGTTTCGAGAGTGACAACGTCGTATTCGTCAATGCCCGGGAAAATCTTCTGTTCGTCAACCTCGTAAAGCAAGGCGTACTCTGGGTCCCTCGGCAACGGCCGGAGGTGAAACTCACCTACAAAAGGGCCATCGGAAGGACGTAAGTTTTCACGCTTCAAGACTGGCTTTATTGTGAATTGCGAAGAAAAGACCAGATCTCGAGATTTCTGTTTCGGTGAGCTTCGAAGCAATTCACTCTGTCTTTTAAAGTGACCAGTCTCTGGATCTCGAAACATGCCCGTTTCCTCGACCGCTTGGTCGTTTCGCCTATCTATCGAGTACAGTGAGCCCGCGATCTCAACACCAAAAATTTGTTCATAAAGTAGCTTACTGGCCTCCTCGCTCCTTTTCGCGTTTGAGTTTGTGTACTCCTCTAATGTGAACGCACGATCAGAGTAAATCCCGCGCCAGATAAACCCTGTTTCGTCACCCAAAAATTCAAAAGCCTGGCGTTCGACGTCAATCTCCAACGCGAACAAAGTCAAACGAATTACTGGTGTTCCACTAGTCAAAAGACCGGAGTTAACACGAACAATCCGGTGGTTCTTGGCGAAGTAAAGCTGCTCTTCGATGAAAAATTTGTTGCGCGCTGCAATGCGTTGCTCGTCTCCCTTCGAAACTTCCACCAACAATTCGTTAGCAAAGGAGAAACATGGGAACATCAAAACTACTGCGGCTGCGATCTGCAGACGAGCTTTCATTTCGAACATTCAAACCTCCACAAGCCATTCGGCTCAGATTTGGCAATTCTAAGAAAGACCAGCGACTATTCTCGAGTGAGTCCAATAGTCTTGGAATCGTTTTCTATACGCTCCCTCAGGTTAGCTTATGCTGTATCATTTTTCCATATCTGTTAATTAAAGCTAACATATTGATATATCTCGTGGCTGATCGCAGGGGGACTGGAATCTGCCTTGTGAATCGAGTCCGGTTTGCTAGTAATCTTTCAGCCAAGCAAAATGGCAACGAGAGAGGTGCTTATCAGCAGCAAGCGATACTCGGAAGAGTTGAAGATTGAGGCGGTCAAGCAGGTCGTCGAGTTGGGATATCCGGTCACAGATGTAGCGAGGCGACTGGGAAACACGACGCACCGTCTATATTTCCTGGAAGCTCCGTTACGGGCCCGACGCCGAGAAGAACAACAAGAAGTTCGAGGCTAAGCGGGAGATCTGCCGGCTGAAAAGGGAGCTCAAGCGCGTCAATGATGAGCGTATCGTTGGAGTCGGGTTACCTGACGGCGACTAAATCGAGTTGCTTCGCCATCGCCTTAAGACCATATGCATTTCCCCATAGGTCAATGAAGCCAAGCTAAGCCGCACGGGCTTTCAATGGCACTCACTAAAATTGCTGTCCGCTGAGAATTTGGGGCCGTGCCTGTAGTCCCGACCACTTGGGCCGAAAGCCGACACCAATGTCATAATCAAACCGGTCCTCTTCCAAGGTGACTAAAGAAGTGATGCCGGTACTTGAATATGAATGAGAAGACACGAGAGAGAGACCCCCATGATCGTATCGATGAGCTAGAGAAGACCCTCAAGGAGAACCAAGTTGGCGTACTTGGCGCCCTTCGTACGCTCCTCAAGGACTATTCCGAATACGCTAACGGTAATGCGCCCTTTCCGAGAAGCGCGCTACTGGGACTTGCTAGTGCGTATCTACGTCCTCGGATTGTTCTAGTGGTGGGTAGTATTGCCGCGGTTTTTATTGCGATTGCGCAGGCATATCTGATTGTCCAGCAGAATGAAATCATAGAGCGCCAAGCAGAGACAGACCGGATCCAAGCTGTTTCACAGATCATTTCCTCAATTGACTTTGATAACCCAGAGTCGATCTCGAGACTCAGTCCTTTACTCGACAGCATGGGAGAAATCGGATACGACACGTTACTTGCCTACGCCCAAATGTACGACGAGCCTTGGAGTTTCGATTTTCGCAGTGTGTTGGCAGACCAAAGAAACTTGCCGAAGGATCGGACCGAAGCGGCTAGTTCGATATTGATTCATGGGGTTGTTCGCGATGTTCGGAGGCTCGCGGGAGGCGGCGACACATTCAGAGTGATTAGCAGGGTATTAGATCCGGAGTCTTCCATAGAGGCTGTGCAGCAAGACATCGATAATCACAGTCGGTTGATCCGCGCAGTAAATACATTTCTGAGGGAATCCGCGCGCAGGCACTCGCCGGAAAACTCCGCATACGAGCATTCTGTGAAGAGAAATCAGCTTGATGACTTGGTGTTGATGGACTTTATCATTTCGGCTATTGCCCGAAAAAACGGACTAGGCTATCCGGAGGTTGCCGTAGGCTGCCCATTTGGTGTCGGTCGTGAAGAGTTCAGATCGGGATCAGGAGGCTACGTTTATGTTGAGCAAAGATCGGTCTTAGCTTTCGTTGCCAGTAATATTGATCAATTTCGCCATGGGGTAGGGCCCCGTCACGAAACACATGCCCTTGAACTCGCCTCACGTGACGTGTTTGGTTTTATGTGTGCAAACGAAGAACCAGGGCCCTTCATGGGTGCTTTTATAGATGCTCAATTACGAGAACGCGATCAAATGCGCAAGCGCTCCCAAGAACCACGTCTTCTGGACGAGTAGATCATTCAGCTGTCGCTCTACCGAGGTTCAATTCGAGCAGGTTCGCCAATATTTGGTCGTCGCTGAGGCCTGCGGGCCAACCATAAGCTGCTGCCACAACCTCATCCAACTCGTGGTGGGCGTTATCAAGCCATGGAGGTCGCTGGTTATAAAGGTTAGTCAGCGTCCGCTTCTTTAAATCATCCTCATGTCCCTTCTTTGGGACAACTCTGTCCGGGTACCCTGGGACGACTTCTGATATTCGATCAGTCCATTCGGATGGGTTAAGCCAAGTGTCTCGCAACTGTACGAGTTTCTTGCTTGCTTCGGCAATCGAATCAGCGTGTCCGTTCGCAAATTCCGCCGGAACGCTGTCAGGCGTGAGTCCGTCAGGGAAGGGAAAGGTCTCAAACGTGGTTGTCGGGGTATATCTGGGACGATCTTCAAGACTGGTGCCCATGCGCAGCGCCCATAATTCATGTGCACGTGAGTGCAGCACTCCGAAGGTTGTATCGTCGTCGCGAGCGATTACCACAAGTTGACCATCGATTACGACGGACCCTGTTATCCAAACAAAGAGCCGGTGTTTTGCGACTCGAGGTGTTGCGATAAATCGAGACAGATTCGTAGTAGCTTTTCTCAGGTCGGGCGCTGTCCGAGCGTGAATCCACCAGTTCTCGCGTTCTCGCCTATTTCGAACCTTGGATTTCATTGGCTTGACGACGTCTTGAACATGGATGAACGGAGCTTCATACAGTGCCGCGTCTGCCTCCACGGTGCCTTCCGAAAAATCAACGATCCAGGTATCAGAAGGTCTGCGCGTTACATCCATTCCGTTGAGCCAAGGACGAACGACATCAGAGTTAGGCCTTCCGTTCGGTTTGCCCCCTCACAAAAGCCATTTCCGCGCTGTTTCACCTGGGACGTAAAATGGGCCCTTTTTCATTCCGCCAATAAAAGCGACCCCAGAATTCTCGGGGAGTACTCTCGCCAATGTCAGGTCAGTTGCCCCATGCGTATCGCCTGTGAGATCAGCGTAGATGGCGCCCACCGTATCGCCATTCAAATGCTTTTGACGACCCGCAATTGGCATACCAAAACAAATCAGCGATACGCGAACTGCGGCACCTTCATTTACCCAAGGTTCATCAGACCAAGAGTCAAAAATCTCTGCATCTCTGCAAATAGAATCGACTACTGATCGATTGGCCCCGCCGCGAATGCTGTTCGTGGCAACAAGGCCGACTCTCTCGACCAGCCCCGCGACGAGTTGTGCCCTAGCTTTTTCGTACCAGTAAGTTACGAGGTCTACCCCACCTGGCATTCCTGCTGTGTAGAGGGCCCGCAATGATCGGACATAGCTCTCGCCCAACTCCGCCAGCATCTTTTTGTTTCCGAGAAAAGGCGGATTGCCGACTATTAAGTCAGCAGGTGGCCAGTCGGGTTCGGTTCCATCTTCATTAAGGATCGCATCACGCTGTTCAATGGTATCGAGCGACTTAAGTATGGGATCTTTGCTTAGCGAGTAGCCGTGATCCAACATCCACTGGATTTCCCCGATCCAGACAGTGACGCGGGCAAGCTCGGCCGCGTAGGCATTGAGCTCGATTCCCATAACCGCTTCAGGCCCAACCATAGGTGCTTGCCGCGCCAATCCCAGCGCTTCAGCTTCAATATTGGCCCTGTGCTCAATGCGCTTCAGGGCCTGAAGGGACAGGTAGAGGAAGTTCCCGGAACCGCACGCTGGATCGAGTACTCGAAAGTTACGTAGTTTCTCCAGGAAGCCAAAAAAGGCGTCTTCAGCAGCCTTACGACGTTTGCGTGTCGCAGCCTTGGTCTTGACCCTCTCCATGTGTTCCATTTGCTTCGAGATTTCGGCTCGCGTTGCGCGCCATTCCTCCATAAGTGGCTCAACAATGGTCGGATTGACAAGCCGCATGATGGAATCGGGATCTGTGTAATGCGCACCAAGCTGGCTTCGCTTCGCAGGGTCAAGGCCGCGCTCGAAGAGCGTGCCGAATATTGCTGGTTCGATTTGGCTCCAATCCATCCGTGCCAGATCGCGAATCGTTCGTATCTGAGCCAGCGTGACAGGCAATGTGTCGTCGTTATCGAACAATCCGCCGTTGAACCAGTCGATAATGTCCGTACCGAAAGGGCCGCCAGTCTGCATCGCCTGAAACAGGCGCGTCACAATCTGGTCGAAGTGATCGGGATGCTCGACGCCTTGCTCAGCGATGCCCGTGAACAGATCGGATTTCAGGAGGCCGGCGTCCTCGGCGAACATGCAGAACAGCAATCTGTTCAGGAAATGAGCAACCTCAAGAGGATCATGACCCTCGCCTCGCAGTGTGTAGGCGAGTTCGGCAAATTGGCCAGCGGCCTCAGCGGTGATCTGGTTTCTTGTACGTTTAGGTCGGAGGCGCTCAGGTTCACGGAACGCCCACCGCAGAAGTTTTAGCTTGTCCGGATCGACAAGCTCCTCAAGCCTAATGAAATGGACCTCCTGCACAGCGTTTTGAAACGCTGTGTGGATCTCGATGGTGTCGATGTCGGATACGATCAAAAGGGGCGGGGACTCAAGCGCCAGCGCGTAAAGTTGAAGCTGCTTCAGCGCGCCTGACATGGTGCTGGCTCGCCCACCGCTCTTGCTCTTGTACTCCCAGCCAAAGCAGCCTTTCTTCCAGACGTCAGCCCAGCCTCGTCCGGCGCCTGTCTTCTCGACACCTTTCTCAAAGGCATACCACTCGCCGGCGGGATCTGCTTCGTGCGGGGTCTTCTCGCCAAGCACTCTGCACAGGTCGATAAAGTGCTCCTGGGATGCGGCCCGTTCCTTAGTTGTGGCTTCAGACCACTTGGCTACAAAGGCTTCAGGAGTCATTCACGGATCGTACCCGGCCGTGCGGTTTAGACCAAGCAAGTCAAGACTAGCCAAGCTTCGGCTGCTGCGGCTTAAGACTGGCTTTCCTTCGTTTCTGAACCACTGGGCCCCGCTTGTTGATCTCTTTCATAAATGATCGGAGCTCTTGGATATCATCGCGCAGCTCACCGGGCGCGGGGCGATTCACGGATAGCGCTTGAGACTTGTCGTGTCCTGCCATCCAATTCGAGCATTTCGACATTCCGTCATCGACGCGCTTGCAGTCACCATCTTCAATCTCAACCTGCATGAGTTGTTGCGTCCGGACGTCGATATCGTGACGCCTCACAGTCGCATTTAGCAGTTTCTGCTCGATAAACGCCTCCCACGTCGAGCGAAGCAGATCGTAGATGTAAGCTGCTTCCTTATTGTATTTTTCGTCGTCCTCACCGTGAATGCTCGCGACATCATTCACGAGGCCATCAAGGAAATTTAGTCTCTCACTAACCGGCATTGCCTCCCACGGAAGCCCCTCCATGCATTTGCCGGGTGTTCTACCGTGTCGGCGTACGGTCTGGACTGTGAGCGGGATGCCTGCGCACAGCTTCTGAATTTCAACTAGGAATGCGATGTTGTGAGTGAAGACGATTACTTGACGTTCTTTCGCCTCTTCGACGAGACGCTCTGCGATGTGACGACTATATCTGTGGTCAAGTGATGAAACCGGATCATCTAATACGATAGGTGACTTCACTGTTGTGCCCCCTAGCTCTGCCATAAACCCTGCTACGGCGACGACGCTAAGTTCACCTTCGCTCAAGATGTCAGACGGTCTTGCTCGCCTCTCGGCATTCAATGTGATCTGGTGACGAGCACCACCTTCTCGCCCAGAGATATTCACGGCCAGGGGCAAGTGGTCAGCGTTCAACATCTTCAACTCGGTTGCCAAGTCGCCTTGCAATTGAGGCGAAAGACTCGCGCTTATAATCTCTTTGCTCTTTTCAGATATAGGCTTTGTACCGAGTGTTTGAATCGCTTGGGTGTACTTGAATTCGAGCTTTTTGTCTTCGACAAAGCGGCGGATATCCTCCCTGAGACTATTCAAGGCCCTCCGTGATACAAGCGTATTTCGGGATGCTTCCAGTTTCTTCAAAGCCGCCGGGTCCGCGTCCTTTTCTGCCTGCGCAGCCGCTCCCTTCAATTTGGCCTTAAGACTTGCAAGCTCCTCTTGGAAAGCTTCGATTTGCGTAGAGTGCGCGACTTTACCGCTTTGGGGCGTTACATCTTTGAGCCGATCTTTCTCCGCATGTAGCATGGCTAGTGACTGCTTAATTGATTTTTGATGCTCGGTGCTCAGTTCGTCGATCACATTGCCAAAATCGCCCGAGCGCGGGACTTGTAGTCCATTTACGTCATCCGTGATCTTCTTTAGTGCGGCCTCTGCGGATCGCAGAGTTTGCTCTGACTTGTCTTCCATGAACTTCTGGAAGCGTTTCAGCCGGCTGCGCGCATCCTCATCTAAGGGCTGCTGGCACAGTACACATAGGTCTTCCGGTCCAGTGGCGGGAAACTCGGCATCCGGATAGGCGACGCCAATTGAGTAGTCTTTCGCTGCTTCAAACAGCAGCTTCCATTCATTTGAGGTGCCGCTTGGCAACGGCTCATCTTGAAGACTGGCCTGAGCCGCCAGTTCCACAGCCTTTTTCGCCGCGGTGATCTCGTCAAGTTGCGAATTTATCTGATCAACCAGTTTCGCCGATAGTCCGTTCAATGCTTTACTAATTGAGTCTGACAACTCCTGTGCTCGATTGGCCGTTACTTCAAATCTCTTCGCTTCTTTCAGAAGTGCTGGCGTGCCAGATTTTGCGATTCGCGACTCAAGCTGTGCGAGCTCCTTATCATCGGCCTCTGCCCATCCAATTGCTGCATCAATGTCCGCGTGTTTGGTGTTTCGGTTTAGGTTTTTGAGGAATACATCTGAGTCTGTGCCTGCAATTACGTCTACGCTTGTGGGCTCGGTCGGAGACGGCTTTTCAGCTTGAAGCCTAGTTCTTAAGGATTTGACTAGAGTAACGAGACCGTCGAACACCTCGCATCCGTAAGGTATATAGGTCGCTTCGTTATTGTCGTCGACAATAACGCGGGCGCATTTCGAGTCGAAGAACGTCACGCTAGTTAGTCGCTCATCGCTCGCCTCACCATCTGTCCACCGTAGATCGACATTCTCTGCGTCGCCTTCTGCGATCTTGATGGTGGCTGTGGCAGGTCCTTTAGCTCCACTATCAAAGACATTAGGCAGGATAGCCTCCTTAGTGTCTCGCGCCCGGCAGGCTCGTTTTAGAATTCTCGCGTAGCTCGATTTGCCGCTGCCATTTTCTCCATAGATAACTGTGATCCCTTCATGGCCAAACGGAATCGTCGAACTGTCCTCAACGGCGTTGACATGCCCAATTTCGTGGATTCGTCGGATCGTTATACGCTGCAGGACCTTACCGGTACCTGAGAATCCGCCGACTTCTGGAGCAACTGGCTCGACACATTCCGAGTCAATGCCTGCAGCGACCTTGACCATCTGGAATATCTCGTCGCGATCGTCGCCAGTTAGCTCGCCTTGCTCCAACAATCGCCGGACTGCGTCCCCTTGCCATTCAGGCAAGCCCTGAGCCCACTTGATGATGTCCTCTATCGCTGACACTTCTTACCCCGGTGCCGAGAACGGATTCAAATATGGCACCTTACTACCATTTGCAACCAATTCCAGTTGATTATGCCGGATCTAGGTAACGTAGAATTTCGTCTTTTGCGACGGACAGTATTTCTTCATAAGTAGCCGATGGATCGATAGGGACTTCGCACTCAAGCAAAATTTGAGCTTGAGCTGCATAAGCCCTTGCCGTGGCGACTATTCGGTCTTCTTCGGCTCGCAACGAAACTAAGCGAATACGCATGGGTACCATGCAATTTATCGTCGCGTGCCGACACCGGCACCGACAGCTGAAAAAGTGACTAATTCGTCGAGTTTTGGAAGCGGCAAAACAATCGTGAAAAGGCGCTTCAAGCCATAATCGTAGCGCCCCGATCGGCCCGGACAGGCGCAAGGAATCTCAAATGCCCTATGGAGATACATTCCCGGGTGTTTCGTTGCTCGCAGTCTCGACGGCATTACGTACTGTGGCAACAAAGCGATAACCGCGCCCGGGAACGGTTTCAATATAAGCAGGATCCTTAGCATCATCGTCGAGGGCTCGCCTAATCTCGCCGATCAGTACGTAAATATTCGACTTAAGGTCGACAATCTGCTCGGGCCAAAGAGTTCGTTGCATAACATCATAGGTAACCACCTCGCCGGTGCGGGCGGCTAGAAGGCGAAGCAACTGCTTTGCCTGGTTCCTGAGTTCCACCTGGACGCCGGCCTTTGACATCCGAAGCGGGCTTGACAGAAGCTCAAAGTCGCCAAATCTTAGGGCCGCTCTATTGCTGGATCGTTTCATTTCCAAGACCGCCACGAGCCTCTAGACGAATGATCAAACTGTTTGAAAGCTCGACTGACAATGCTACCTGTTTTTTTTTGCATCGCCGATGATCGATGAGAGTGTGGATAGGGCGCTGTCGATGATGTCGTTCAGATCGACGTCACTTTCTCTTTCGGATCGAACAGATCGTCGAAGGTTGCGCATGTCAGACAAAAAGTGATCGGCTGCATGAACCCGATGTGCAAATCGGTCCGCCTCTGTCCAAAGGCCCTCCATTCCTCTGGCGAGATCGATGTAGTGCCACAGCGAATCCACGTTGGCGTGCCCGGTCTTGATCCGTACACGCTCGAGGATTGAACGATAGTCCTCTATGGTGGTTACCGCACCCTTTCGAGTTTCCCAAACTTTCAGGTGCGCCATGACTTCGTAGGTAATGAACCGATGTCGAAACATCGAAATACAAGACTCTTGATCGCGATATCCGGCGTGAACACACAGTGTGCGAAAGTCTTTTTCGATGGCCGTTTTGGCTATGCGCTGCCCGAGGCGACCGGGCGCCACTGAGAGGAACAGGCTGTCGCATCGTTTTAACCTTCGATCGCGAGTTGAAACGAAGTCAAACCAGGTATCGCGGGCGGTGATGTAGCGAAACAGTGTCGTTTCATCCTTTGGCAGCAGGCCAAATTTACGCGGCGGCGGTTTGATCTTTCGACGCTTGAGTGTCGGGATCACGAGTGCATGGGTTTTGAAAGGCTCCGAATTGGCCTTCAAACTAAGTGCAATCATCTCTCCGGGTCTCAGCCCGGTACGTTTCAGCAACCAGATCATGATCTTCCGCCGCTCGTAAAGGTAAGTCGATCTTCGCTCTTGCATAGCGGCGTCAGACTGGAAGTGCCGACGGGCGGCTTCGGGTAGATTGACTGGATCGGCGAGATGCTCGATTGAAGCTTCAATGTCCTCGATGACACTCAGTGCGATCGGCAACTTGGGGTCAGTACTGACGCTCGTCGGCATATAACGGTGTTTCCAATAGGACTCGCCTGTCCGCGCATTGACATGCTTTTCGCAACAGATGGCGGCTGCATCGCGTTTCTCACCGACGATCGGTGTAATACCGGTGTGCAGGTTTTTCTGATACCAATTCAGGAACGTCAAATAGCGTCCCAGTAAGGCACGCACCCGATTGTCATTTCGTCGCCTACGGGATGGATCGCTGGCCAGCGTTTCCGTACTGAGCGACATCGACAGAGCAAAGATGTCGCTATCATCAAGGTCTGAGAAGCGTCGCTCCGTTTTCTCGCAGTACCTTAAGAGTTCTGTCAATTCTGCGGCGTACGAGACCGCGGTACGACCCGTCCACTTGTGGGCGTTGTCCATCAGGTACATGTTCGCAGCAATACAAGGCTTTCCGTTCGGCCAACGGACGAATGCTGTACAAGGGATTACCTCATTGTTCAGGTACTGACGACTCGCAACACGACGCGTGCTGTCAGGCAACGTGACGCTGTCCAATGCTCGGAACAATTGGTGTCTATGCTTACCCATTAACGGTCGCGAATGCCAACGACGTTGTCGGCGTCGTCCCTTGATCGCGCATCCGGATCAAACAGATGGCCGAACGTATCCGCATGAGATTTCAGTACGATATAGAGACTTTCCCGCACGTCCTTGGAGAAACGGCGAGAACGGGCGAGCCCGTTTATTTCTTGGAGAAGCCACATGTAGGCTTTGGATTGTGAGAGAAGCATGCGCTCGCTTTGGTCGAGGCGCTGCGTCAAGTCTCGAACGGTCGCCATGTCCCGACGGTGAACCTCAGCGGCCGACCGCGGGCTGAGAGTGTTGCGGAACTTAATGTGGACGGCCTGCCGAAGGTCATTGAGGTACTGCCAACCGGTTTTGTTATCGACCTCATTACCCAAAACGGAATTCGCGTATTTGACTAACGTATTTCGCGAGCCAAACGGCGTAATTCCGAGCTTCTTGTGGCGATAGCGTTGGAAAGCAACTGCGCTTCGGCAGGCCTTCACAAGCGATCGATCAATCGGCTGTTCGCCATCGATGAGCGACTTCAGTGCCGTCGCACGTGCGCGAATGCTGGATTCACACTGAGTTTTCGTCGATCTCATGTCTTGTCCTGGATTAGAGGGTTAGCGCGCTGTCGGCGCGTGCGCGGAAGGAGATACAAATTCTCGAGTTACCGTTTTCATCCGATACGCTATGCGGTTCCAGATGGAATGCATCTTGTTGCCTTAAGGCGGTAACGTAGGACTGCCATGTTCGATCGGGCACTAACTCGAGTTGTTCAACGTCAAATTCTCTCAATACCAAATTGTAGAGTTCGACTAATCCCCGTTCTTCCGGATGAGATTCCCGGGTGTAGTCATAGTCACGAAGGCGATCGACCGAGTACTCCGCCTCCAGTTTGTAGAAATCATCACTCGAAAATTCGCGTTCAACGTACGCGTACAAATCGGATACGTCGCTGTGTCCCGCGATGTCCCGAGCCGCATCCAGAACGTCGTACCGGCCGCTCCAGAACAACAAAAGCAGGAACCACTTTCGCATTTCGTGAATTCGCAAATACCATCGGCGACCGAGGCTATCGAGCGGCATGTCCACGTAGTCGCAGAAAGCATCGATATACCGATCTAATCCGGCATTGGTTACCGCGACAGCACCGACCCCAATCCCCTTCTTTGGCAAATAGAACAGCCGTTCTGCCTGAACGGGGTTCTTTTCGTCGTGAAGATCTACCAGAGCAGCGCTTAGGGTTTGTAACTGCTGGATACCTCTTGCAGCGATAGCGGGTATCGGTTTTCCGCCGGACGAGTCGCGATGCTCGCGAACGCCGGTCTTCGCAATTTTTCCATCCAGCCAGTACGGGCCTTCACCTATCAGGCAGTTCCGCTTATAGCGTGTTACCTCGGAATCCCTGGACGGTTTAAACATGCCGCAAAGGACGGCTATTGCGCCAACCCAGATTTGAAGCACCTTTGTGATGTCCAATTGTCCTGGTTGGGTCACAGACCCACTTTTGTTGACCGTCGCGTGCCTCACCGACAAATCAAATCCGGCAGTGCTGAGGGCTGCAGGCATCGGCGTGCTCTGCAGTGCTCGCTTGTGCAGTCGTTCGATGTCCCACTGCGTCATGTCGTGCGACTGCGACTCGTTGACGACTACGGTCACTACGCCTAGGTAGAATTCCAGAAAAGCATCACCGAATTGGTGCACCCATTTCATAGCTTCATTGAGGTACCGCAGACCGGTCTCAATCGGGATCATTGGAGTGTGTCCTTTCGGCCGGGAGTGCGGGTAACGCACGCGCAAAGATCTCGCCGTATTGATTGTCGATGGATCGGGAATACCGTTCGGCAGATGCCGGCTCAGCGATAGCAGAATTCTTACGGATCCGCACAATCGCTTCGCAGCCGCTCCTGTTGTCGGTCGAGCCAGCGCTGTTTCAATAGTGATGGTTCGATGCGACGGATATCGCCGCTTATTGCCGGTATTGATTAATAGACCGTTGGCATCGGCTATGCGCGGCTCAAACTGCCGAATGACGGCGCGCGTTCGCTCGGAGATGCCGGAGAGAGCGCGGGAAGGTTCGTTCAACAACTCGCATAGGAACTTGCGCGACAACGCATCGCGGCGTCTGCCGCCCACGGTGTAGGCTGACCGCGCCTCGAGGTGTGCGATGATGGCATCCCGGACATTGGAAGGAACGTTTCCTGGGTCGTCTATGATGCTTTGTGGGCAATCGCGTGCAAATGTCGCGGCGTAAAGCGTTGCAACGATTCTTTCCGGGTACTGGAACGCGCCGCTCCATCCACCTTTCGCCAGCTCGGCCGTTAGCTGATTGAGAGACCACTGATTCAGCATCAACAATTGGCTGCGACAATGACCACTGAAATTCAACCAACGAACTAGTCCGAACAAGTCGTATACAAATGCACGCCATACATCGAGTGTTGGCACTGGACCTTCAGCGAATCCTTGACGATAGAGAAATGCTGCTTTCTTCAGCGTTGTCAGTGTCTTGGTGTGTCTTCGGTCGGTAAGAGATTCCCCGTCTGCCAGTCGAATAGACCAATTGACATCCATGGTGTTGACCCAATCACCGTCGACCCGGGCTGAGTCAAGCGACTTGGTTTTCCAATACGGTGCGTCGAAGTCTGACAGTAACCAGTCCGCTTCAAAGACGCCTCGATACGGCCTTAGTCGATCTTTTGCGTCCTCGAGGGTAACGAGCAACTCTGCAAATTCAGCTTGACTCATCGACGGCGGCTTCACTAACTGAATGTCTTCAATTCGCTCTAAGAAACTCGAGTCTTTCAAAATTCGTCGCTCCACGCCGGGTCAATCCGAAGATTGCGAAATTTGCGATTCAGATCCGGCTGCATTCGTTGTGCAAGTTCGTTGACTTCCCGAAGTCTCGCAACGTCCAAAGATTCGCGCAGAATATTGCTTAGCTCCTGCGCTTCGGATGCATGTTGAAACAGTGTTGCGAGTCGGATAAACGAGTTGGGTGCGATACCGGTCTTCCTATCAACCTGATTCAGTTTGTGTGGTGACAAGCGACCGAGAGCTGTTTCGCGATACGCATACAACATTGCAAGCGAGTTCGGACTCAGCCGGACGGACAACAGTGCGTATTCGCGGCTGTCGGGTAGTGGAGGCTCTGTTGCGCCGATTAGTTTCGAGTTGCTAAATCGGCGATGCAATTCGTCGGCGATTGGCGAACTGCCGGGCAAGTTCTCCGTTAGCAGTTGGCACAAGAATGACTGCAGATCACTGAAACTCTCGATATCAGCGACATCCAGTAAGTAGTCTTCGTCGGCAGCCGCAAGGACGATGAGGGTGTTTTGGAATCGCCGGATAATGCGTTCATTCCAAATCTTTATCAGTGGTTCGGGGACGTAGTGCTGAACAGCGGTGGCGTACGAATTGCCGATCTTCCTGGATGCTAGACCCAGCGAGCCTGTTTTTAGCCACTCGAGAACAGCTTGGGTTGATCGGATTCGCTTGAAATTGATTACGCCGAGAACTATACCGGCAGCCTCAAGCTCCGGATAGAACCGGGCAAGGGTTCTGTGTTTGCCGGACGAAACGATATTCTTGACTGTGACACCGCTAAGCAAGCCAATGCGACTATTTGGACCGGCGGGACAGCCAAGGAACAGGTATCGCCAATGCGAATGATTCGCACGTTTGAGCAGCTCGCGAGCGTCCGCTGTTGCGCGGATTAGGTGTTTCATAACTCGGGCAGCTCGCGGCGTCAGTTGGGCGTACTTTCTGACCCCCGCTCGCGGCTTATCAACGGAGAAAGTTACTGTTCGGCCCTCGCCTGTTGCAATGACGTAACTCTTGCCCGCTGGACTGACGAGTTTTGCATTGGCAATGGCTTGAGGTGTCAGATTGGGGTGTTCTTGAATCAGTATGATGATCGCCACGGTGACATCCAGGAGCGTCAGTACCCCGAGGAACCGCATGAACAGCAACCGAGAGTCCATTAGCGATGCTTGCTCTCGTGTGAGTGCTGTTGAGTCCAGTATGGGGTCTATTGGTGTCCCGAACCTCTTCTGAAGGAAGCCGCTGCGACAACCCGGATGTGCGACCAATGAGGTGTTTGAAAATACATACTCACTGCTGCTCGTGCAGAGCTCTGACCGTAGAATGTGGAGCGCCCAACTGGCGCTCCTTTCGACGTCTGGACTGGATACGGGCGTATCTTTCCCGTTTATCTTGTCGGCCAAATGTACGGTCCAGTGGTTGAGTTCCTCTCGCTCTCGAAACTCATCCATCGAGACTAGTCGAAGCAGGCGCTTGCCGGCTCTGTAGTCCTTAGTTAGTCGTAACCAGTAGTCGTCAACAACGCGGCGCAGAGCGTTGTCGCGCTTGCGGAGAACTAACTCGATTTCATCCAGATATTCGCTGTCCGAGCGCCAGAAGAGTGGGCCGGCGAGTGTCTTATCGATGGGATTGTTGGTTGTGGTTGCCGAGTATTCGCCAATGAAGTCAGGCCGGCGCGGGCTTCGTTTCTTTCCCAAGCGCGATTTTTTCCTGGCCCGAGGATATATCAGACCGTCTGGTAAATATTCTTCCGCGACGAGTCCGCGCAACCAAAGTACCGCGGACGTATCCCAAGCCTTGGTTCGGCTCTGAAAACCGACAGTTTCGTGTGAAGAAAGGAGATACCACGCAAACCAATCAAAGATGATGAATTGCCAACCGTCGATGTCGTTGAATGCTGGAAGTCTCGATTGCTCTTTTTCGCGCAAATATTGACCAAACTTCACCAGACTTCCGCGGGCCAACGCCACCTGAGTCGGGTACTTCTTGGGAGACAGATACTTTTGGGTAGCCGCCAGAAGCGGCTCAAGGTCGCTATTTCGAAGGCCAGATAGCGAATCGAGCCCCATGCGTAAATTGGCAGGCCGATTGGGGTCATCGAAAACGCCGATCAACGCCCCTTCTGATTCCTCAAACCACATGCAAATCACCCGTTCGAGCGCGCGACGGTACGGCGAACCGCCATACTCTTTGTAGTCACATGGTGGATGTCACCAATATCGTTTCAGTGCAAGCTTACTTTATAAAATTCAACTAAATAGATTGATACACAACCTGTGACTGACATTGTAACTCCGTAAAAGCACGGCCCTGCGGCTATGCCGGGGATTCGTCCGGTCGCTGCCATTGCAGCGCTGACCGTATCGCCGCATACCGGGGTCGAGTGTCCGGCCCTTTACTGGATCGTATCGACATGCACGTCGAGGTGGCGGCTCAACCGCTCGCCGCA